>WQYT01000052.1 GCA_009781115.1 Coriobacteriia bacterium
ACAGTAACAATTACCACCAATAAACCAGGAAGTCTGACCCTTACTGCAAAGTATAAGTATGCGACAGTAAGTGGAAAAGCCCGCTATATCTCCGCGACAGCGAAGGTTACCATCAAAGATATCAAAATTGTGCTTCAAAAAGAAAAGACCATCTACACGTGGACGCAAAACGCTCAGTTAAAAGCGAGTGTCGAGACGCTTCCTCAGGCAAAAGTGACGTGGGAAAGCTCGAACAGCAGTGTGGTCTCGGTAAATAAAACGACCGGGGTGCTTGTGGGCAATAAAGGAGGCAAGGCAATCATTACTGCGAGGTACCGGGAGCTTTCATCAAGTTGTACCGTTACGGTCGTGAGCACTGTCTCAAACGTATGCGTTTACCAGACGGAGCACCGCGAAGCAGATGACGGGACAACAACTGCGACACCAAAGGATTTGAGGTATAACGACAAGACAAAAGATCAGATAACAAGAATGAAATTATGGGGTGAGTATGGTGATGATGAAGTTATGCTTGCAGCCGACCTTAAGATTTTGTGTAAACTGGCATCCAACGGTTCGTTGCAGACCGTTGCGCAGAGTATGGTTGACAAATTTCTGAGAGGAGATGGCGGTACGTTCAACAACCCAACTCTGACTCAAAAGGTCAGAAATCATACAACTACACAAGCTTATATTGAGAGTGTGCAGGGGTGCCTAAATCAGGCGATACGGGAAAACAAGGGAGATATTACAAAGTTGAAATATGATCACACTGTGGGCCCTACTGCAAGGGGCAAGGCTTCACGTCTCATCGCTTTAATGCAGAAGGACAAAATCAAAGAGCCCGTGTTTAATAGAGGATCGTTGCTCGATTCCAATTCAGACTTACGTACCGGGCTCACCTTTATGGTAAATTCATTGTGGGGCAACAAGATTACCGTGAAATCGTACACCCTTAATGGCAAGAGCTATAGCGGAGTTCTCACCTTTAAACTCTATGATCATTTTGGGTTAGATGACGAAGGCGACTTGAAATATATTGAAGGCCCGTATCCGGGGTTCAAATCATGGTATATACTGCAACACTATACAGGGTTCAAAGGAAGACATAAGCCATTTATTACTGTTATGCAATTTGATGTTCCCTTCGCGGGGACACTGTAAGGTGAAATGACATGAAAAAGAAACTACTTATTATCGCTTTAGCCGTCGCGCTTGCATTTGTCGGCCTTGCTGTCTACGTAGTGAGATCAGGGTTATGGGCAAATAGAGCCTGGTTTTTGCAACCAACTTGTACTATCTACGTAGATAATTTTGACAAGTACAGTAAGGATTTTCAGGTATTGGCGAACTTTGCTCTGAAGGAAAGCAAGGAGCACGACTATCCGGAAGGTTCCTATATCGGTGTTGACAGTTCAGATGGGCTCAAGCTCTTTTACTCAGAGGATTTTGAAGTTATCTCATTAACTGATCAAGTGCAGAAGAGTTTAGAGCGTGTGAATCAATCATTTCATGACGCGGGTGGTGAATTTGGTGCAATTTTTATCTATAAAGACAGACTCTCATTTGAAATTAACAATGATTACTTTGCTGTCGTGTACTCCCTGAATGGCTCCAAACCAGTCTATGTTCCACCACCTGGCGAAGAATCTAATCCGCCTATTCATCAAATTAAAAGGCTCAAAGGAAACTGGTGGACCGTTGCAACTGATTAGAGCGACCCGGGATTGTTGATGAGAGAACTGACATGAAGAAAAAACTACTTATCATCGGCCTAATCTTTGCCGTAATATTCGCTGGTCTTGCTGTGTATGCAGTGGAGTCGGGATTGTGGGCGAATAGAGCTTTATTTCTCATGCCGAGGTATCGTACCTACGTCAGTAATTTCGACCAATACAGCAAGGATTTTCAGGTTTTGGCGGATTTTGCTCTTAAGGAAAGCAAAGAGCATAACTATCCAAAGGATGCTTTTATTGGTGTCGACCGTTCAGATGGGCTTAAGCTTGCTTACTCAGAGAATCTTGAGTTTATCCCACTAAGTGATCAAGTACAGAAAAGTTTAGAGCGTGTAAATCAATCATTTTCTGATGCAGGTGGCGAATTTGACACGATTCGCTTCTCTAAAAACGAAGTCCTATTTTATATTAACAATGACTATTATGTGGTAGTGTACGCTCTTGATGGTTTCAAACCTGGTGTTCCACCGGAGGACAGGGATGCTAATCTCACCTACCAAATCAAAAGACTCAAAGGAAATTGGTGGTCAATCACAGGCAATTAGAGTGGTTAAAGGATTATCGATGCGAAAACCAGCATGAAGAAGCGGAAAAAGATAGTACTTATTACTAGCGTCAGCGTAGTAGCGCTTGTTGCTGCTACCGTGTTATTTATTCCTCTGAGGGTCTAATACCCCGCAGTCTCTGCTGCGCAATACACCGCTGCTTGCAGCGGTGCTAAGCTGTAAGGTATGAGCGATGTTATCCATCTATCACATAATGTGTCGCAACTGATGTATCACTTTGTATGTCCGGCAAAATACCGAAGAGTAGTATTTGACGGAACAGTTGAAGCAGAGTTAAAAGACATATGTCAGCAGATAGAGCTGCGCTATGATATGCGGTTTCTGGAAGTTGGTACAGATAAAGATCATGTACACTTTTTGATACAGGCGCTACCGAGACTTGCTCCAGCTCAAATAATCAGAACGGTAAAAAGCATTACGGCAAAAGAGATATTCACACGTTGTCCCCAAGTGAAAAAGAAACTTTGGGGAGGAGAATTTTGGACAGACGGCTATTATGTTGCAACAGTAGGCAGAGCTGAAGATACCATAAGGAGATACGTGCAAAACCAAGACAAGGAAGAGGACTACGAGCAGCTATTGGTGCAACAGTCGGAGCTGTTTTGATACCCCGCGGTCTCTGCCGCGGGGTAGTTCATTGTCTTGGTATTTCCAAAAGGATTTTTAAGCGCAATGGTTCATCCTGCGCATGATACCAGAGCCCATTTAGAAAAAGTTGTTTGGAGGCATGACTTAAAACCTTTACAGGTGGACTTTGGAGACACAATCAAAGGAATGGAGAAAGCTTATTGGAAGACTGATACGATTGGTTCTGATGTTCTTCCTGGGGGAGAAACCTACATAAAAGGTTTCATTGTTCTGGATCAGAACGAACTTGAAAAACTGAAAGCGGAGTATAGTTGGGAAAAGACAGAAATTGACTTTCCACAAGGCCTAAAACCAGAAATTACGGGTTACCATGATTTTGACTGGGCTACCAATGTTGATTTTGAAAATAAGGTATTTCAGGGGGAGTTCATGGGCGACATTTGTCTTGATTTTAACCATGGTGTTATTTTTGTTGACGTTGAAATGTAGTAGTCTAGCTGCAATGAAGAAGCGGGAAAAGATAGTACTTATTACTAGCGTCAGCATAGTAGCGCTCGTCGCTGTTGTTGTGGTGTCTATTGTCTTGATACTTCCAAAGGGCCTTTTGTCCGCAGTAATTCTCCCGATGGATGATCCGCGTGATCATTTAGAAACTGTTGCCTGGAGGCATGACCTTGAGCCTTTGCAGAAGAATTTTGGGCGCGGGATCAAAGGGATGAAGAAATGCTACTGGAAGAGTGCCAAGCCTGGGGATAGATATCCAAACTACTGGTGCGCGGGCTTTATTGTTCTTAACCAGGCAGAATTCGAAAAACTAAAGACGGAGTATAGTTGGGAAGAGACCAGAGCTGGGGAGACAGGGGGACGGTTCTTCTGTCTCATGCCTCAATGTTCTGACAAGTAACGCCTTCGGTGAGACAGAAGAACCGTCCCCCTGTCTCCCCAGCGCACCCCCCTGATTTTCTCTGCAACAAGTGTTACGAAGGTGAATGGTAGCATTTCCGGTGTGCTATGAGAGAATAGAGAGCACGCAGTTGCGATCGCAAGCGTGCAATTCTTCGCAGGCTTGCCTCCGCTAACGAGAGAGGAGCCCATTATGAGCGACCAGCAAAAATCCCAGGTTTCTGCCGCAACCCCGACTGCAAAGGTCGGTGCTGTCTATGAACCAACAGAGTATGTACGACAACAATCCTGGATCGATTCAATGGCCGTCTATGAAGACCTCTACAAGCAATCGATCACGGACCCCGAGAAATTCTGGGGGGAACAAGCCCAGCAATTCCTCCACTGGGAAGAGCCCTGGAGCGAGGTCTTAGACTGGAGCTTTGGCGACGATCTGCATATCAACTGGTTCAAGGGCGGAAAAACCAACGTCAGTTACAACTGCATCGACCGTCACCTGCATGATGGCAGGCGCAACAAGGCGGCCCTTATCTGGGAAAGCGATGAGCGCCGCAGCAAGGTCTACACCTATCAGTCGCTGTACACCCGCGTGTGCCGCCTGGCCAATGTCTTAAAGTCACACGGGGTCGGCAAGGGCGACGTCGTTGCGATCTATCTCCCCATGGTGCCGGAGCTCGCCTTTGCGATGCTTGCCTGCGCGCGCATTGGCGCCATCCACGCCATCGTCTTCAGCGGCTTTTCTGCCCAGGCCCTGCGTGACCGCATCCAGGCCTCAGGGGCAAAGGTCCTGATTACTGCCGATAACGGCATGCGCGGCGGGCGCCTCAACCCCATCAAGGCACAGGCAGACGAGGCGCTGCTTGAGTGCCCGGAGGTCGAAAAGGTCATCGTCGTCAGCCGCACGCAGCAGCAGGTCAATATGGAGCCAGGCCGTGACGTCTACTATCACGAAGAAGTCGCGCGCAAGGACATCAGCCGTCATTGTGAAGTCGAGTGGATGGATGCGGATGATCCGCTCTTCATCCTGTACACTTCCGGATCAACCGGCAAGCCCAAGGGGATCGTGCATTCCACGGCTGGCTATTTGCTGGGAGCTTCGATGACCAGCAAGTATGTCTTCGACCTGCATGACGATGACGTCTACTTCTGCACGGCAGACATCGGCTGGGTCACCGGCCATTCCTACATTGTGTACGGCCCGCTCTCTCAGGGCGCGACCAGCGTCATGTTCGAGGGCATCCCGACCTATCCTGACGCCGGGCGTCTCTGGGATATTGTCGAGCGTCACGGGGTCAACCAGCTCTACATGGCGCCGACCGCCATCCGCAGCCTCATGCGTTCTGGCAACGAGTTCCCGGCCACCTATGACCTGTCAAGCCTGCGCATACTCGGCTCGGTGGGCGAGCCCATTAACCCGGCTGCTTGGGAGTGGTATTATCACGAGATTGGCCATGAGCGTTGCTCGATCGTCGATACCTGGTGGCAGACAGAGACCGGCGCGCACATGATTACGAACCTCCCGGGGATCACCCCGATGAAGCCGAGCTCGGCAACGCTGCCCTTCTTTGGCGTGCAGCCGATTGTTATGGGCGAGGACCACAAGGAGGTCCCGGTGGGCGAGGACGGGCGCCTGTGCATTAAGTTCCCCTGGCCGTCGATGGTGCGCCACCTGTGGGATGATCCGGGCAACGCGCGCTTCAAGGAGACCTACTTCAGCACCTTCCCGGGCCTGTATTTCTCTGGCGACGCGGCGATGGTAGACGAGGACGGGTACTTCTGGCTGAAGGGCCGCGTTGACGACGTCATCAACGTAAGCGGGCACCGCATTGGCACGGCAGAGGTCGAGGCCTCGCTGAACAGCACCGCTGGCGTTGCTGAGTCTGCGGTGGTGGGCTTCCCACATGAGATCAAGGGCGAGGGCATTTACGCCTACATCGTCATGAAGCATGGGGTAGAGGCTGGCCCGGAGCTGTCGCAGCGTCTGGCAGGCGCCGTGCGCCGCAACATCGGCCCGATCGCGAAGCCAGACGTCATCCACGTGGTAAACGAGCTGCCTAAGACCCGCAGCGGTAAGATCATGCGCCGCATTCTGCGCAAGATCGCCGCGGGCATCACTGACAAAGAGCAGTTTGGCGACCTGTCAACGCTGGTCGATGAGTCGGTGGTCGATGAGATCATCGAGACCCGCCCTAATAAGTAGGACGCGGTAAACAATGTTTTAGCAGACTGGGGCGCCTTGAGCGCCCCAGTTCGAGAGAAAGGGTGACAAAAGGGGCCAGGCCCCTTTTGTCACGCGGAGTAGCAGAAGGGCCTCCCCTGGTCCCTTTTGTTGTGAGAAGAGAGATATAGCATATATGGCATATATGGCCCAACAGGATCTTTTGATACGCGCCGCGCGTTGCGAGCAAACTGAACGCACGCCAGTCTGGATGATGCGCCAGGCCGGACGCTTTTTGCCGGAGTATCGCGCGGTGCGCGAAAAGCACACATTTCTTGAAATGTGTTATACGCCAGAACTTGTGGTAGAAGTCACCCTGCAACCGGTCGACCTGATTGGCGTTGACGCGGCGATCATCTTCAGCGACATCCTGGTGGTGTTTCCTGGC
Organism: Coriobacteriia bacterium; assembly: GCA_009781115.1. Classification (GTDB taxonomy): domain Bacteria; phylum Actinomycetota; class Coriobacteriia; order WRKU01; family WQUG01; genus WQUG01. The sequence goes on from WQYT01000052.1 coordinate 6,379, forward strand.
ATGGGTCTTGAAATCGACTTTCAAAGCGGCAAGGGCCCCGTCATTGACAATCCGGTACGCAGCGCCGCCGATGTGGCCAGGCTTGGGGTACCGGACCCGGTTGAGAGCATGGGCTACGTGATGGAGTCGCACCGCTTGCTGCGCCATGAGCTGGAGGGACGCGTGCCGCTTATTGGTTTTGCGGGCGCGCCTTACACCCTGGCCAGCTACGCCATCGAAGGTGGCAGTACGCGCGAGTTCCAGCTGTGCAAGGCCTTCATGTTCAATGAGCCTGAGGCCTGGGACGCGCTTATGACAAAGCTTGCAAAGACCGTAAGCGCCTACCTCTGCGCCCAGATCGACGCGGGCGCGCAGGTGCTGCAGCTCTTTGACAGCTGGGTGGGATCGGTGGCGCCGCGCGATTATGAGCGCTCGGTCCTGCCCTATACCAAGATGGTGCTTGACGAGGTCAAGGCCTATGGGGACGCAAAGGTACCCGGCGGGGTGCCGCTGATCCACTTTGCCAACGGGGCAACCTCGATGCTTGACCTGGTGCAGCGCGCTGGCGGCGACGTCATCGGGCTGGACTGGCGTCTTGACATGGCGCGCGCGGTTGAGCAAATTGCGCCGCGTTTTGCCCTTCAGGGCAATATTGATCCGATGGCGCTTTTTGCCAGCGAGGAGGTCATCGACACGAAAGTGAGCGAGATCCTGGCGGCAGTCGGGACGCGTCCGGGACATATTTTCAATCTGGGACACGGAATCAGTAAGCACACCGATCCAGCGCGCGCCCGGCATTTTGTTGCAGCGGTTAAGAAGCAGTCGGCATGCATCCGGGGCGGCGCAGCGCAGTGAGCGGCGCCGTGAAGACGGGTGCGGTGCTTGTTGGCTTTGGCGGACCGCGCGATCTTGAGGAAGTCGGGCCGATGTTTGCGCGCATCTTTGGCGGCGCGCCCGTGCCGGGGCCGGTCTTGCGTGTGGGTCTGGAAAAGTACCAGCTGCTGGGCGGCTCTTCGCCGCTCCCCCGTATCGCAGATGAGATTGCTGGCAAGCTCAGGGCGGCCTCTGAGCGCGGAGAGCTTGCGCTTGACGTAGTCGAGCCGGGCTTTCAGTTTTCGCTGCCGTTGATTGCCGATGCTGTTGACACGCTGACGGGCGCCGGTTGCAAGCGCCTGCTCTATCTGTCGCTGACACCCTTCCATTCAAACTCCGCCTACTTTGCCCCGCTTGAGCAGCTGCGTACGCTGGCCCGCGCGCGGGATTGCACGGTCATTGCCGCTGAACCCATTGGCCTGAGCTCTGAATATGTGGCGGCGACCGCCACGCGCCTGCAAGCGGCGCTTGCCGGGGCAGACGAGCCCCTGGTCGTCTATACCGCGCACTCACTCCCGCTTGATGGCAGCGAGGATACCGGGCGCTACGACAGCGAGCTCCAGGCGGCGGCTGAGCAGGTGATGCAGGCCCTTCCTGCGCAGGAGCGCACGTTCTGGTTCTGCGCCTATACCTCGCAGGGCGCGCGTGGCGCGAAGTGGCTGGAGCCAGGAGTGGGCGAGGCGCTGGAGTATGCCCGCACGCTCGGCTCGAAGACCATCGTGGTCTGCCCGCTTGGTTTTGCGACCGATCACATGGAGGTCCTCTACGACCTCGATATCAAGCTGAAGGCTGCGGTCGAGGAGGCGGGCCTTGCGTACCGCCGCGCCGACACGCTCGGCGCCGCTGACGATGCGCTGGCCGCCTACATCCAGGTAGCATCCCGCTCACTGAAAGCAGAGGCGAAGCCGCAGCACGACAACCCGCCCCTCGCCTGTCCGCAGCACGACAACTCCGCCCCCTCGTCATTCTGCGCGAAGTCGCAGAATCCAGACAGCTGATGAAATGAACGAGGTAGTAACGGTATGACAAAGCACATCATTGTCATCGGGGCGGGCATCGCCGGGCTGACGGCGGCCTGGCGTTTGAAATGCGCCCAGGACGCCGGTGCTGACCTTGACTTCCAGGTCCTGGAGTCGTCGGCGCGCATTGGCGGGCAGCTCTGGACTGACCGCGCAGGCGGGCTGGTGGCCGACGGGGGCAGCGATTCCTACCTGACCACAAAGCCCTCCGTCAAGCGCCTGGCAACCGAGCTTGGCATCGAAGACGCGATCTGTGGTACCAACGAAGACAACAAAGGCACCTATCTGGTCAAGGACGGCAAGCTGGTCGAACTGCCCGATGGCATCATGCTCTTTGCCCCAACCAAGATCCTGCCGATGGCGACCACCAAGCTCTACTCCTGGCCTGCCAAGTTCCGTATGCTGGGCGACCTCATCAAGCCGCGCAAGAAGCAGCCGGATACCGGTCCGGTTGATGAGAGCATCGCGACGCTGGTGACCCGACGCCTGGGTCGCGAGTGTCTTCAGCGCCTGGCAGAACCGCTGGTCGGCGGGGTCAACGGATCCGACGTCGAGACCATGTCAACGCTGGCGACCTATCCTCAGCTTCTTGAAATGGAGCAGGAGTACGGCTCGCTCGTACGCGGCTTCCTGGCGCAGCGCAAGCGTAACGAGGCCCAGGCCAAGGCGCATCCGCCCCGCCCGGGCGCCCCGCGCTGGACCTTCTTCAGCTCCTTTACCGGTGGCATGCAGCGCATCACAGATGCTCTGGCCGAGGCGATCGGGCCCGAGCGCATCACCTGCAAGTCGCGCGCCACAGCACTCTCTCGCGCTGAGGACGGGCGCTACCTGCTGACCGTGAGTGACAATCACCCTGACAATCACCCCAGGGGTGTTTGTCACCAGATCACCGCAGATGCGGTCATCAGCGCCGCGCCTGCCTGGGCAAGCGCTGAGGTGTTTGGGGGGCTGATGCCGGATGTTGCCACGCTCCTGGACACGATACCATTTTCTTCCTGCGCGACGATCATACTCGGCTTCAACGGGGCCGACGTGCCCTTCAAGAAGAACTGGCACGGAGTGCTTTCGCCTGATATCGAGAAACAGTCGGTGACGGGCGTCTCGCTTATCACGTCAAAGTGGAACGGGCGCGCTCCGGAGGGCACGGTGATGCTGCGCGGCTTTGTCGGCGGCGCGCGCGATCCGGAGATGCTTGACTTCAGCGACCAGGAGCTCATCGAAATCACGCGCGAGAGCTTTATCAACCTGCTGGGTCTGCCCAAATCCGCAAAACCAACGTATGCCAAAGTGTTCCGCTTTCCGCGCTCGATGCCGCAGTACACCGTCGGCCACCTTGATCGCATGGCCCGGCTGGATGCGCTGCTTGCCGGTGAGTGTGGCCTGGCTCTGGCAGGCGCCGCCTATCGCGGCGTCGGCGTCCCCAACTGCCTGGAGTCCGGCGAAGAAGCAGCCGCCAAAATCCTGGCCGACCTCGGTACAAACCCTGTCATTCTGCGCGAAGTCGCGCAGTCCAGCCAGGAGGCGATGGCTCTGGATTCTGCGACTGACGCGCAGGATGACACAGCAGCAGAGGCCCCCGCATGACCGCGCGCATCGCGATCATCGGTGCTGGCGCTGCCGGGCTGGGCGCCGCCTACTTCCTGCGCCAGCAGCAGCTGGCAGGCGCAGACCTTGACTTCACGCTCTATGAGCAGGACACGCGCACCGGCGGCAAGGTCACGGGAGAGACCGTGGCCGACCCCATCACGGGCGAGCCATTCCTGATCGACGGCGGCCCCGACTGCTTTTCTACCTACAAGCAAACGCCGCTGCGCCTGGCGCGCGAGCTGGGCTTCGAAGACGCGCTTCTGCCCGCAGACGAGGCGCGCAAGGGGACCTACATCGTGCGCGAGGGCCGTCCGCTGCATCTGCCCCAGGGTTTCCGGCTGTTTATCCCCACAGAACTCGGCCCGCTCTTTGAGACCGAGCTTCTGACCGAGGCGGGCAAGCGGCGCATGCTCGAAGAACTCTGGGTCCCCAAAAAGGAGCTGGCGGAAGGCGAGACCAACGAGGAGTCACTGGAGAGCTTTATTGTGCGCCGCTTTGGGCGCGAGACGCTCGACTATTTTGCCGAGCCCTTCATTGGCGGCGTGCATGCGGGCGACCCCAAGAACATGTCGCTTGCGGCAAGCTTTCCCAGCTACCTGCAGATGGAGCAAGACTATGGATCGCTGATCCGGGGCACGATACTGGCGGCAGCCAGGCGCAGCGCCCGTGCGTCGGCGCGTCCGGCGTCAGCAGACCCCGACGAAAAGCCGCAGTCGGTCTTTTCCACCTTCACCGGTGGCCTGCAACAGCTGACCAACGCGCTAACAGACTTCATCGGCGCAGAACGCATCTGCCTGAACGCCCGCATCACCGACCTGCGCGCTGACAAAATTACCCCAGGGGTAATTTTGTCAGCCTCCTCCAGCGCGACGCGGCAATCCAGTAGCTTTGCCTTCACGCTCCAGCACCTGCAGCCCGGCGTCTGTGACCCGCAAGCCCCGCACCCCGGCGACCGCGACCCAAACCCGCCGCAAGTGCTCAGCACCGAGCACCTCAGTGTCGACGCCGTGCTCATCGCCACAGAAAGCTTTGCGGGCGCAGCACTCACGCGCACGCTTGACGCGCGCCTCTCGGAGCTCTACGCCTCCATCCCGTGTTCCAGCTCGGCCACGGCAAGCTTCGCCTTTGACGCGGCCGCGCTGAACCTGCCGCTCGACGGCTTTGGCATCCTCGTACCGGAGGCGGAGGACCGCGACTTGCTCGCCATGACCTACTCCTCGACCAAGTGGCCGGGGCATGCGCCGGCAGGACGCGTGCTGCTGCGCGGCTTTGCGGGCACGCCGCTCAACCAGAAAGTCATGGAGAAAAGCGACGCCGAACTCACCGCTCTCATGCTTGCAGAGATTCGCGACACCCTTGATCTGGACCCACAAGTCGATCCGCTCTTTTCCCGCTTCTATCGCTGGACGGGTGGCATGGCGCAGTACACGCTCGGCCATCTTGGCCGGGTCGCAGAGATCGAAGAGCGGGTGGCGGCGTCGCCCGGGCTGGCGGTCGCGGGCGGGTGTTTCCGGGGTATTGGCGTGCCGAATTGTCTGGACGGCGGCCGCCATGGCGCCGAGAAGCTTCTGTCTGATCTGGGTATTGGTGTAAGATAAGAGTCCAGCAGTATAAGCCACGACTACTCTATAAAGGATGCCCTTGTGCTCTCTGAACGAATAATGACGCGCGTAGTACGCGTTTTCAATCGCGCTTATCTGGCGGGGGACGACTCGGTTGACGTCGCGCGCGTACCCGACCCCGACCCAGACAAACTCTACATGCTTTATGTGCATGTGCCGTTTTGCCGCCAGCTCTGCACCTACTGCAGCTTCAATCGCTTCTACTTCAAAGAAGATCGCACGCGCACCTACTTCAAAGATCTGCGCCGCGAGATGGACATTGTTGCCAGCCAGGGCTACCGCTTTGGCGCGATGTATATCGGCGGCGGCACGCCGACGGTGCTGCTTGATGAACTTGCGGCCACGATCGACAAGGCAAAAGGGCTGTTTCCCGACATCCACGACGTCTCAAGCGAGACCAATCCGATCGACCTTACCGATGAGCTTTACGACGCGCTTTCAGGGCGCGTGGATCGCCTGTCGGTGGGAGTGCAAAGCTTTGACAATGAACTGCTGCGTCAGATGGGGCGCTACCAGACGACCGGCAGCGCCGAGGAAACGCTGGCGCGCGTTCAGTCGATGCATGGCAAATTTGGCTCGTTTAATGTGGACATGATTTATAACTTCCCGACGGAGACTTTCGAGACGCTGTCCCGCGATATTGAGCTGGTCAAACAGACCGGCTGTAATCAGACCACGTTTTACCCTCTGATGGCCTCGCCGGAAAAGCGCAAGGCGCTCCAGCGTACGATCGGCAAGCTCGACTACAAGCGCGAGTTTGCCATGTATCAGATGGTATGCGAGGGCCTGGAGGGATCGGACGCCTTTGTGCCCTCCAGCGCGTGGACGTTTTCTGCCAACAAGGACATGATTATCGACGAGTATATTGTTGACTACCCCGAGTATGTTGGCATTGGCAGTGGCGCCATGTCGTATCTGATCGACACAAACTACACGAACACCTTCAGCCTGCGCGAGTACCACGATCGTATTGCGGCGGGCAAGATGGGTATCACCAAGTCGACGGGCGCTGATTCGAGCAAGACAGCGGCTATGCGCTATACGTTTGCAACGAAACTCTTTGGCCTGCGCCTGGATAATCGTGAGTTTAAAGAGGAGTATGGCGTGACCGTGCAAAAGGGTCTGCCGCTTGAGATGGCCTACATGAAGCTGGTCGGCGCGCTCGATCAAAATGACGAGGAAGCCGTGACGCTGACGCCCAAGGGTCGCTATCTGCTGGTGGCGCTCATGCGCGAGACCCTGGCCCGCAGCAACGACTACCGCGACCAGGCCCGCGCCGCCCTGGCCCGCGACGAGTATCGGGAGCTCCTGGAACCCCCCGCCTAGCAGAGGCTGCGCTGTGTAGAGCGAGAGCGCGCCGCCTGTTCAAAGCAGCGGCAACGGTCCTGCGTTCAGCCCCGCCTATCCCGGCAATAAGCCTCACGCCGCGCGCGCTCGTGACAAACCCCTGGGGTGTTTGTCACCGGGCAGTGAGCCGCAACTCATGCGTAGCGCGCGGGGACCCGGCGCGCTTTGCTCGGGGTGGCGGCTATCAGAACCGTTACCTCGGGGTGATTGTTGCCACACAGGTCATCCTGCGCGTAGTCGCAGGATCCAGATCCTGATACGCGCATTGGCAAAGGGGATTCCAATGACAATAGTAAAGGCTTCTGCCTTTAATCCCGATGGTTAAAGGAACGCGGAACAGGGGTTTCTTCACATAATCTACACTCATAAAACTTGACAATGGGGCACTCAGATTATACTCTAATAACGTACTGAATCGAGGTTGGGCCAACGCGTTCAAGCGCTCCTTCCCGGGCGGTAACATCACTACAAGAAGGAGCACACAATTATGAGTAAAGTTTTAGGAATCGACCTCGGCACCACTAACAGCGCGATGGCGCTGATCGAAGGTGGCGAGCCGGCGATCGTCATCAATGTAGAAGGCGACCGCACCACACCATCGGTCGTGGCGTTTCGCAAGGAGGGCGAGCGCCTCGTAGGCAAGCCCGCCAAGAACCAGGCAGTCACCAACCCGGAGAACACGATTTCCTCGATCAAGCGTTTCATGGGGCGTAAGTTCGGCGAGGTCTCAGAAGAGATCAAGACGGTCAGCTACGACGTCGTATCCGGCAAGGCGGGGCGTGTCGAAGTCAAGATCGAGGGCAAGAACTATACCCCCGAAGAGATCAGCGCGATGATCCTGCAGAAGCTCAAGGCTGACGCGGAGAAATACCTGGGCGAGAAGATCACCGAGGCAGTCATCACGGTTCCGGCCTACTTCAACGACGCACAGCGCCAGGCCACCAAGGACGCGGGCAAGATCGCGGGCCTTGAGGTCAAGCGTATTGTTAACGAGCCGACCGCGGCGGCGCTTGCTTACGGCCTGGACAAGGCGGGCAAAGAGCAGAAGGTCCTGATCTTCGACCTCGGCGGCGGCACCTTCGACGTGTCCTTGCTGGAGCTTGGCGACAACGTCGTCGAGGTGCTGGCGACCGCGGGTGATAACCACCTGGGCGGCGATGACTGGGACAAGAAGGTCATCGATTGGCTGGCCGATAAGTTCAAGGCCGATAACGGCGTTGACCTGCGCAGCGACAAGATGGCCCTGCAGCGCCTGAAAGAGGCGGCGGAGCGCGCGAAGATGGAACTCTCCAGTGCGTCTGAGGCTCACATCAACCTGCCGTTTATCACGGCTGACGCCAATGGCCCCAAGCACCTGGATTACACGCTGTCGCGCGCGGAGTTCGAGAAGATCACGAGCGACTTGCTGGATCGCACCAAGAAGCCGGTCGAGCAGGTCATCAAGGACGGTAGCGTTAAGCTCGCCGAGGTCGATGAGGTCATCCTCGTGGGCGGTTCGACGCGTATGCCGGCGGTCCAGGAACTTGTCAAGAAGCTCACGGGCAAAGACCCGCACATGGGCGTCAACCCCGACGAGGTCGTGGCGCTGGGCGCAGCGGTTCAGGGCGGCGTGCTCTCCGGTGACTTCGGCAAGGGCGACATCCTGCTGCTCGACGTGACCCCCTTAAGCTTGGGTGTCGAGACCATGGGCGGCATCATGACGCGCA
>WQYT01000053.1 GCA_009781115.1 Coriobacteriia bacterium
ACCCGGACGCACCGGTGGCTTTGGTCGGCGACGGACGCCTGGCGCTCATGATCGGGCAGGTCGTCGCGTTGACCGGCGCGCCGCTGACTGTCATCGGACGCGTCCCGGAAAAGCTTGAGCTGTTCAGGGAGTTCTCGGTCGCACGCCTCCTGGAACCAGCCGGCAGCTACGAGGTCGTCATCGATGCGACCGGTACGCCCGAGTCGCTGCCAAGTGCGCTGGCGCTCACGCGCAGCGAAGGTACGCTCGTCATCAAAAGCACCTACGCCGGCGACGCGCGTATTAATATGAGCGAGGTAGTGGTGCGCGAGATCACGATCCGCGGCTCACGCTGCGGGCCCTTTGCCCCAGCGCTACGCTTGCTGGAGCGCGGCCTGGTAAAGCTGCCGCCGGTCGAAGCGCACGCGCCCGAAGATTTCCGGGCCGCCTTTGACTCACCGGCCTTTAAAGCCGCCCTGGACTTTCGCTAGGTGACATGAGGGGCCTGACCCTTTTGTCACCAGCTTCCGTTAAGAAAGTCCGTGGTCTCTGACTGCAAAAATGCACTCAATCTCAAGAGCAATGATGATGTCCATGATCTTCTGAATACTCGTGCTCTCTTTGCCATGCTCAATTGCACAAATAAGACGCGGACTCATGCCCACCACCGACGAAAAGCGCTCCTGCGAATACCCGAGCTCGCGGCGACGCTGACGTATCACCTCGCCAATCTCTGCGGCGTCTGACACGCCAAACACCGGTTGATCTGCAAATCTCGCATTCTTTGCCATAGACATATAGACATCCCAATCACTAAAATGGGGAGACAGCAGCAAAACTGCGTCTCCCCATCGCCTAATATGAAATCTGATAAGGTTTTACGCTGTAAACCTTAGGAATTTCTTTAGATATTATAATATAGTTTTCTATTCAAAGCAAACCCAGTCTGACCTACTGATTCCTCCCCATAGGTGAGAGTCGCCCCCGCCCACACAGAACCCTACGCAAAAGAAAGATTTCTCACACGCGGCAACGACGCCAGCGGGCGTTTAGCCATGTCGCCTGACGCAAGATATTTTTCGCCTGGCTAGGCGCTGCGAAGCGTGGCGGGCTCATAGCCCGTAAGCTTCGCAGCAACGACGCCAGGCGGAAAATAGCTGCGTCAGCGTTTGCTTTTGTCGTAGATCTCGCCCAGAGACCGTGGCGCGCGATTGTGCTTGCTGAAAAACGCCAGCAGGATCAGCGTGAGCGCGTAGGGTACGATCATGGCCAGGTCGCCCACGCTTGAATTCACCTTGAGCAATAAGACCAGCTGGCTGGCGCCGCTCTGCGCAAAACCAAAGAGCAGGCAGGCGGCAAAAGTCGGCATGATTTTCCAGTTACCAAAGATGAGCGCGGCGATCGCCAGATAGCCGTAACCCAGATAAATCGCCCCGCTGAAGTACGAAAAGATCGAGTACGCAAAGCACATACCGCCAATGCCGGCCAGCGCGCCGCTGATAAGTACGGCCACAAACCGCACGCGCGAAACCTCGATGCCCGCCGCATCAAGCGCCTGGGGATTATCGCCCGCCGCGCGTACATGAATGCCAAAACGCGTGCGATACAGGATGAACCAGAAGACCACCAGCAGTATGAGGATCAGGACTTCAAAGGGATAAAAGCGTGTAAACACCGCGCCGAGGACCGGGATCTTTGAGAGCACCGGTACGGTCAGGCGCGGCGCCGTCATCAGGTCAAACCGGCTGGAAGGCCCACTGAACACGGTCTTATTGATCTGGCTTGTTAAAAAGCCTGTCATTGCCACCGACAGGATGTTGATGACCACGCCGCTGATGACCTGATTAGCGCGAAACTTCACACACAGCATCGCGTGAATGACGGCAAAGAGCGCGCCACCTGCCGCCGCAACAATAAAGGACAGATACATCGGCGCCAGCGAATCGGGCGCAAACCAATGGAAGGCCACGCACGAATAAGCAAAGAGCGCGCCACAAAACGCGCCAAAGCCAAGCAAGCCTTCAAGCGCCAGGTTGATGATACCGCTACGCTCCGAAAAGATTCCGCCAATCGCAATGACCAGCAGAGGCAGAGCCAGGGCAAGACCGTCAATGATAATCGTGTTCACTGCACTCATTGCACGTCACCTCCCTGCACGCTGACTTCGACTTCAGGGCCACAGCCACCGGGGCCGCCGGAGGCCGCCGCCTCGCGCGCACGCATCTCAGCTTTCTGGCGCGACAGCGCAATCCTCCAGCGGAAAAACGCGCTACAGGCCGAGAACAGCAGGATCATTCCGGTAACCAGCTGAGCGATCTCCTGGCGCACGCCCATCATTGACTGCATGTAGGTGCCGCCCGTATCAAGCGTCGTGATTAGGAAGCTTGAAGCGATCGCGCCCAGCGGGTGCGCGTTACCCAGAAGCGCCGTCGCGATGCTGTCAAAGCCCAGGCTTGTCAGGGCGCCTGGCTCGATGCTGTTGAAGTAACCCAGGTAGTAGCTGACCCCCGCCAGACCCGCCAGCGCGCCAGAAAGCATCATCGTAACCAGGATCGTGCGCCTGACCCGGATGCCCGAATACTGCGCGGCGCGCCGGTTGGCCCCGACCGCCTTGATCTCGTAGCCCAGGCGCGTCTTTTTCAGGAAGAACTGCAACGCCACCGCAACCAGAAGGGCCAGGATAAAACAGAGGGGGATCGAGACGTAGACGCCCCCCACTTTCGTGTCGCTTAACACAAGCATCGAAGCCTGGCTGACCACTCTCGATTGCCTCGATATCTGGTCCAGGAAATGTATCTTGATGAAGTAACTCACGGCATACTGCAAAATGTAGTTCAGCATGATCGAGGCGACCACCTCGTTAATGTTAAAGCGATACTTCAGAAAGCCGATAAGCCCCCCGACCGCCGCCCCGGCGGCCATCCCAATCAGCAGCACCAGGGGCTTTGCGACAAATGCAGAAAGCCCGCTGTAACCAACGATAACGCTTGCGAGAAATCCCGAAATGAGCATCTGGCCGGAGATACCGATGTTGAACAGGCCACCGCGGAAGGCGATGGTCACGGCCAGGGCCGCAAAGAGCATCGGCGTAAACGCCGTCAGGGTGTTGCTCAGGTCGGAAAGCTGGCCGTAGCCCCCCGCATAGACCGGCCTCATGATCCAGCCCGCGCCCTGCAAAAACGTGATGAAGACATTGAATGGGTTTGAGCCCATGATGCCTAACATGATCGAAATCGCGATCAGGCTGACCAGAATGGAGAGCAGCGGGATCGAAATGAATTGCCAGCGCTCGTTACTGAAAGCCCGCAAAAACCAGTTCATCTGGATCTGGAGCGGTTCGCTCTGCCCCGTCTCCTCACGATCATCCTGCGTACCAGTCGCAGGATCCAGGCTAGATTCTGCGACTTCGCGCAGAATGACTGAGGAGGTATTGCGCCTTTTCTGCTCACTCATGCGTGCTTCACCCCCATCATGTACTCGCCCACTTCTTCGCGCGTCATCTGGTCGGCGGGCGCTACTTTAAGCATGCGCCCGGCAAACATGACGCCGATGGTATCGGCAACCGCGAGTATCTCGTCAAGTTCAAGCGACACCAGAAGAATCGCCCGCCCCTTATCGCGCTCTTCTATCATGCGCCGCCGGATCGCCAGAATCGCGCCGATGTCAAGGCCGCGCGTTGGCTGCACAAAGATCATCAGACGTGCGTCCTGTTCGACCTCGCGCGCAACGATTGCCTTCTGCTGATTGCCGCCGCTCATCGAGCGCGTCAGCGTCAGCGCGCCAGAGCTGCAGCGGATGTCGTAGCGCCGGATCAGGTCGTCGGCATAGGCGTCAAAGGCATCCTTATGCAGGATGCTGTGCTGCGAGAAGGGCGCCTTAAAATACGATTTACTCGCCAGATTATCCTCCAACAGAAAGTCAAGAATCAGGCCCACGTCCTGGCGGTCTTCGGGGATGTAGCTGACGCCCTTCAGGGTGCGCGGGCGCACGAGCATGCGGGTGATATCGCGCCCCTCAAGCAGGACGGCGCCCGTTTTCACGGGGGAAAGCCCCGCTACGGCATCGGCCAGCTCGACCTGCCCGGAGCCCGCGACCCCCGCAATCGCAAAGATCTCGCCGGCGTGTATCTGGAAGCTGACGTCTTGCGTGACGTCAACACCATGTTCGTTTTCGACCGTAAGGTCGCTTACCTCAAGTACCACCGGACCCGGGCGGGCGGGCGTTTTGTCGATCTCGAAGATGACCTCGCGCCCCACCATCTTGCTTGCCATGTCGCGCGTCGATGAGGTCGCGACGTCCATTGTTGCAATTAGCTTGCCGTGATTAAGTATCGCGCAGCGGTCGGCAACCTGTTTGATCTCCTCTAACTTGTGCGTGATAAGTATGATGGTCTTACCATCCTCGCGGAGCTTGCGGATAATGTCGAGCAGATAGCTGATCTCCTGCGGGGTGAGCATGGCGGTTGGCTCGTCAAAGATGAGTATCTCGGCCTCGCGGTAGAGCATCTTTAAGATTTCAACACGTTGCTGGGTCGAGACCGGCAGGTCCTCGATAACGCTGGTCGGATCGACTTCCAGCCCGTAGCGCTCCGAAAGCTCACGGACCGCCTTGTTTACGGGCCGCATATTCACGTAGGGGATCAGGCCAAGCAGGCGCGTGACCGGCTCGATACCTAAGACGATGTTTTCTGCAACGGTGTAATTACGCACGAGTTTGAAGTGCTGATGCACCATGCTGATGCCTAAAGCAACCGCCTCATTGGGCGATGAGATATCAACCCGCTTGCCCCGGACCCAGATCTCGCCTTCATCGGGCTGATACATGCCAAAGAGCATGCTCATGAGCGTGGATTTGCCCGCGCCGTTTTCGCCGGCAAACGCAAATATCTCGCCAGTGTGAATCTGCAGGCTGATATCGTCGTTTGCTACGATTCCCGGGAAACGCTTCGTGATATGGCGCATTTCTACGATTACATCGGTATCTGGCATCTACTGGTCTCCTGACTTTTTCTTATTGTTATGTTTGATGATGAATATGATGCCGATCACAAGAGCGGCAAGTACAAGGAAGCCCAGACAGCCTAGCCCAACAAGAGAAATGAGCAGTCCCCCAGCAGAACCAAATGGCCCATACGCTACATCTGCCCAGGCGGGAGCTGCGATGCTGATGAGCACCAGCATGGTGAGGGCGCCTGTCAGTAGTTTCTTCATGGCTCTCCTATCGCAGAACTCTTTGCAATCCCCAGCCGAGGCCAAACGAACAGGCGTTAGCTGCCAGGGAGAACAGGAACGGATGGCGGATGTTCTTTGCAAAACGCCGGTAACACCAGCCCTCAAAAGCCACAACCATCAACTAAAGGGATCGTTTTTTCCAACTCCCCTCTGGCGAGAGGATTGTTTCGCGTAGGCCTTGAAGAGCGCCCCGTATCGGGCTTGAGCCCTTGAGGGGCGCTCTCACAATGGCTTACCATCTCTAACGAAGGGATCGTTTCGCGTAAGCCAGCGCTGGCGAGAGGATTGTTTCGCGTAGGCCTTGAAGAGCGCCCCGTATCGGGCCTGGGCCCTTGAGGGGCGCTCTGAATGGCTTACACGGAACAAGACCGAGCCAGGAGACCGAGTACCGAGTTAGAGGCCGGGGAAGGCGGTTGGACTGGTTGTATCGCCTGCGTCACCGGTCGGCGGAACGATCGTGCCGTTCTTGATACCCTCTTCAGCCGCTTTCAAGGCGTCAAGCGTTTTGGCGCTCAGCTGCTGCTGACCCTCGGTGCTCACAAAGCCCGTACCATCATCTTTGGCATGCAGCGTGACATTTGCGCCCTTAAAGCTATCATTAAGGATGTTCTCAAGCTGACGCTCAACCTGTACGTCCATGACCTTCAGCACGCTTGTCAGCACTACGTTTGCATCGCCGTTCTTGCCGTCATTCCACTGATTGACGTCGCAGCCGATGACCTTGACCTTACCGTTGCTCTCTTTAGCCGCAGTAAAGGCGCCGGAGCCTGAGAAGCCCGCAGCCGGGAAGATGACATCGACGCCCTGGGCGATGAGCGCCTCAGCGACGACCTTGCCCTTAGCCGGATCAGCAAATGAACCAACATAGTTACCGCCGATGTTCTCCTTGCCAACCATACCGGCGTAGCTGGGAAGCGAAACACAGGTCGCCTTCGTGCCGTTATGCTTGTTCGCGTACTGGACACCCGCCTCAAAACCGCGCTGATAATGCACGTTTGACGGGAAGGCCTGGCCATTCATGACCGCAACTTTACCGCTGGTGGACTCCATGGCCGCAGCGACACCTGCATAAAACCCGCTCTCCTGCTCAGCGAACTGCATGGCGTAGATGTTTGGAGCCTCAGTAGTCTTGAAGCCGGATGCATCCGCCGGGTCCGCAGGAAACGCATCGACCAGGATAAACTTCTTGTCGGGGTTTTCCTGTGCGATCTTCGTGATGCCAGCAAACTGATATCCGGGCGTGACGATAACGTCATAGTCTGCCACGGCGTCTTGAACAGACTGAATCGACTTAGCCTGATCCTCTTGACGAATAGGGGTGACCGTCGAGGCAGAATGTTTCCCAATGAACGCCTTGATGCCCTCATAGTTATTCTGATTAAACGAGCCGTCATCGACCCCCGAAGGACTCGTGATGATGGCGATCTTTAAGGCCTTCTCACTACTGTTCGTGTTGTCTGTGTTCGCACTATTGTCGGTTTTAGTCGGGCCGCACGCCGCCAATCCCGCTACCAACAAGACAGCAAGCACTGCCACGAGCACTCTCTTTACACGCATGTTTCTGGACCTCCTTCTGGCGCCGTTATGACGCCGATATCTGGGAATAATTACCAGGGACAACCCTGTCGCCCCTCTTTCACTATCATTATACAAGAGGCGCCCTGTGGATAACCCTGTGAATTAGTTGAGTTACAACGCCGACGAGTTACGGTCATCAGCCGCCGAGCCTGATACCTCCGCACATTATTGGGATTCGCTATCACCCCGAGCAAGGCGCGCCGAGTCGTCGCGCCCTACGGGGCGAGTGCCAACCAGAGCCACCCCAGCTAACGCCAGAAACGTCAGGTGAACAGCTGGCTGCAGGCGGCGTTGGCGTCGGCGTATATCTGCTCTGGCTCAGCTCCAACATGGAAGCGTCCGTGCTCGTAGAGGATGCGACCGGCTACCATTGTCATGAGCACGTTGCTCTTACTGGCAGAATAGACCAGGTTCGTGATCGTGTCGGCATGGGGCTGCATGTTGGGCTGGTCCAGGTCGATGACCAGCAGGTCGGCCGCCTGACCCGCCTCCAGCGCCTGGCACGTGGGCAGGCCCATGGCCCGAGCGCCTGCCGTGGTCGCCGCATAGAGCACGCCATCGGGGCCAACTGCCCCCGGGTCGCGCGTACGCAGCTTCTGCAGCACGGTAAAGAGGTACATCTCACGGAAGAAGTCGAGCGCGTTGTTGCTGGCCGGCCCGTCGGTACCCAGCACCACGTTGATCCCCGCCTCGCGCATGTCGGTGACACGCGCGATGCCGCTTGCCAGCTTGGCGTTGCTGGCAGGGCAGCTCACGACAGAGACCCCGCGACGTGCCAGCAGCCGCATGTCATCATGCGAGAGCCAGACGCCATGAAAACCCGTGCCGCCCCGGTCCCAAATGCCCAGGCTATCCAGATAGGCGGCTGGCGTCATGCCGGTCTGCTCAATACAGCTAAGCGTCTCTGACTCGGTCTCCGAGAGATGGGTATGGAGCGGCTCGCCCAGGCTGGCCGCCAGCTCAGCCAGGTCCCGCAACAGCGGCGCTGAGGTCGTGTACTGCGCATGAAAGCCAAAACGGAAGCTTGCCAGCTCATGGTAATCAGCAAAGTAGCGGTAGCGCTCCGCCTGCTCTTCGACCGAGGACATGAAATCGCTGATGCTGCCGCAGTAGACGCTGCGCATCCCCATCTCGACCGAGGCGCGCGCCATTGAACGCGCGTTGAAGTACATGTCAAAAACCGATGTGATGCCGCTGGACAGGTACTCAAGAATCGCCACGCGGGTCAGCGCATGGACCATCTCGCCATTAAGGCGCGCCTCCGCCGGAAAACAGATCTCTTTGAGCCAGCGATCAAGCGGCAGACCGTCGGAACGACTGCGCAAAAACGTCATCGGGCTGTGCGCGTGAGCATTCTTGAAGCCACAAGTCAAGAGGTTACCGCCCAGATCATATTCGGCGTCAAAGGCCGGGCGCTCGCCCTCTGCGACAGCCGGACCCGCATAGGTGATGTTCTCCCCCTTGATCCAGACCTCGCCACGCGGCGTCTGTTGAGCGCGATGCCGGGTGGCGTAAGCCGCGGGGTCAACCAGCAGCGCGTTGTAAAGCCGCAGGGTGCGCGTCTCACGGGCCGGGTGCTCCACCGGCCCCCGGAAGGATTCAAGTTGTGCAGTTATCATATCTGGCATAGGGTCACCTCAGTTCCTTGACGCTTAGCTTATGATATCAAAAAAATCGGGGCGCAAGCAGATCGCTTGCGCCCCGACATCAGGCCTGTCTCGCCTTTTCTACTCAGGTTCCCTTACGGCTTAAAAGCCTTGGCATTAGAGTACGTAGACATGCAGGCATTCCAGCTGCCTGTTTGATACCACGCCCGTACAGCATAGGTATACTTGACACCCTTCTTTGCCTTCTTATCCACAAAAGACGTTGAGGTGGTATAGCCCATACTCACCCAACCGCCCGTGGTCTTACGATACACATAATAACGTGACGCGCCGGTTGACTTGGCCCACGTCACCTTGACGTAGGAGTAGCCCTTTTTATAGCGCAGGGCGCTACTGAGCTTAGGCGGAGCAAGATAGCGATTGTAGGTGTAGTAATAGTACGGCCCGCTGATCGACGTACCGGAGTAGGCTCTTATCGCGTAGTAATAGCTCTTACCCGCGGTAACCGCCTTATCCGTATAGCTGAGCGTAGCGGCGCCCGTACGGGTTGCGATCTTGGTGTACGTGCTGGTGCTCGTCAGTCTACGATATACGTAGTATCCTGATACACCCGCGACTTTCTTCCACGTCACCGTCGTATATCCGTTCCCGTTTGTCCGGGCTGTGATTTGAGGCGCATCAGGCAGGGGGTTGATATTGACGGTATAGACGCCGCCTATGCAAATATCATAGGCTGCCTTATATCCTACGTAGTAGGTCCCCGCTGGAAGCACTTTGCTCAGGCCGCCATTAGCAGTACTCAAAATCCAAGTATCAATGTTGTCTTGCCCAGGCGTTATAGACCCGGAAAAAATTACCGTACCCGCACTGTTATAGAGCGTAACTTTAAGGCTGCCATAGTCGTAGTAGTTGCTATATCCCATGGCCGTAGAAACCGTTTTGATCGTTATCTGCTGCGTAGGATAGGGGATGCTGAGCTTGTAAATATCCTGATTGTCCGTGCCGCCGCCCGAGGCCAATGCGCCTGTTGGAAACATTCCGCGATAGGTTGTGCGCAGCGAAATCGCCTTTGCGGTCGCGATAGTATTATTGTTGCCCGCATAAGGCTCCGGGAAGCTTTCAGTCGCGCTTGCATAGGTCAACGTGAGATTGTAGTCGTACTTGACCTCCAGCGAGTCATCCGGAGGGAAATAATCGTTCGTGTCAAAGCCGACCTGAATGTAGTAGGTTCCTGAATTCAGGTAAACCTTGCCGGAGTCAGAATAAGACACATAATCGCTCGTGTTCGTGAAGGCATTGTAATAATAAGGTTTGCCAACCATCTTTGTTCCGGTGCTGTCATATATTGCATAATCGAAGCAGTAAGCAAACTGATAATCAGAGGTATCCGTTGCCTTCCCTTTGAACGCTATCGACCCGGGCGCAGAAAGAACCACTTTGTAATATGTTGTTCCCCTGCTGCTGTAGGTTCTGCTGTCGCTGTAGGTCGTTCCGTTTGCCGTCAGAAAGGATCCGACGGTCGCGGGCGCCGCTGAAGCCAGGGCGGGAACTGCCATCACCAGGGCAACCAAGGTGAGGGCGACGAGCAGGAACCACTTCAACTTTCCTGTCGCCAGTAATCGAGAATGTCGTGCCATTATTGATAACCTTCTTTCTCTTGAACTCTCTCTCCTTTAAGCGAGTATCCTCCATTTATAATTCTAAAACTATCAGAGGGGCTTGCATAGATAAAAACCGCAAATGGCAGGTAACAAAATTGACGCTGGATTGAAATTTCCAGACAGAAGACAGGGGGACGGTTCTCTTGTCTTCTCGGAAGAAGACAAGAGAACCGTCCCCCTGTCTTCCCGACCCCCTGTGTTTCCCCGTCTGGTCAGATGCTCAGACTGACTTTTTTACGTCGCCGTCAACGATCCAGAGATAGATCTCCGGCCAGATGCCCTTGAGTCGGAAGTAGAACTTTGAGAGTGCGCCCGGGACGATGTAGTACTTGCCCCGGTCAATGCCGCGCACCAGTTTCTGCGCAATGTATTCGGGCGAGACGGGCTTCAGGTTGCCTGAGATCTTCGCGGTCGCGGCAGGGCGTTGGCGCACTTCTTCGGCAAAGCCCGGTGTCTCGGTATCGGGCGGACAGAGCACGTGCACACAGACGCCGTGAGGCTTCAGCTCAAAACGCAGGGCCTCGGACAGGCCCATCACGGCAAACTTCGCAGCGGAATACGCGCTGTAGCCATAGATGCCCATGTAGCCGGCAACTGAGGCCACGTTGGCGATATGCCCGCTCCCCCGCTTGATCATGAGCGGCGCAAAGAAGCGACAGACCGCGACCGTTCCCATCAGATCGGTCTCGATCGTTGCGCGGTAGAGCGTCGGGTCAAGATCCACGAACTCGCCAACCCCGACGATGCCAGCCGCGTTGATGACCACATCGGGCACGCCGCAGGCCTCCACGTAAGCCGTCAAGGCCTCACCCAGCGCCGCCTCATCAGCAACATCGCACTGGACCGGCACCGCGCCCAGCTCTTCGGCAACCGCGTCAAGCCTGGCCCGGTCACGCCCCACAACCGCAACAGAGGCGCCGCGCGCCGCGTACAGCCGTGCCGTCGCAAGCCCGATGCCACTTGTTCCACCCGTGATTAAAACGTTCATTGATAATCTCCGTTTCTTATTTCAAGTCATCCTGCGCGTCAGTCGCAGGATCCAAAAGGCCGTATCACTGGATTCTGCGACTTCGCGCAGAATGACAAGCAAGCGAGGTGACAAACGCCTCTGTGGTATTTACCCCCCGGCCAGGCGGCGGGTAGGGGAACACAGGGGGACGGGTACATTGTGTTCCCTCCTTCTGGATTGCCGCGTCGCTACGCTCCTCGCAATGACAAGGTTGAATGTAGCTAAAGATACTTGCTTTTACCACTAGCGGATCAGGCCGAAGGTATGGAAGCCTACGGGCAGGACGCGGGCCAGGATCATCAGTGCGATGACGCACAGGCCGCCTGCCACGGCAATCCAGGCCGTCACCACGCCGCTCGTTTTCTGGCGGTGATAGAGTACGCCGTAAATGATAAACACTACCAGCACTACGCCCGAGAACATGATGCGCGGGTCAAAGTACCAGCCACCGACCTGGTCAGCGATCGCCCGGGTGATCCCCAGTATCTGTGCCGCAAAATAGATCGGCAGCGCAATCGTAATCAGCCGCGATGCCAATCGCTCCAGATTGCCCAGAGCCGGCAGACGGCGCGAAAGCACGTTGGTCTTGTGCGTGCGCAACCCGTTATCGCGGTACAGATAGAGCACCGAAGCCACTGCGCCAATCAGAAGCAGGACGCTTGCAAGAATGATGAGCAACACATGAAAAGTGATTACGGTGTTATTGACCTGCGCAGAGACATGCGCGGGCGCCACCGCTTCTGCGCTCCCGCCAACCGCGGCGGTCACCTGCGCGGCAAAGAGCAGAATGGCCGAGATCGGGATCAGCAGCGAACCATACAGCTTGAAGCGAAACAGATACTCGATCACAAAATAGATGAGCACCAGCACCCAGGCTATGAGCACTAGTGTGTTGGCGCCGGTCAGCGGCGTGCGATGATGCACCATCGAGTTAAACGCGACGCTCAAAGAAAGGGACAACCAGGCAAGCCCCGTAAGAATCTGCGCGGCGACGTTTGCGGCGCTGCCCGCCGCGCGATCACGCACGAGCATCTGACGCGCAAAGAGCACCGAGGCCGCCAACAGGAAGACGAAACTCAGCCAGAACGAGTGCAACGATGCCGTCTCTAGCGCCATGTCCGCTTCTCCAAACTCTCCATCTCCCCGACAGCCCTCTAGTCCTGCGCCTCTGTCTTTGCCGCCACGGCGTCTTCCAGCAACTTGACTTCTTTATCAAGCTTCATCAGACGGCGCAGGGTCACCGTCACGTAGCCCGCCAGCGCAAGCCAGAGCACCGCGTAGGCCGCGATCACATAGGGCGCATCCTTTAAGACCAGCTGGTACAACAAGCTGTTAGTTGCATCGACCATAATCTGTTCCTATCCTTCCAGGTCATCTTTGAGCGCAGCCAGGCGCTCGCGGAGGTGTTCTTCATTAAAACGCAGCTCATAGATCGCAAAGCCGAGCATGCACATGCCCGCCATCCCAACCATGAACGGGATCAGATTGCTGGTTTCCATGGCAGCCAGCGCCGGGTGCTGCGACGGCATGATCCGTGTGATCATAAACGTGATGGGCGCGTCGATCCACGCAAAGATAGAAAAGACCGCCGCATAGGTCGCGCGCCGCTCCTCATCCTCAACGGAGTTGCGCAGCACAAAGTACGCAATGACCAGCAGGGTCATGATGGCATAGGTCGTCAGCCGCGGCTCCCACTCCCACCAGACGCCCCAGGACGCGCGCGTCCACAGATCGCCGGAGATCATCGTGCCGACGATAAAGATGAGCGTCGCCTCCATTGCAATCCGCGAGCGCGTGTCGTAGCTCTTCTTGCGCTTGACAAGAAACAGCACCGAGAAGATGGCCGCGATCGTGAACACGAGCAACGACGCCACGGCAATCGGCACATGGAAGAAGAAAATCTTTTGCGAGAACCAAGGCCGCCTGACGGCAACCGTGCCCGCGGGGGCCGAGGCCTGCGACTCCGGCGGCGCCGGAAAACCCGCTTTGACCGCCGGAAGCGCTATCTCGCGCGCAACGGGAACAGTCGTGCTGAAGGTCTGCACGCGCGCATAGTAAAACGCGCCCAGAAAAGCCAGCGTGGTCAACACGCCACCCAGGACCGCTAACACCACAGCCCATTTCAGGGAAGTTTTCATGCCCTTCCTTTCATTTAACTGACATCGGGCCTAGACCCCGAGGATAAACTCGTAGAGCGCCCAGGCAATCGCAATCGTGATTACATCATACCCGAAAGCGATACCCGCAAATCGCCAAAAAACGGTTGTGGCATCAGGATTACCCAAAATGACCGCGTTGAGCGCTGTGACCACAGCAAGCAACAGCGGAAACATCAATGGAATAAAAATGACCGCCAGCACAAAGTCCTTGCCCTTGGTGTTGACCGACATCGTCGCCAGCAAAGTACCCACGCCGGCAATACCAATCGAGCCCAGCAGCAGCGCCAGCGCCACCATCCACAGCGGCCCCATAGCGCTCGTCTGGGCGTTGCCCATGAAGATAAAGTAGAAGAGCGGGGTGATGATGACTTCGACGATAGCGAGGAAGATGAAGTTCGTCACCGCCTTGCCGAGGAAGAGTATCGGCCGGTCGATCGGCGAGAGCAACAAGGCGTCAAGTTGCCCCTGGTCCTGCTCGTGTACCAGCGAACGGTTCAGCCCGAGCATCGAGGTAAAGACGATCGCCAGCAGCAGCAGACCTGCGCTGATGCGGCTCACATCGAAGTTCGTGCCCGCCTGCGACAGCGCCACGTAGTAGATGATGAGCACCAGCAGCGCATAGAGCCCCATCGAGGTGATCATCTCTTTGGTGCGCAGCTCCATGACGATGTCCTTGCGCAGGATCGCCTTGAACTGCCGCCAGGATGAGATCTTCGGACGC
>WQYT01000054.1 GCA_009781115.1 Coriobacteriia bacterium
GGAAAGCCAAAACCGTCAAGCAGCGCACGGGCGCCGGCGTCGTCTTTGGCTGAGGTTACAAAGGTGATATCCATGCCGCGCGTACGATCCACCGAGTCATAGTTGACCTCAGGGAAGATCAACTGCTCCGTCACACCGATGGAGTAGTTGCCGCGCCCGTCAAAGCTCTTCGCAGAAAAGCCCCGGAAGTCGCGAATACGCGGGATCGCGGTCGCGATCAGGCGATCGAAGAACTCCCACATACGATCGCCGCGCAGGGTGACCTTCGCGCCGATCGCCATACCCTCGCGCAGCTTGAAGTTCGCGATGGAGCGGCGCGCGCGGGTGATCATCGGCTGCTGGCCGGTGATGGTGCGCAGGTCACGTACCGCCGCGTCGAGCTGCTTGGCGTCGGCCACTGCCGCGCCCACACCCATGTTCACGACGATCTTTTCCAGGCGCGGGATCTCCATGACATTGGTGATGCCCAGCTGCTCCTCGACTTTGCCCGCCACCTCTTCGAGGTAGAGCGCGCGCAGCCGGGGCATGCCCTCGGTGCTCTTCTTCGCTGCTTTCTTTTTTGGCGCCATTTCTTGTTCTACCTTTCCTTTTGGAGGTTTAAGCGAGGATTTCTGACCCTCGCACTTGCCTGCGCCTGTGCAGGCAAGCCCTGTTGCGACCCGTCCGTCCTGCCAACCTGGCCAGTCCGGACGCCGTCGCGCATCAACTGACTAGTCGATATCTTTCCCGCATTTCTTGCACACGCGGATGCGCTTGCCCTCTTTTGAGCGCTTATTGCCGGTGCGCGTCGGCTTGTTGCACGACGGGCAGATCAGCATGACGTTGCTCACGTGCAGCGGGGCCTCGATCTCGATGATGCCGCCCTGCTGCTGTTCGTTTTTGGGACGCAATGCCTTTTTCGCGATATTGACACGCTCGACCAGTACGCGCTGGCTGGAGGGATTGACTGAGAGCACACGGCCCTGCTTGCCTTTGTCCTTACCGGCAATCACCGCGACTTTGTCATCTTTTCTTACGTTAAATTTCATATCCTGTCCTTACAGCACTTCCGGCGCCAGAGAGACAATCTTCATGTACTTGCGGTCGCGCAGTTCGCGCGCCACTGGTCCAAAGATTCGCGTCCCGCGCGGATTACCCTGCTCGTCGATAACGACAGCAGCGTTTTCATCAAAGCGAATATAGCTCCCGTCCTTGCGGTGCACCTCTTTGACGGTACGCACTACGATCGCTCTGACGACCTCGCCCTTTTTCACATTACCGTTGGGCAGCGCCTCTTTCACCGAGCAGACGATGACGTCGCCCACATAGGCATAACGGCGCTTTGAGCCACCCAGCACTTTGATGCACGCCAGCTTGCGCGCGCCGCTGTTGTCGGCTACTTTCAGCCTGGTTTCTGCTTGAATCATCGCACAATCTCCAATAAAATCCGACTCGTCTACCTTTAACGAGCCTTCTCGACGATCTCGAGCAGGCGCCAGTGCTTCAACTTTGACAGCGGGCGGGTCTCCATGACGGTGACCTTGTCGCCCACGCCGGCCTCGTTGGCCTCGTCGTGCGCATGGAGCTTCTTGCTCGTCGTGATCATTTTGCCGTACAGCGCGTGGCGCTTACGCTCCTCGATCTTTACCACGCAGGTCTTGTCGCCCGACTTCGATACCACGACGCCGTGGCGGACCTTGCGGTTGTTTCTTGTTTCTGTAGCAGTCATCAGCACTCCTCACCTATTCTGCGGCCGCGGCCTGCGCAGCCGTATCGCGCTCACGAGCACGCAGCTCGGTGCAGAGGCGTGCGATATCTTTTTTCACGGCCGGAATCTTCGAGGTATCCTCAAGTTGCCCGGTCGCCAGACGGAAACGCAGATTGAACAGCTCTGTGCGGCTGTTCTTCAGTTCTTCTGTTAATTCCTCGTCTTTGAGGGCATGGACGTCTGTAGCTTTCATGCGGCTTCCTCCCTCACTGGTTTCTTGGTCGCTGCAGGCGCGGCAGTTTTCTCAGCGGCTTCAGCGGCTTCCTGATCTGCGCGAGTGATGAACTTCACCTTGATGGGCAGCTTGTGGCTGGCCAGGCGCAGTGCCTCGCGGGCTGTTTCTTCTGACACGTCGGCGATCTCGAACATGACACGACCGGGCTTAACCACGGCGACCCACTCTTCTGGATTGCCTTTGCCTGATCCCATGCGGGTTTCTGCCGGTTTCTTCGTGATGGGTTTGTCCGGGAAAATATTGATCCAGACACGACCGCCACGCTTCATATAACGGGTCATCGCGACACGGGCCGCTTCGATCTGGCGGTTCGTGATCCAGGCCGCCTGCAACGCAACCAGGCCGTAATCGCCAAAGTTCAGCTTGGTGCCACCTTTTGCCTGGCCCTTCATCGAGCCACGCTGCACCTTACGGTGTTTTACACGTTTGGGAGCTAACATCTATTCTCTCCTCCCGCCACGATTGCCTCGGTCGCCCCGATCACCGCGGTGATCGCCGCGACGGTTCGGGCGTGGGGCACGGCGGCCTTCGATGGCCGGCTGCGGCAACGGCATGCCCGGAAGAGCCTCGCCGTGATACAGCCATACCTTGATGCCGATAACGCCCATCGTCGTATGAGCCTGAGTGAATCCATAGTCGATCTTGGCGCGCAGGGTATGCAGCGGCACACGGCCTTCGCGGTACCACTCGCGCCGCGACATCTCCGCGCCGCCCAGGCGGCCGGAGCACTGGATGCGGATGCCAAGCGCGCCGCTCTTCATCGCGGCGCTGACCGCCTTGCGCATCGCGCGGCGGAAGGCCACGCGGCCAACCAGCTGGTCGGCGATGGACTGGGCAACCAGGTTGGCGTCCAGCTCGGGGCGTACGATCTCGACTATCTTGACATCGACCGGGCCTTCGGCGATCTTCTCCAGTTCGCCGCGCAGCACGTCAACTTCAGAACCCTTTTTGCCGATGACGATGCCCGGACGTGACGTCCAGATCTCGATCTCGGTCTTCTCGCCCTTGCGCTCAATGATTACATTGGCAACGCCGGCGCGTTCCAGACGTTTGTCCAGGAAGCTCCGCAGCTTGATGTCGTTTGCCAAAAGCTTTGCGTAGTCTTTGCCGCCGAACCAGCGACTACGGTGCGGTTCGATGACGTCCAGGCGAAAGCCGGTAGGCATTACTTTCTGACCCATGCTTACTTACGCCTCCTTTCCATCGTCTAAGACAAGCGTGATGTGGCAGCTGCGCTTCTTGATAGGATCGGCCATGCCCTTGCTTCCGGCACGGAAGCGCTTAAGGGTTGGGCCTTCGTCCACAAAGCACTCTGCAACATACAGCTTGCCGGTGTTGAGTTTATCGTCGGCCTGGGTCGCGTTGGCAACGGCGCTGTTCAGCAACTTCTCGACCGTCTCTGAAGCGGCGCGAGGGCTGAAGGCCAAAATGGCCTTCGCGTCAGCAAGCGACTTGCCCCTGATCAGGTCGATGACCAGGCGCGCCTTGCGCGGCGCAATGCGCTGGAAGCGAGCGGTAGCTCTATACTGCATGCTACTTCCCCTTCCTGTCGCCGGAGTGACCACGGAAGGTACGCGTGGGAGCAAACTCACCCAACTTGTGACCGACCATTGACTCGGTGATATAGACCGGCACGTGCTTGCGCCCGTCATGGATGGCGATCGTGTGACCGACCATCTCGGGGAAAATCGTCGAGGAGCGAGACCAGGTCTTGACGACGTTCTTGGTCTGCGACTCGTTCATCGCCTGAACACGCGAAAGGAGTCGGGCTTCGACGTAGGGTCCTTTTTTGAGACTTCTGCTCACGAACTAATCTCCTTTCGCTTACTTCTTACGGCGTCTGATGATCAGACGGTTGCTTGCTTTGTTCTTCTTGCGCGTGCGGTGGCCCTTGGTCGGGACGCCCCACGGGGTGACCGGGTGACGGCCAGCGCTCTTGTTGCGCCCTTCGCCGCCGCCATGCGGGTGGTCGACCGGGTTCATGACCGTACCGCGAACAGTCGGACGCACGCCCATGTGACGCTTGCGGCCAGCCTTGCCGATCGTGATGTTGCTGTGATCGGAGTTGCCGACCTCGCCAACCGTAGCGCGACAGGCAATGAGCACGCGACGCATTTCAGATGAAGGCATACGCAGGATGGCGTACTTGCCCTCCTTGCCCATGAGCTGGATCGAGGTGCCGGCGCTGCGCGCCAGTGCCGCGCCCTTGCCCGGCGTCATCTCGACGGCGTGCACCACGGTACCAACGGGGATGTTTGCCAACGGCAGTGCGTTGCCGGGGCGAATGTCGGCGGCAGGACCACTCTCGATCTTCTGGCCAACCTCCAGGCCCTTCGGGGCCAGGATGTAGCGCTTCTCGCCATCGGCATAATGCAGCAGCGCTATGCGAGCCGAGCGGTTGGGATCGTACTCGATGGTCGCGACCTTGGCCGGAACGGCGTCCTTGTTGCGCTTGAAGTCGATGATACGGTAGCGCCGCTTGTGGCCGCCGCCCTGGTGGCGCACCGTGATGCGACCGTTGTTGTTGCGCCCTGCCTGCTTGGGCAACGGGGCGAGCAGCGACTTTTCGGGCGTAGTCGAGGTGATCTCCGCAAAGTCGGAGACCGACATACCGCGGCGCCCGGGTGAAGTCGGCTTATACTTCTTGATTCCCATGAACAGTTAACTCCTTAACCTTAACTCGGGTAGATCTCTATCGAGTCACCGGCGACGAGCGTGACGATCGCTTTTTTCCAGTCGGGCGTCTTGCCCTTCTGGTAGCGTACGCGGCGCGGCTTGCCGGTCACGTTGAGCGTATTAACTTTCGTGACGGTCACATCAAAGATTTCTTCGACAGCAGCCGATATCTGCGGCTTGGTCGCATCCTTGTGCACTTTGAACGTGTACTTGTTCTGCTCTGACTGCAAGTCGAAAGCTTTTTCCGAGATGATCGGTTTGATGATGATCTGACGCGCATCCAGCATTAGGCCAGCACCTCCTCAATAAAGCCGAGGGCTTCCTTGGCGATGACGAGCGCGCCGTTGTCCACGAGGTCATAGGCATTGACCTCAAAGGCAAAGAGCGGACGCACCCAGGGCAGATTGCGGAAGCTTAAGTAGGCGTTGTCGTCCTCGCTGCCCACCACAACCGTCACTTTCTTATCGCTCAGACCGAGGGCTTTGATGCCTGCGGCAGCTGCCTTGGTCGAGGGCGCTTTGAAAGCGAAGTCATCGACAACCGTCAGTGCGCCTTCAGCAAGCTTGGCGGAAAGCGCGCTGCGCATCGCCAGCTTGACGACCTTGTTGTTCACGGGGAAGGCGTAGCTGCGCGGATGCGGCCCGAAGACCACGCCGCCGCCCTTCCACTGGGGCGCCCGTATCGTACCCTGACGGGCACGACCGGTGCCCTTCTGACGCCAGGGTTTCTTGCCGCCGCCGCGTACCATGCCGCGGGTTTTGGTGCTGTGCGTACCCGCACGCGCGCCGGCGAGCTGGCTGCGAACCACCTGGTGCAGAGCAAAGGTGTTGGGCTCGATAGCAAAAACTGCGTCAGCTGCTTTCACCGTCCCCGCAGCGCCACCGCTGAAATCTTTTATCTTCAAAGTTGCCATGGTTGTTCCTGCGTCCTTTACTCTACTTATCCGCCGTGATCGTCAACAGCGCGCCTTTGCCTCCCGGCACCGCGCCTTTGACAAGCAGCAGATTCTGCTCAGCGTCAACTTTAACTACTTTCAGATTAAGCACGGTCACCTTGTCGGTTCCCATGTGACCCGGAAGCTTCTTGCCTTTAAATACCCGCGAGGGCGTCGAGGCCTGGCCTACCGAGCCCGGGGCACGATGAAGATGAGAGCCGTGACCGCTCGGACCCATGCCAAAGCCGTGACGCTTGTGTACGCCGGCAAAACCCTTACCCTTGCTGACGCCACTGATATTGACCTGGGTAGCCTCGGCCAGCACATCGACGGTGATCGTGTCGCCTGGCTTATAGTCAGGTTCCGCGTCCAGGCGGACCTCGGCCAGATGACGAAGCGGCTCGACCTTTGCCTTGGCAAAATGGCCAGCCGCGGGGCTGTTGACCTTGTTTTCTGCAAGCTCGCCAAAGCCGATCTGGATGGCATCATAGCCATCGGCGCCTGCTTGCGACTTAACCTGGACGACCGTGCAGGGACCGGCCTCGATGACGGTTACCGGAAGAAGGTTCCCGTCTTCGGTCCAGACCTGGGTCATGCCCAATTTCTTTCCTAAGATAGTTGTCATCGCGCTCTCCTCCTTACGCCTTGATCTCGATCTCGACGCCAGCAGGAAGGTCAAGACGACCCAGCGAGTCAGCAGTTTTTGGCGTTGCGTCGATGATGTCGATCAGACGCTTATGCGTGCGGATCTCAAACTGCTCGCGGCTGTCCTTGTCCTTGTGCGGCGAACGAATCACGCAATACAGGTTGCGCGAGGTGGGCAGCGGCACCGGACCAACGACTTTGGCGCCGGTACGCAGAGCGACCTCAACGATCTTCGCGGTGGACTGATCGACCACTTCGTGGTCATAACCCTTCAGGCGAATCCTTATTTTTTGACCGGGCACTTCAGTTCCTTTCGTTAAAATGTGCGCATCCTCGTCTTACGCCGAGACACCGGATTTGGCCGCGATCTCTTCTGCGACCGACTTCGGCACCTGCTCGTAAGCCTTGAAGTGCATCGAATAGACAGCACGCCCCTGCGTTTTACTGCGCAGGTCAGTGGAATAACCAAACATCTCGGACAGCGGCACCTTTGCGCGCACAACCTGAGCCGAACCGCGCGCCTCCATGCCATCGATATGGCCGCGACGGCTGGACAGATCGCCCATCACGTCACCCATGAACTCTTCGGGGGTCACGACCTCGACGTCCATGACTGGCTCAAGCAAAATCGGGCTTGCCTTGCGCAGGGCCTCTTTGATAGCCATTGAGCCGACGATCTTAAACGCCATCTCGGAGCTGTCAACCTCGTGATAAGAGCCGTCGACCAGCTCAACTTTCACGTCAACCACCGGATAGCCGGCCAGCACGCCGCTGCCCAGAGCCTCTTTGATGCCCTTGTCGACTGCGGGGATGTATTCTTTTGGCACCGCGCCGCCCACGATCTTATTGTCAAAGACGTAGCCCTCGCCCGGCTCCTGGGGGATCAGGTTGATGACCACATGGCCGTACTGGCCATGGCCGCCAGTCTGGCGCGCGAACTTCGTATCAACGTTGTCAACGCGCTTGCCCGCGGTCTCGCGATATGCGACCTGCGGCTTGCCCACGTTGGCCTCGACCTTGAACTCACGCACCAGGCGGTCGACGATGACCTCCAGATGCAGCTCGCCCATGCCAGCGATGATGGTCTGGCCGGTCTCCTGGTCGGTGTGGACCTGGAACGTCGGATCCTCCTCAGCCAGCTTTGCCAGGCCATTGGCGAGCTTGTCCTGCTCAGCCTTGGTCTTGGGTTCAATAGCAATGTCGATGACCGGGTCGGGGAACACCATCGACTCAAGCGCGATGGGGTTCTTCTCGTCACAGAGCGTGTCGCCTGTTGAGGTGTTCTTCAGGCCGACCGCTGCGACGATGTCGCCCGCGCTGACGCTACCTACGTCCTCACGGCTGTTCGCGTGCATCTGGAGCAGGCGCCCGATGCGCTCTTTATTGTCCTTGGTACTGTTATAGATGTAAGAGCCGCTCGCCAAGGTGCCGGAATAGACGCGGAAGTAGGTAAGCTTGCCCACAAAGGGATCGGTCATAATCTTGAAAGCGAGCGCCGCAAACGGGCCCTTGGGGTCAGCCGGACGCGTCACTTCTTCGTCCGTTTTGAGAGCGACGCCCTTGATGGGCGGGATGTCGAGCGGGCTTGGCAGGAAGTCGATGACCGCGTCAAGCATCTGCTGAACGCCTTTGTTCTTAAATGAAGAGCCGCAGATTACCGGATTGAATTCGCAGCTGACCGTGCCTTTGCGCAGCCCGGCCTTGATCTCTGCAATCGTAATCTCCTCGTCTTCGAGGAACTTAACCATGACATCCTCATCGACGTCGGCGATCGCCTCGATCATATCGTGGCGCGCCGCCTGGGCTGCTTCCAGATAGTCTGCGGGGATCTCTTCGATCGTGGGATGAGCGTTCATATCCTCCGCATGGAACTTGATCTGGTTCATCTCGATCAGGTCGATGATGCCCGTGAAGTTATCCTCGGCGCCAATCGGCATCTGAATCGGGACCGGAATCGCGCTCAGGCGGTCGCGGATCATGTCTACCACGTGATTGAAGTCCGCGCCCGTACGATCCATCTTGTTGACGTAGGCAATGCGGGGCACATGATAGGTCTCAGCCTGACGCCAGACCGTCTCTGACTGCGGCTCGACGCCGGATACCGCGCAAAACACCGCGACCGCGCCGTCAAGCACGCGCAGTGAGCGCTCGACTTCGACCGTGAAGTCAACATGACCCGGAGTGTCGATGATCTGGATGCGATGGTCCTTCCAAAAACACGTCGTCGCGGCGCTCGTGATCGTGATGCCGCGCTCCTGTTCCTGCTCCATCCAATCCATGACCGCCGCGCCCTCGTGCACCTCGCCGATCTTGTGAGTGCGACCCGTGTAATACAGGATGCGCTCGGTCGTCGTGGTCTTGCCCGCGTCGATATGAGCCATGATCCCGATGTTGCGGGTCTTATCAAGTGAATATTGCTTAACAGCCATGAGAGAAAAACTCCTGAACGTGACCGCTACCAGCGATAGTGCGAGAACGCACGGTTGGCTTCGGCCATCTTAAAGAGGTCCTCGCGGCGTTTGATTGAGGAGCCCGTTTCATTGGCGGCATCCATAATCTCTGCGGCAAGGCGCTCCTTCATTGTCTTTTCTTTGCGAGAGCGCGAGAAGCCGACGATCCAGCGGATCGCGAGCGTGGTGGACCGGCGAGCGTTAACCTCGACCGGGACCTGATAGGTCGCGCCACCAACGCGCTTGGGGCGTACCTCGATCTGCGGCTTGACGTTTTCCATGGCGGTCTTAAAGGTCGCCAGGGGATCTGAGCCGGTCTTCTCTTCAATGAGGTCAAAAGCGCCATACACGATGCTTTCGGCCGTAGATTTCTTGCCGCTCCACAGAATCTTATTGATCAGTTGAGTGACCAAGCGATTGTTATAGCGCGCGTCTGGCTTTATCTCACGTCGTTGCGCTGCTGCACGTCTGGGCATAGACTTGATCCTTTCAAAACTTCAACGTATGTGCCGGACAGGTTCAGGACTTCTTCGCGCCGTAACGGCTGCGGCCCTGACTGCGGTCGGCTACACTGGCGGCGTCAAGCGCGCCGCGGACTACCTTGTAACGCACACCAGGCAAGTCGCGCACACGACCGCCGCGCACCAACACGATGGAGTGCTCCTGCAGATTGTGGCCGATGCCCGGGATATAAGCGGTGACCTCGATGCCGTTGCTCAGGCGCACACGGCAGACCTTACGCAACGCCGAGTTCGGTTTCTTCGGCGTGGTGGTGTAGACACGCGTGCAAACGCCCCGCAGCTGAGGGTTGCCCTTCAGCGCCGGGTTCTTCTTCTTTTCAGCAACAGCTGTGCGGCCCTTGCGGACCAGTTGGTTGATGGTAGGCAAAGCTCGGCTTCCCTTCGCGTTCAGTTTACGATCCATTACCGGTGGCGGACAGTTGGTGGGAACCTGTCTGGTTCGCCCCAAGGTGGCCGCCTGCTTCCCGGGGACAACTCACATGCAGCACCATGCGTTCCCTGAAAATAAAGTCGCGACGTACTACATTACTAGAAGAGCGACTGTTCGTCAACACCACGCGTCCGGGCGTATCTATCAGTTACGGCGCCCCGTCGCTGAGCTGACGCCCATGCCGGGCACACCTTAAGCAACGAGTGCTCCGGAATCTCGGAGCACTCGTGAGGACGTCGTCTTCTGTTGAACTGCTTTACTTAAAGAGCATCATGCGTGCGATCGTCGTTACCGGTAACGCCGAAGCCGGAATACCAGCGCCGCCCGAAGAGAGCGTGCCCGCTGAAAGCTGCTGCTGCGGACCCGCTACCCCGCTCAACTGCGCCCGAAGATCAGGGCTGAGTTGGCCCAGAAGCGTGTTCATTTGCGCAGTCGCCGATGCCGTAGTCTCAGGAGAGGTTGGCAAATCGGTGATGGGCGCGAGCGATGATGGCGCTGACGCCACAGGCGCTGACATCGCAGCAACAAGCAGACTGGCATTCACTTTGTAACAAAGGGACGTGTCTCCGACCAAATCCTGGAGCTCCGTCGGATAGTAGTCAGCCGAAGTCACATAGGTGCCGTTTGTACCATCATGACAGGAAAGACAGGTGAGTGGGGTCTCGCTCTCGACAGCAGCATCATACTTCGCGCCGATAGCTGGCTTCAGCTTATCATTATTCCGAGGAGAATCCTTATCGTGGCAGATGCCACAAGCACTCGCGGAGGCTGTGATAGCTGAAGAAGGAGTTGTTCCATCATGGTTCAGTCTTTTATTAACCGCATTGCTGTAGTCGGCATGTGCCGCCGCCAAATCAAGCGACCCAAAGTAGAATTCCGACTGCCCGGAATTCGTGCTATGACATGTTGGGCCGTTCGCATCATTATAACCGCCGCAGCTTGTTTGAGGGTTCATTGGACTAATCGGGAGAGAGGAGGAATCCATCTCCTCGACCGCATGACCATCATTCATCGCCTGAACTGCCAAGTCATTTTTATCTCCAGAACCGTGCCACGCCTGCTCGCCACCTGGCCCGTGGCAGGCCGCAACATTGACCCCACAGCTCTCTTTTCCTGCTGAACCAGAGATATCAACCGCAGGGATGTCCTTCGTGTAATCGGGGTCAGTGTGACATAAGGCACAACCAGTGGACTGCTGATGTTCAAGTTGCACATTATTAGAATGGCAAATCGAGCAACTGGCATCATCATAAGTGATCGGATCATCAGACATGGATAGCCCGCTCGTTGTCTTAACCCCCGCAGGAGCGTTGGGTGTCGCCTCAGAAGACGTCGTCACAGCAGTAAGTTGCGAGATAATGCCATCAGGAGCTGCGCCAGCCTTGCTGGCAAGCCCCAGAAAAAGCAGCAGCACTGCTGCGCATATAAGTAGTATCTTGACGATCAATCTGCCATCAATCCACTGTAGAATTATCGAATCGTTCTGCACGGTACCAACCATCATCCAATCCTTTGACCATCACCTTTTGGTATAAGACATGGCCCATCAACCTATTATTCTACACTTAATGACCGCCCGTGTCAGTAAGATTTCAAAGATCGATTTTGAAAAACTATATAATCTCCCCCTTGGAGTCCCGGGCAAGAGCAGATTTCTCAGAGCGGAAAGTCTGCTCTTTGCCCGAGGTATGAAAAGAGGCAAGGGGGAACGCCTCTAATCACCAAATTGTGCGCTGTGTGCTCCCGCACAATGCGCCCTGAAGAAACATGGCCTAGTCTTACTTACTGGTCAGCCGGAATATCTACATGAACCGTCGCTGAGGTCTCAAGCGTGATAGGCTTGTTCTTGCTCTCAGTTTGGGTAGTCGTCGTGTCTGTTGAGGTGGGCTGTTTCTTGCCCAGACTGCATCCGCCCAGGCTCAACGCGCCAAGTGCAAGCACCAGCGCTAACGCGACACTTAAGATAATCGATACGATAGTTTTCTTGTTGGTCATCATAATATGAAGTCCTCCCTTTTGTGTTGTTTTCATTTTGTCTTCTCACTTCCATTCATCAAAGCCCACGTGAGCTTTTGCACAAAATAGTTCCCAGGATAATCCGATAGCGCTTTGGAAACCGGAGGGGCAGCTCAATTGAGAGCTGCCTGCTCCCATACTCTAACGGAGAAGTTATACCGGGTTCACCTGCCCCTCTTCATCCTTCTTATCCGTGCGCTTGCGCCAGACAAGCAGCCAGATGAGGAACAGCGCGATCGCCAGCCCAGCCAGCGGGATAAGAGCGCGAAGTACGTCCCCGGTCTTAGGCAGACCCGACGTACGCGTAGCTGCGCGCGTAGCTGCAGAGCCCGGCGAAGACATCACTGCGCCACCCGTGCGCTTTGTTGCAGGCGGCGTAACAGGCGTTGTAGCAGGAGCAGCAGGCATCCGGTAGCCCTGATCGACTACCTGTATCTGGCTCTTCAGGCTCTCATAGCTCACCAGGATATTTACCGACTGACCCAGAGAGTTGTTGGTAAAGACCAGCGGCTTAAGATCCGGGAAGACCACGAAGTAGGTACCAGGAGCCTCCTGGAAGCTATAGTTGCCATCAGCGTCAGTTTGTGTCGTGGCAACCTGAGCTGCAGAGGCAGAGGCAGGCAGAGCGGCGACCTGGATCACCGCAAGCGCCGGAGCCGGAGCAGAGGCAGTTGAAGTAACCACAAAGAGCTTGACTGTCTTGCCCGCGTAACGACCCGTTTCGTCAGCGTCGATTATCCCGTTATCGTTAAGGTCGTTAAACAGCGTGCCCTTTATTACGCAGGCGTCAGTGACTGCAGGCCCGTCGGTGTCGGCAGGACCAAGACGACCACCAGGGCCGGGGTTGTCGTTGACAACAAGGCGCCCCGTATTGGTGATATCGGTCAGATACTCTCCATTGACTTTGGCCAGGCGCGCGTTGATGTACATGTCAACGGTCTTACCAGCCAGAGCGAACAGATCGGTAGTGGCGCCATCAAAGACATAGCTGGCCTCAGTGCCTGACTGCCGAGTGCTCGACAGAATAGTTCCGCCCAGCTTGACAACAACATCAGGATTGCGGCTGTCATCAAGCTCCAGACCGGCGTTCATGACGTCTTTAACCTCTACCGAGGCATAGCCAGCCATGTCTGCCGGAAACGTGAAGGATAGCTTGTAGTTAAGCGGCGTTCTGGCGTCTGTGACGGTCACAGCGCTCACGTAAGCGCCTGTTCCATCATCGACGGTCTTAGAGAAGCTGTCTTTAAGATCCTCGATAGAGGCAGGCGTCCCATAGCCACTGTCGAGCCGCTTAGCCTGAGTGGCGCTATCCCCCATGGCTATAACGACATTGGGAACTGTACCGGTAGTGGGAGCACTCGTGCGCCCCATACCATTGGCCAGCGACGGGAAGGTGACCGTGTAAGTGCCTTCCGCCACGTCAAAGTAGTAGTTACCGCCGGCATCGGTCGTAGTGCTCTGACCATCGGAGAGTTTAACGAGCTGTCCTGGAATACCAGCCTCACCAGCATCCATGACGCCATTATAGTTTGCATCGTTATAGAGCGTGCCATAGATACGTCCAGTGTTAGTAACATCTGGTCCATCGGTATCTACCGGGCCTGGTCCTCCCGGTCCGGGGTTGTTATTGATGACGAGCTGGCCGGTGTTAGTAATCGTGGTTGGGTATGCGAGTGGACTTCCAGCCTTGGTGATAGAGGCTGTGACATACATATCAACACTCTTGCCTGCCAGAGTGGTCAAGTCTATATCTTTGCTGTCAAAGGTATAGCTGGCGACAGTTCCTGACTGAGCGCCGCTGTAGACTTGTGTCGAACCAATCTTGACTACGACATTATCAGGAGGAGTACTGGCAAGACTCAGTCCTGCTGGCATGACGTCACGAACCTCCACTGAGCTGTAGCCGGTCATGTCAGTCGGGAAGGTAAATGACAGCTTGTATTTGAGCGGATCGGTA
>WQYT01000055.1 GCA_009781115.1 Coriobacteriia bacterium
ACCGTCTGGTCCCCGTCCTGCATCACATAGGGTACGGGGTCTTGTTGGATGCCGCCGGTATAGCCCGCCGGACACAGATAGCCAATCAGCCCGTTGGTAGTACCTGTACCCAGCGTGATCTCGGTACCATAGTCAGCGTCAATGGCAGCAGAGCTATCAATGAAGTTAGCCGGCGCTACCGAGTCTTTGTAGTAGTTAACCTTATAGCTGGAGTGCACCACCTTAAAGCCGGCATAACTGCTGACGTCGTTAAAACCACCCAAGGTCAACTGCGCTATCGAGCGCGCCGTTGTCCCACTAACAGCAGAAGACGAGACGTTATAGTTCAAAGTAATATTGAGACGATCCCCGGGGGCAGTAGAGATACCAGTAAGCCTGAAAGCTTTTACCCCTACGGGAAGAGTGATGGGATCAGCAAGATTTGCCGGCGTGAAAGCCACCCAGCTTGCAGAAGGTATCGTTGTTAAATCATCACCGGAACTCGGAGCAATCAGACTGTAATACCAGACAACTGATGCAGGATTCAAATTATGAGTTGCTCCATTAATCAGATCGGTACTGACACTTTGCAAACTTAAATATGACGCCAGTGTCCCAGCAGGCACCTTGACATAAGCCTCACCTGAATAAGTGCTAATCGAATTGTTGATGACCTGATAGCGCAAGATACCCGAATGGTTAACTTTAGCTAAGCTAGTGTCATCGGAGCCATCAATATCTTTTACCCAGACGCCCGGGAACAGGTCACCTGACGCATTAAGTGCTGCGGTCATGGTAACTGGAACGACAATGTTAACAGAACCATTTATGGCAGGAGCTGTCCCGCCAATATCTGGACTGGTCATGTTTACCTGCAAAGGTACTGCGGTAGCTGACGTTGCATCATCCACAACAGACACCACTCCAATTAAGACGAGATGATAGTCTCCAAAGTAGGTTAGAACGCCCGAATTACCACTTCCGGAGCCAACGTCACCTATATAAGTAAAAGCATAGTAGGTATAACCACCCGAAGAAGTCACACTGACTGTGTAATCTGCAGCCGGAAGCGCGCGACTGTTAGGACTTATACTAGTATTCGTTGGTCCGTAATCCAGTAAAAGCTGTACCTCGCTATAGTCAAAAGAAAGGGAACTTGGCAGTTTTAGCGTCAATGTCGGATTAGGAATACGAGCATTGTAGGCCGTAGCGGGTGAAGTAAACCCTGAACGCGCCGTGATTGCAAAACTGTCACCCGGATTTACTCCGCTCACAGGAATCCCTGTTATGGAAACTCCAGAATTGACGTAATCCCATGCACATGGCCGATCTACTTGCTTTTCATAAATGGGCACATCGACCGAACTCGCTGCTACCGTACGCTCCATCGGATCTGTCGTCATACCCAATGGAGCAGGCACTGTAACAGTGAAAGAATTTTTGCCCACATCGACACCTGGCACCACAGGGTCGCTATTGGGACGCACGCTGCGTAAGACTACTTCGATACCCAACAGACTCTGAATAGCCACCCCCGGAGCAAACGTGTAACCTGGCACTGCATGAAAAGATAATTGTTTGATAAATACCCCTGTACCTTTTCCTGCCATAAGCCAGCTCATTGAGTTAGTGCCTCGCATATTAGAAGCTGCCGCAGATCCCGGTACCGTATCGAACTTTGTAGTATCACCAACGGAGAAGACTGCTGTACTATCATCACTATAGGTTACGGTCATTGTGTCATAACGATCAGGAGTCACCCGAATGAAATGTGCAATATCCCATATATCACCTTGAAATGGGATCGTCACAGTGAAATTTGATAGAATGACCTCTGAAGGGTTGCTTCCCGTAAGATTATTGTTAATGGTATAAACAAAGTTTTCATGATCCCCTAAAGCAAGATACTTATTTGTCTGAGTCGTATAAAGAGCCGCAGATCCATCATTGACTTGCCCGCCTCCGCTAAATGAAGCGGTAATTTGATAGGCTGCCAGAGAAAAGTTAAGCGATGGGTCTTTGGGATTTGGATCAAAGATATGATTAATATTAGTATTTTCTGCAGAAAAATAAGTGCCGTCATACCAATTGCCAGTCACCTTAGCCGAATAGACGTATGATAATCCATTTGCTGGCGCTTCGGTATAGTAGACCTGTAGCGACCCTGCACTGACTAGCTGTTGTACGAGCGAAACTGATCCAAATCCGTCAAAAGAACCACCGGACCATGTTGAGGTCGTCAACACGATGTGCCCACCAACATCTTCACGTGTCCAACCACTTGGCGTGCTAACCAGCTGAGCTTCAGATGGAAGCGTCAGGGTAAAAGTAGCAGATTGAGGTATGTTCGCATTAACGTTTCCTGTATTTGCATAGGGCGCATTGGGTTGCTTGACCTGCACTTCGGGATACAGTTTATATGTATAGATTGAACCTGTTGTGTCAACTCGTGCAAGTTGATTTGTGGCTGGATTGAGATAGGAGTCAATGTTTGTATCAAAGTTTGTGTAGTTGTCCCCATTGTTTGAGCCATTGAGTTTACTAGGAGAAGTATTGACCGTAAGCCCTAGATAAGGAATCGTCTGGCAAGCAACAGTAATTCGCAAGTCATCGCCAGTCGACGTAGAGCTTCCAGGAATATTAAGGACAGGAGTAACATTCGTGATCATCCCATCATAGGAAGTCGTTACATTGTAGGTATAGTTATAATCAATATTGAACATGCCACTATAGATAAGGCCGCTCTTGAAAGTTAGTGTAATCTGTGTTGAATCCGTAATTTGCGCGGCTGTTGTACCCTGATCGCCACTAACCGCATCCACATAACCCTGGGTGCTTGAGTCACCACTCAAAGCAAAGGTAGCCCCTGCTGGTTTGGCGAAAGTCAAGGTTGGCACACCGGCGGGATTTGCAGGCTCCGTTGACCCCCAGGTAATCAGAGTCTGTAGATAGACGGTGTCCATCTTATTCTGTTTGGTGATCTTTCCCGGCTGGCACGCAAAGTCAACATTATTATCGTAAGTAGGAAGCTTATCGGCATCAACATATGCGGCGGCACTAGGAGGAAGGGGTATGCTCTTGTACATACTTAACGACTTGGTGCCCACGCGGGTCTGCAGGGTCGTCCCGTGCGAGTTGCCCGTGCCGACCGCGCTTGCCGGTTGCGGCGTGGACATCGGGGCCAGCATCTGCAGCAGCATCGCGGCGCTCAGCACCAGCAGCACCGCACGACGACGCAGACTGATGGGTTGCCGCGGACTGGTGGATTGCCGCGGTCGGCCTGCGGCCTCCCTCGCAATGACAAGAGGACGTTTGTCTTCTTGTGGCGCTCCAGATGGCACAGGTGTTGACGATGAATGTGTTCTCATTGCTTTCCTCCTCTGTAAAGGCGCACTTCCGGCGCCTTCCCCACTTTTATTGCCTCTGTTGTTTCCTTTCGGGGCTTTCCCCCACTTTTACTTCCTTATTGTTTCCTTTCGGGGCTTTCCCCAGTTTTATCGCCTTGTTGTTTCTTTCCGGGGCTTCCCCCACTTTTATTTCCCTGTTTTGTTGCATCGTCTGTCTAGTGCAAGACGATGGACAAAACCTTTGTTCTGGCGCTGAGGCCAGCGCTGTCGGTTGCTTGCAGATAGCACAGATAGCTGCCTGCCCGTGACCAGTCGATGCCCTCATAGCCCGCCAACTTCACCGGCGGCTTGTTGTTCCCGGTGACCTGGACAGTCGCGCCTGAATCGGCCAGTATGCGGGAGGCTGGTACCGGCGTGCCCACGCGGTAGGTCAGCGTCGAAAACGGGAGGGTGATCGCCGGAC
Source organism: Coriobacteriia bacterium (assembly GCA_009781115.1). GTDB lineage: Bacteria > Actinomycetota > Coriobacteriia > WRKU01 > WQUG01 > WQUG01. The sequence goes on from WQYT01000055.1 coordinate 3,790, forward strand.
GCACTGATGTGGGAGCGGGTGTTGGCGCAGGAGCTGGAGCCGGAGCAGGCTTTTCCGTGGATGCGAGTTGTGGTGCGGGCTCGGGCTCGGGCGCAGGCACAGGCGTCACTGTCGCAGAGGCGTCCTGCGCTGCGGGCGCCGCAGACGCAGTTGATGTTTTTGCGCCGGAGGCGCGTGGATTGCCGCCTTTGGCCTGCGGATTTTCTTGCGCTGGTACTGCGGATTGGGCGCCGCGTGCCGTATAGCGACTGATGGCACAGACTGCGCCGCCGGCCAGAAGAACTGGCACGAGAGTGCCAGCGACAACTTTTACTACCGGAAAAGAAGCGCGCGCCCCTGAGGTAGTCACTGTTTTATACGACAGCTTCGTAAACGCACGGGCACGGGCGCGGGCCCGTGCTGCCATCGCCGCGGACCGGTCTGAGCCCGTCAGCATTATCGGCAAGGCAGAGGCGATGCCCATCGTCACTTGGGCGCCAATACCTGCGCGCGCCTCTATCCGCATGCTGGACTCGCTCTCATGCAGGGCGGTCGTCAGCGCGGGATCGTCGTCAGCGCTGGCCAGCGTCGCAACCGTCGTGGCCGACCGGCGCAGGTGGGCGCGCGCATCATGCAGGCGCTTGAGCGTGGCACTCTGGCTCAGGCCTACTGCCACCGCGATCTCGCTCACGGAAAGCCCCGCAAAGTAGCGCAGCAGGATAGCCTCTTTCTGCGCATCGGAGAGCGCGTCGATCGCGCTGATAAGCGCCAGGCGATCCTCCTTGGTTTCAAGCGCCTGCTCCGGCGCCGTGCTGGCGTCAGTGCTAGCCAGAGCCTCGAACAGGGGCGGCGGATCGACAGACTCAGCCTCAACGGTCTCCTGGATGCGATCGGTCAGGTCGTCGAGGCTTTGTTCATTGTTGAGCTTTGTGTTGGCGCGCCGTTGCGCGCCCGCCACATACGTGCCCGCAATGCTGTAAAGCCAGCTGTGAAACGCGTGGGGATTCCTGAGCCGGTCCAGCTTCATAAACGCCGCGAGGAAGGTGTCCTGAGCAACCTCAGTCGCCTCATCGTCGTCATGCAGACGCTTGCGCGCATAGAAGTAAATCTGAGGCAGATAGGCCTCATAAAGCTGAGCGAAAGCTTGTTGTGAGCCCTCGTTGGCTTGCACCACCAGGCGCTCTATCTGCTCATGCGTTAACCGATCATGTGACATCGTCTTACGTCGCCCGCGTTCCGTCATAGTCTTCCCCATTCCTCCCAACAGAAGATTTACCTTGCTCCAGAGTTTCCCTCCAGAGATCCTCTCTACTGTCTATGTTGAAATCATCGTCTGAATATTACCTGTTTTTTTGTTTTTTTTGAAAACTTTTTTTGAGCGCATCAGATGGTACTGACCGCACCCCTTGATCTCCCTGCTTTATCTCCCCGCTTTATCTCCCCGCTTTACGACATGAAAAAGGACAGCCACGGCGACTGTCCAGGTCAACAGCTTAGTATGCGTACACACCCACTGACGTGGCTGCCCTTCTTCAAGGGTGTGCCACACCAGAGAAAAATCCTCCCGGTGAACTGCTGAACTGGACGTAATCAGAATAACACTCCCGGGTCCCCGACGGGAGCAACAAGTCTATAATTTCCAGCCTGTTTGAAACTTCACCTATGTTACTATTTAAAGCATCACAACAATCTGCACGCGCAGAAATGAGATGAGAGACGGGCTAAGCGACCAATCCGAGCTCAATCAGTTGCGTGACGATTTCATCTACAAGGAGTGCAACAAAAAAAGATCAGTTTGCGTAGCGGGAGATGTACGCGTCGGTCATGAAGCTCTTGTCCTGCTTGCGGTCCGCGCGCTTGCTGTTGTCGGTCAGGCCAAAGTAGCGGTCGGAAATGCCGCCTTCATCGTTCCAGGCGCTGTCAACAATCAGCCACCGGCCGCCCAGATTGACCTTATTCCAGGCGTGGCTTTCTTTGGTTGTGTTCACGGTGCCCGTCACGTAGAGGCAAGGCAGCGCCGCGCGATCTGCCAGCGCCTTGAACGCCGCCGCGTAAGAGGCGCACACGCCCTTGCCCCGCAGCAGAATGCCCGTCGCGTTCTGGGCGTAAGAAAAGCGGTTGTAGTATACCGTGGCCACATCAATATCCCAGGCGCCGTTTTTCTGGTACCTGACCGAGGCGTTAAACGCGTCCCGATCATAGGAGCCGTGCCTGATAAGCCAGGCGTTGATAGCCTGGGCCTTGGCCTCGTTGCTCATGGTACTGCTGATGATCTGGGAGTCAACCGCACAGACTTTCTCCCAAAGCTGACGCCGTAGCGCCACGTGGTCTTTTATCAGATAAAACGAGGAGATATAGGTCACCTGCCGACCATCGCGGGTAGTGAGCTCGGCATAGAGGTTGTCGTACAGAATGTAGGGGTTCTGGGCCTGCGCCTCCTCAAGGGCGTCATCGAGCTTTGTGGTCCCGTCGCTGCCGCCGCCCAGATAGGCGGTCACATCCAGATAATAGTTGTCAGCCATCAGGTTGCTGGCAAGAAATTTTACCAGCTCGGTCGAGCCGTTGACCGGGTAGGGCACCTGGGCCATCGTGGTTTTGGGCTTCGGCTCCTTGTAGGTGTTCCAGTCAATGCTGCTTTTGGGATAGATATAGCGCTCCGGCTTACCGTCCTTGCCGTTGAGGTTTATAGTGCTCCCGTCGGCCATCGTCATCAGCCCCGCCGCCGCCGATGTCTTGTGCGCGTGGGCGACCTCGTTGGCCAGCTGCTGGGCGTATTGTGCGTCTTCAAGCGGTATCTGGTTCAGCAGCGCGGGCGTAAGCGGACGAAACTCCAGAGGGCTGCGCTTGCCTGCGCTGGTTGCAACGACCGCAAGCGAGAGGCGCCCATTGTCGCTGGTAGAAAACTGCCTGACGTCAAGCCCATACAGGTTGGCGCCTCCGTCCTCTTCAACCGACTTGCGATTTTGCGCGACTTCGTCTTCCGAGATATAGTAGACGCCGTTAAGCATACTGGTATCGGTGAGGTTAAGCGAAGTCCCGCCTTTCCGGTCAATGACGCTGAAGTACAGCTTCTGCTCGGGGCTGTCCGGGCTCTGCGCGTTTGCGTCTGCGTCCCCCGGGCTTGAGACTGCGCTTTCCGGAGGAGGGTCGGTCACCTGCGCCTCTACGACGAGCTGATAGTCACTCGCCCCTTTCACCGGAGTCCAGCTGATCTGGAGAATACCGCTCGCATTGACCGAAGTATGCACCGCCGCCGGCGCTTTGAGAGCAAAACCTGCGCCCCTGACCGTGAACATGGTCACGACCGGACGCGCCAGCTTTTTGCCATTGGCGCCGATATAGCGCGCCAGATAGTAGCGCGAAAACCCGTCCCACTCGCCGGGCGACGCCAGTTCGACCGCCGGCTGAGACTCCCCCGCTTTTACCGCCGGCTGAGACTCCCCCGCTTTTACCGCCGGCTGAGACTCCCCCGCTTTTACCGCAGCATTAGACGTATGACTATCAGCATAAATGCCCTCCGGCGCGGGCGCCACGATCACCTGATTGGCCCTGTTTTTTGCCTGACATATCCAGGCGGGGACCTGGTGCTGCAGCGCCGGATCAGAAAAGACTTGCGCCACATCGCCGAGGGCCGTGTTATCTTTTGGGCGCGGCGTGCCCGCAACAGTAGTCGTGGCGAAGTCGATGGCCTTGTTTAAGGTAAACGTGAACTCTTTGGTTGAACTGACGTTAAATTGGGGAATGGTCGCTGTGTAGGGTCGCTGCGCGTAATTTGCGCCATAGGCTGACTTCAGCAGGCTCACGCGACCGATGCTGATCCCGAAAATCAGTGCGGCAACAAGCACCACGGCGCCTGCCAGCACCACAAGAACGGTACGCCTGGATATGTTCCGGACAGATGTCATCTGGCTCCTATGCCCCCTTGATCACAGCAAAAACAGAATCTCCATTTTATCACCCGGGCCAAATAAGGCAAACGAATTGTTGTGTATAGGTTACTGACATAGGCGCATATAGCTGCCGGACACATTGGGTGCAAGCGCCGCCCAAGGGCAGACGGCGCTTACCTTCAGAAAAAGCTAGCCGAGCCGCCAGACGGCGTTTAGCCAAGCCGCCAGGCGAAGGATAAACGTTGTCTGGGTAGGCGCTGCAGAACGATACGGGCTTAAGCCCTTGAGTTCTGCAGCAACGCCGCCAGACAGCGTTTAGCCGAGCCTCCAGGCGAAGGATAAACGTCGTCTGGGTAGGCGCTGCAGAACGATACGGGCTTAAGCCCTTGAGTTTTATGGCAACGCCGCCAGACGGCGTTTAGCCGAGCCTGGATGCTGAGGCCTCGTCCAGGAATGCCGTAACCGCCGGATGCAGCTGCAGGACAGAGGCCGGGCACTGCGGGTCAACGGGGCCGTTAATCATGGCGCAGGCCGCGTCTGCCTTGTCTGCGCCGGTTGCCACGATCACGATCTCGCGCGCCTTCATGATGGTGCCGATGCCCATGGTCATAGCGCGCCGGGGCACGTCGTCTATGCTGTCAAAGAACCGCTTATTGGCTTCAATAGTGCTCTGCGTAAGGTCAACGATGTGCGTCCCAAAGGGAAACACGCTCGCAGGTTCGTTAAACGCAATGTGGCCGTTGTGGCCGATCCCGAGTATCTGCAGATCAACCCCACCAGCAGCATCGATTGCCGCGTCATAGGCCGCGCAGTCATCTTCAAGGTTTTCTGACGCGGGGAAGGGAACCTGCACGTTTTCAGGCTTGATGTTGATCTTCGAGAAAAGATTGTCAAACATGAAGCGATAGTAGCTCTGCTCGTGCGAGCGGCTGATCCCGACATATTCATCCAGATTAAAGCTGCGCACGGTAGAAAAATCCACCACGCCCTGCTCGTAAAGCTCGACCAGCGCGCCGTAGGTTGGCAGCGGAGTAGAACCCGTGGCCATTCCCAGTATGCAATCCGGATTCTTCACTACCTGCGCTGCAAAAAGTGTAGCGACTGCTTTTCCGATCTGCGCCGGATCCTTGTAGACTTGTACGTTCATGTTTCTTCCTTCTGACGATCGACTTATTTGAGACAAAGGGAGTCGCACATCTTGTCTGTGCCATTTCCGGAGGCCTCATCTTGCTCGGCCCATAACAGTTCACAGGACTGTTTCGCCCTGACGGGTCCGAGCTGCGTTACAGATTATACAACACAAAATTAAGAAGAAATCAAGAAAACAAACGCGGGGTGACGCCATGCGGACACCAGGCAACAAGGAGGCAGCCCCCCCGTCACCCGTCTCCCCTGTCACCCGGCTGGATCAGCGCTTTTTAAGATACTTCGTGCAACCCAGGCACCTGGATTCTGCGGCTACACGCAGAATGACAATCAACGCAGCAGAACTGCGGGGTATTAGACCCTGCGAAGAATAAAGATCAAATCAAATCACAAAATCAATGAAGTCGCTCTTGTTGATAATCTGAACCGGACGAGTCCCATACGTTTTCACGAAGTTGGCAGCAGAGGCGCTCATTCGCGTTTTTTTCCACTTGAATTCAAAAGGGAGCAACTCCCCGTCAGCGTCCTCTATCAAATCAAGCTCACCTGCGCCCCTCAGACGCCAGAAGTATTGTGACACATACCGGTGATGACGCTGATTATGCTTGCGTCGCTCGCTCATCATAAGGTTTTCCCAAAGATGACCAACGTCTCTTCCTGTTATGGGCAGACGAAAATCCCTCGTAAGCGCAGATATTATTCCGTTGTCATAAAAATAATACTTTTTACCCTGCTTGATCTCATTGCGCAGATTGCGACTGAATGAAGGAAGACGAAAAATGATGAAGGCCTGTTCAAGCAGACGAACATAACTGGCGACCGTTTTTTTATCCACCCCAACCAGATTTGCAATCTCATTAAGCGAGACCTCGTTGCCAACCTGATAAGCCAATGCTCGCAAAATATCTGCGAGAACCTCGGGGTTCCTGATATCGTTGAACTTGAATACGTCGCGATAGAGGTAACTGGTGGACAGGCTTTCCAATCTTGCGCGCGCGTCGTCTTGCGTTGTAGCAGAAACGATCTCCGGATAACTCCCATAGATCAAACGCGTTTCAAGATTCTCAAAAAGCACCCGGTTGCTTGCAGCTTCTGCAATCTCGTTGAAGCTGAGTGGATAGAGAAAATACTCATAGTGACGCCCTGTCAGGGGTTCGTTTATCTTGTTGGCCAAATCAAAGCTGGACGACCCGGTAGCGATTATGGGAAGTTCCGGATGCGCATCAATCAGTATCTTCAAGGCGCGTCCGATGTTTTTGACCGACTGCGCCTCATCAAGCACGATCACGGGATGACCTGCAAAAAACGCATACATCATGCCGGAATTATGCGAGGCAAGCACATCGGCTACCGGTTGCTCCTCACAGTTGAAATATCCTGAGCTGCTTTCATTATCAGACAGTATCTTTTTGACGAGTATCGTCTTGCCCACCTGACGCGGCCCGTACAGTACGCTCACTTTGCCGCTTTCAAACAGACGTGCCTTGATATCTGCTTCTATGTCACGTGCATATTCCATCATGTCCTTCATTTTGGGAGTATATTCCCCAAATGTCAAGCTATTTGGGGAATATACTCCCCAAATGTCATGCTAATCTCTGATTATGGGCACAGAGAGACGAAGCTTTTGTGCTTTACGCATTACAGCGTGCATTTTTGCGCGACTGTGCCAAAGAGGCTGGGCCTTAAGGATCGGCCTGGTTTTTGGCGAGTGCATGGGCGTTGCGGCGAAAGCCGATCACTTGGCAGCGAATCCCAGACGAAGGGATTTTTTCGTAGAAGCCCCGAAGGACGATCCGTAACGGCCTCAAGGCCTTAAGGATCGGCCTGAGCGGCTTATACGGAAAAAGACCGAGTCTGGTGGAGACGAAGGGGCTCGAACCCTCGACCTCAGGCTTGCAAAGCCCGCGCTCTCCCAACTGAGCTACGTCCCCACGGAAAAGACGTTTACAAGCATACCAGAGCTGCTTCATAGATTCTACAATTGAAAGGTGTAAAATGAAACTGGTCTATTATCATTAAGAAAGGAGGGGCCGCAAATGAGCACTATGCTCCCACTTGATATCGCTTCGCTGGCATTTGATCCCAGCACACAACGACCAGTACTGTTGCTTAAGCTTGCCGGTTCCCCCGACCCGGCGGAACGGCTTGTGCCCATCACGCTGGGACGTCCCGAAGCGCATGCGATTATTTCTGCCGCTCATGGCATCACTTTTTCCCGCCCGATGACTCACGACCTGCTCGTCAGTATCATGCAGGCGTCAGGCCTGATCTTAAGCCGTGTCGAGATCGGTTCGTTTTCCCAGGGGACTTTCCTGGCGACGCTTGATTTCCTGCGGGATGACAATCACATAACCCTTGACGCCCGGCCCAGCGACGCGATTGCTCTGGCGCTTCGCACTCATGCGCCGCTTTTCATCGCAGACAACGTCTATCAGGAGACCTCGGTAAAAACCCAGATCGCTAACGCTGGTATTACTCTTGGTATTGGCCTTGGCACTGGTATCGGCGGCAATGCTGGCAGCAATGCTGAAGCTGAAACTGATGTTGAAGCCGACGCTGAAAGCCCTGACAACGAAGAGCCGCCCGCGGCAGGGCCGCGCAAGCTCCTCGATGACTTCCACGAGTTCATCCAGCACGTTGAACCCGGCGACTTCGCCTAGCAAGAGGACGTCATTATCAACATGTGCCGGACTGCCGCGCTGCGCTACACACCCCTTGCGATGACAGGCGCCGCAGGTCCGCTTGCCGCGCTGCGACGACGCCGCTTCCCACAATGACCAGCGCTGTCTTCAGGCTGGGGGTCATCTCTGACACTCACGGGCTTCTTTCTTCACGCGCGCTTACTGCATTTAAGCAGGTCGATCTGATCATCCACGCCGGAGACATCGGCCCGTACTCGATCCTCCTGAAGCTTGAGAGTCTGGCGCCAGTGATCGCCGTGCGGGGCAACAACGACTTTGACGGCTCGCTTAAGCTGGTGGAAAAGACCTGGGCTGCGGGCCTGACGATCCTTGTCGCCCATACGCCGCAGCACCTGCGCCGCGCGCTGGCTGAGGAGAAGGCGGCGTCAACTGAGGGGCCGCTCCTGGTCATCCACGGGCACACACATATCCCGGAATTCATACAGCAGGACATGGTGACAATCGCCTGCCCGGGATCGGCCTCCTATCCTCGCAGCAAGGGAGGCCCCACCGTCATGCTCCTGGAGCTGAGCGAAGGCGCCATCCTCTCCCACCAACTCGTTAGCGTGTAGCAGCGCACTTGGGATTGCCGCGGTCGGCCTACGGCCTCCCTCGCAATGACAACGGGGGGACAGACACCCCTGGGGTGATTGTCACGAGCGCAGGCGTTCTGGCTTTCTTAGCAGAGGTAGGAGCGGACGGTGGTGGTCCAGGCATCTGGGGAGCTGTGGATTACGCGACCGGCCAGGCTCTCGCGGATGCTGCGCAGAGCGGCGTTTCGTTTCACGGCCATGCGATAGCTCGCGTTCTCTGCACTGGCCAGCTGGTCATCGGGCAGGCTGATTACCTCGCGGTGAAAGTCGATCGCCTCCATCACTCGGTTCAGACGCCGGATGAAGTCCGCGCGGTCGCTGCCCGTGTTGTAGACAAAAGTTGCCGCCGCCGTGTCCTCGTCTACGGCAAACTCGACTGCCGCCGTGGGTTTGGTCTTAGACGGCGCGATAAACCACAGGATGTTTTCTTCCTGTTCGCCCGCAAGATTTGTCTTCATGCCGATGCAGATCTCATCCGGCGCACAGATTTCTTTAAACGCGGCGTAGGTGTCTGCGGCGCGACTGGCCGCAATCTGGGCTTCGACCGCCGCCAGATACGACGGCGCGATTGCGGCCATCTGCCCCGCAGAAACGGCGACGCCCTGCGGCATCAGCGTGGCAAGCGCGGCCAGTTGCGTCTGGCTCAGGCTGCCGTCCAGCTTGTGCACCGCATCCAGGGCGTCCTCGCGCCAGGCGTGCAGCCTGGCCCGGATGCTGGCCTCAAAGGCGTCGGTGTTGGCGCCCAGACGGATGAAGCTATATTGCTCGCCGCCGTTCAGGGTCAGCGTCAGCTCGAAGTTCCCCTTTTGTAGCCCCGTCATGAACGCAAAGGGGATGCGGCGGGCCCGATTATCAGGCGGCAGCAGGCAAACGCAGTCATCGTAGACCTCGATGCGGGCCTGACCACGGGCTGTGGCCTGCTGCGCTCCGGCTGCGCCGGCTGCGGTCTGCTGCGCCCCGGCTGCTGTCTGCGCCCCAGCCGCGCTCTGTGGCTCCGCGTACTCAAACTCCCCTTCGGCCTCAAAGCAGGGATCGCCTGAGATGAACAGCGCCTTGCGCACCCGTGCGTTGAATGCCGTCTGCAGTTCAAGGCAGAAGGCGTCAAGCAGATTGCCCAGGCTGCTGAAGGTGAGGCGGTCAGTGCCGGTGACCACGACCGCACAGTAGCCCTGTTTCTCAAAGGACACGATGTCGGCAAAGTCGATGAACAGCGGATTAAACAGCGTGGTCACCGCCAGGCCATCTTCAGAGATCGACAGCTTGGCCTCGTCTTTCAGGCTCTGCGAATCAACCTGCGCGACGTAGTCCAGTTTGCTCCCCTCAAAGGCCATGAGAGATCACTCCATTCGCTTCGTTTGTTGGCGCG
>WQYT01000056.1 GCA_009781115.1 Coriobacteriia bacterium
CAGGGAGTCAGTGGGGGGGCAGCAGGGGGAGAGGGGGAGAGGGCTGGGAGACAGGAGGGGGGGACAGGGGTGAGACAGGGGGACGGTTCTCTTGCCTCATGCGCGCATGAGACAAGAGAACCGTCCCCCTGTCTCACCCCTGTCTCCCCCCCCTGTCTCACAGAACCGTCCCCCTGTCTCACTGCTGCCAAGCGACTGACCGTCTGTGTCTCAAGCCAGGCTGGCTGTGCCCTGGGCTGCGTGTTCTGCGCCACCGGCCGTGGCGGCCTGACGCGCAGCCTGCACGCGGGCGAGATCGCCGAGCAGGTCCGCATCGTCAGCGCTGACTTTGGCCGGGCCGCTACCAATGTGGTCGTCATGGGGCAAGGCGAGCCCTTTGCCAACTACGGCGCCACCCTCGGCGCGCTCCGGCTGCTCAACAGCCCCTCTGCTTTCAACATTGGCGCGCGCCGCATCACCGTCTCGACCAGCGGGATCACCTCCGGCATCGCACGTCTGGCAGAAGAGCCGGAGCAATTCCGGCTGGCCGTATCTTTGCACGCCGCCACCCAAGAGCTGCGCGACCAGCTGATGCCCGGCTTGCGCAAGCAGCCGCTGGATAAGCTGCGCCGGGCGCTTGCGGATTATCGCGAGCGCAGCGGGCGCCGGGTAAGCCTTGAGTACGTGCTGCTGCGCGACGTCAACGATCACGACAGTGACCTGCAAGCCCTGGCAGACTTTGCCCGCGCAGTCGGCGCCCACATCAACCTGCTCCCCTACAACGACACGGGCGACACAGGAACCGTCCCCCTGTCGCCTGAGGACGCCGCGCGCAGTGCCCAGGCTGTCGCGCTGCTGCGCGCCGCCGGCATCGAGACAACGCTGCGTCGCTCCCGCGGCGCAGAGATCGCCGCCGCCTGCGGCCAGCTCGCCAACCAGGACTAACCACTCCGGAACACAGCGGAACACAGGGGTGAGACAGGGGGACGGTTCTGCTGTCTCGTTTTATGAGACAGCAGAACCGTCCCCCTGTCTCACCCCTGTGTTCCTCCCCGATGTTCCTTCCTCCCTGCGCCCTCTCTCCTCTCTTTCTGCTATAATCTAGACAGACTAGCCACAAACAAGAAGGGAGCAGCCTATGCCTACAGCCACAACCCAGCAACGCGACAGCAACGTCGCCACTCCAAGATCCTCTACCTGGCAACTCCAGGAAGCAAAAAACAAGTTCAGTGAGGTCGTACGCCGCGCGAAGAAAGGTCCCCAGATCATCACCGTCCACGGTGAGCCTACCGTGATGGTTATCAGCTACGGGGAGTTCAAGGAAGTCGTACAGCCCAAAAAGAAGTCGTTCCTTGAAATGATGGCCACCTGCCCCGTTGACCTGACCGAGTTAGATTTCGAGCGCGATAAAGATACGACGATGAGACCGGTGGATTTCTTATGATCAGCCTGCTTGACACTAACGTCATTTCAGAACTCAGTAGAAAAACACCAGACCCTAAAGTCATCAACTGGATCAACGCACAGGAAGTCAGTGATCTCGCCATCAGCGTCCTTACTGCCGGAGAGATTGTCTACGGCTACCTTAAGTTGCCCGAGTGTCGCAAAAAAGATCAGCTGCGCGGCTGGTTCGAGGTCGATTTCATGGAGTGGATTCAGGATCGCATTTTCCCCGTCACTGAAGCGGTCGTACGCGACTGGGCCGCGCTCAAGGCAACAAGTCGGCCACTGCCCGTGGTTGATTCCCTCCTGGCGGCCACCGCCATCGCCGCCAATGCCACGCTCGTGACCCGCAACACCAAAGACTTCGCAGGCGTCAAAGGCCTTAAGCTCGTCAACCCCTGGAAGTAGCCACGTCGCTGCCACGAGGCGATGAGCGCCGTCATCAAACGGCTGACTGACAACCTTGCCTGCCTGCAAAACCCCTGCGGCTCAGTATGCTAAAGTGAGGACATGTTACTAAGAGAACACGTAGCGATTTCAGAGCTGACAACAATGCGACTGGGCGGACCGGCCCGCTATGTTGCAGAGCTGAGTGCGCCAGAAGACATCACCAAAGCCTACCGGTTTGTGCGCGAGCACAATATGGCGGTCGCCGTGCTGGGCGGCGGCAGCAATGTCCTGGGCCGCGATGAGGGCTACGGCGGCGTGGTGCTGCTCAACCGACTCTGTGGCCTGCGCATAGTCGAGGAAGGCGGCGGCAAGATTGTGATCGAGGCCGCAAGCGGCGAGCTGCTGGACGATCTGGCGGCGTTTACGGCCCAGCGCGGCTACACCGGCCTGGAGGCCACGTCTGCGATCCCGGGCACCATCGGCGGCGCCGTCATGCAAAACGCCGGCGCCTACGGGCAGGAACTGTCTGACGTCCTGGTTGCAGTCAAGGCCTATGACACGCAGCGCGACGAGTTTGTGACGTTTACGCGTGACCAACTTGAGCTGTCCTATCGTCACAGCATCTTCAACAGCTCAGAGAAAGGGCGCTATTTCATCACCGCCGCCACCGTCGAGCTGCACCGCGACGAGATAGAAGGCGAGCTTTACGGATCGCTGCAAGCCTACCTGGACCAGCAAGGCATCACTAACCGCCAGCCGATGACCATCCGCGCAGCCGTGAGCGCCATCAGGGCCGAGAAACTGCCTGACCCTGCGGTATACGCCAGCAGCGGCTCGTTCTTCAAGAACATCACCGTGCGCGAAGACCAGATCGCAGAGTATCGCGCGCGCTTTGACGGCATCCCAATCTACCTGATCGGCGCCTGCTGGGAGATCGCGAGCGGCTGGCTGGTAGAACAGGCCGGCCTCAAAGGCAAACTGCTGCACGGCATGCGCGTGAGCGACAAAGCCGCCCTGATACTCATCAACGAATCCGCCCGCTCCTACGCCGACTTGGCCTGCGCCCGCGCAGAAATCACCCAAGCCGTCCAGAAAAAGTTCGGCCTCACCCTCCAGCAGGAACCAGAAGAGCTCGGGTAGCCGCAAGTTACAACTTGGTTAGTTACACTTCAGTTAGCTATTGACACCCCATCCGCCTGATCCTAGCCCAGGCAGTTGAACCTGCCAGTATGATTAACTCGAAAGTTGCTTCTCGGCGTAACTCGACAACACCTGATTCATCAATGACTGATATTTCAAGCCATGCTCACTCGCATACTCACGGAACAACCTCAGTGAGCCCCGATCAACATTCAGAGTGATCTTTTCTTTCACGATCTTGTCCGCAAAGTAATCCGGATAGCGCCATCTCTGGCAGTAAACCTCACGGTCGCAACACCTCGGCATGTACAAGTGATTTCCCTGCTGTTCATTTGTCGTCGTAGTGGCCTCGGCATTGGACGACCTCTATCGCGTCATTATCACGTAGCCGGTACACCAATCTGTTTTTGTCATCGATACGTCGCGACCACCACCCAGCCAGATCTTCCGATAGTTGCTCAGGGCTGCCGATACCCTCATTACCGTTGCGGTCGATGTCGGCAAAAAGCTTATTGATGCGCTTTATGGTCTTGCGATCCTGAGTTTGCCAGTAAGTGTAGTCATCCCAACCACGCCCATTAAAAACGAGCTTTCTATCCATTAGCCATTGCCTCAAGCTCTGCCAGCGTCTTTTCGATCTTGGGCGAAGCTGGGTCATCCATCTGAGCGATAGAGGCGCGAAGCGCTCTCATATTGCTTTCGCTGAAAAACGGGTCGGTCTGGGTAGTGATCTCAAAGGGGATTCGTTTCTCTCGCACCACCGTCCGGGCAAAGAGAGTGACTGCTGTCGAAAGTGTCATACCAACTTCTTTGCAAAACTGGTCAACTTGCTTTTTCAATTCATCATCCATGCGGATACTTACTGTTGTCTGCGCCATATCAAAGACTCCTTTTCATCGGTCTTCTCATATTACGATGTTTTATTTACATTGTCAACTAATCTATAGCTATCACCAGCTTAAACATATAGAGCCCAGTAGCATTATGAGAAACATGCTGTGGGTATGTATGGGTATGATTAGTTCCAGGACGCACGTACAATGCTTGCGTTCTGCAACCAGAATGCCGTACCTTATACCTTAGGGCTTAAACGAAACTCCCGTTGTGTTGTAAGCGCTCAGTGAGATCACCGTCCCGGTCTTGTTCCAGGCACGCACCGTGTAGGCGTACTTTGTGCCTTTCCTGGTCTTGGTATCGGTCCAGGAGCGCGCCGTAGATTTAACACTGGCAACCTTCACCCAGCCGCCAGTGGTCTTACGATAGATGTAATAACCTGAAGCATTAGTAACCCCTGACCAGGTAACAGTAATCGAGTTGCTCCCCTTCTTAGCACGCTTAGCCGATCCAAGCTTCGGGACAGCCAGATAGCGAATATAGAGGCCTGTTGTGTTGTAGCCGCCTGAAGTTGAGCCCTTATAAGCTTGTACTGTGTAGCGATAAGCAGTCCCAGATTTAACGCTTTTGTCGCTGTAACTTAACGTCGTGTCCTTTTTTACAGTTGCTAGAGGCAACCAGCCGCCGGTCGTTTTGCGATAGACCTTATATCCGTCAACACCAGCGACCTTTGACCAGGTAAGCTTGGAATATCCGCTACCATTAGCAACCGATTTCAAAGCCGGAGTCGCCACAAAGGTAGCGGAGACCCCAGTGGCATTATAGCCGCTGGTATTGGTTCCCTGATAGGCGCATAAAGTATAGGTATAGTTGGTGCATCCTGATACCGCTTTGTCCGTATAGCTGGTAGCCGTAGCGGCAAGCGTCGCAATCTTTGTCCGGGCAGCAGTACTGCCCGCTTTACGATAGAGATAGTAGCCATCAACACCAGCAGCCTTTTGCCACTTGACTGTGATCGAAGAAGCAGAAGCCGTAGCAGAAATCAGCGTAGGCGCAACAGGCAAGACTTCAACTTCTGTTGTCTGCGTTGCGGATCCAAGTTTGCAGGTGATCAGGGCCTTACCTGCCGTTGTCCCGGTAACGAGAGTTCCAAAGAGCGACACAGCCGCAACCTGGGGATTGGAACTTGAAAATGTTGCCAACCGCCCATCACTGCCTTGCGGAAGTACCGAACTAATCGTCAGCGTTTTGCAATCATTTTGGCCCATAGTTATCTTAGATGCAGACAAGGTAAAGGATTGAACAGCAGGCGTTGACTGCGGCGCCTGGTAATTTTGTACCTGACTATTATCACCATCTTTTACCGCCGGATAACAGGCAGATGAAGATACATCCTGATCATAAACAGCGCTCAGCGTTTTAGTGCTATATAAAAATATTTTGTTTGTTGCGTCAACATTATACCAGTCACTCCCAATCTTAACCATATTCCAACTATGAATAGAACCACTAAGATTGGCACTAACCGTGACGCAAGGAATTTTCAAATAATTCATCGCGGTCAAAAACGCGGACGCATACCCCGAGCATTGCGCCATACCATTACAAAGCGCGCCATAGCTGTAATATGAAGCCGATCCGTACTGAAGCGTATAATCATAAAAAACATTCCTGCACAAATAAGAAAAAACCGCTGAAGCTTTTTGCAAGTCAGTACCATTGGCAGGAACCCACGAGATCATGTCCTTGAACTTGCTTGAATAGGTCGCCAGATTTGTTCCAGAAAATGAACTTTTCGAGAGGCGTACCTGATCAAAAAAACCATCATTGGTAATGCCATACCCACTTGTCGTCCCAAAAACAACCCCGGGATATGACTCTACCGCACCACCACGTAAAGAAATTGACGAATCATATTTTATCTTCAAATCACGGAGGGCTATCGGACCGGTATCGGAATCCTTGGTATGGTTCAGCTCTGCATATAATATGCGCGCATAGGCCCGCTGTAAGGTCGCGTCGGATGGCGCACTGGCATCACTCACCGTTACCGTGCACTGCCCGAAAACTCCCATAGAAGACAGGGCCGACAGAGTAGCCACTCCCTTTGAAAGAGCGGTTACTTTTCCTGCCGCGCTAACCTGGGCAATGCCTGAATTTGAAGAGAGCCAGGTCAGATTTCTATCAGTGGTATCAACCGGTGTGATATTTGCAGACAGCGTAGCGCTTGTGCCCACAGCAAGCGAGAGTGTCGCGGGCGAGAGAGCAATCGCCGTTATTGGCACACCCCGGAAAATAACAGCTATATTGATTTGCGTAACAACAAAATCATACGCGTTGTATGCCAGCAGATAGACCGACTGCCCCTTTGCAAGTTGCGCGCCGAGGCTCCACCTGAACACGTTACCGGCCTCAGATCCTGATGCAATCTGATTTGTAAGACCTTCATCAGAATAGAGAGCGCCATTGACAGCAATACTACTGTCAACATCAATCTCATAATATCCCTGCTCCGTTGCAGTTAGGCGCACATACCGTTGGCTTGCCTGATTTGACGAATTCAGCGCATAGCTTGAACCGACAACAAGGTCGCCCGCATAGACTGGCGTTGCGGCAGCTGTGGCAGTCGCAGGCAAAGCCATCATCGATAGAAGCGCCACAATTATGACAAGAGAGGCTATTTTCTTTTGTAGCAGATTAGTTTTTCGCATCATTCATCCTTCACTAAACGGCTCTACGAACAGTACCCTGATGATCGTTACGGTGCTTGCAGCGTCATCCAGTAGGTAGAATACCGCGAACCTATCGATATTCATGCGCCGCAGTCCCAGCTTCCCACAAGCATCAGTATCATAAGTTGGAAATTTCTTCGGCAAAGTCTGTAATTCGGAAATCTCCCCGACGATACGACTAACTTGCGCCCTTGCGGCTCGTGGCGTTTGGAGCTCCTCGGCCAGGTAGCGTCCTATTAATTGTATGTCCGCCTTTGCTAAGGCAGAATAATCAATGAACCACTGCTTCATATTCCGAACTCAGCCTCAAGTTCAGCAAACACTTCTTCTGCAGGATGAACTCTGCCTGCGCGCAGATCATCGAGTCCTTTTTGAAGCTCGACCGCCAACTCAGCATCAGAAAGAGCGCCCAACGCCAATGGCTTCTTCTGAGGAAGCTTCATCTCGAAAGGCATTCCGCGTTGCAATACCACTTGACGCAAAAACAATCCGATCGCATTAGACATGGGTATCCCAAGCTGACCTAACACATCCTCAGCTTGCTCTTTGTCGTTTTCATTTCAGGCAAGCTCACGGTTGGATGGAGCTGTATGCCCAAAGCTCCCAAAACATTGAACAAAGTAGCAGTTGATGGGTTTCCATTCTCGAAAAGTGAACGATAAATGTTTTCGCGTGATAAACCAGCTCTGCGGGCTACTTCACTCATGCCCTGAGAGCGCGCAATATCACCTAGAGCAACAGTCAAGAGTTCCGGATCGTTCTCTTCAATCGCCGCTTTAAGATAAGCGGTGATATCTTCCTCTGTTTTGAGGTAATCGGCGGTGTCGTATGGGGTTATAGTAACAGTCATCTTCTTTTCCGCCCTCTCACTTAGGGTCATTCCTCAGCGTATATCGTGCAAGGCGGTTATCACCAAGTTTCTCAACTGCACCTTCGCTTACCATTTCGCGCAAAATAGCACGGACGCGCGTTGCTGAGAGTCCTAACTGGCTGGCAATCTCTGTTGATGACATTTGCCCACCAGTTTTTAGCAGAGATAGTACCTCGCGTTTTCTATCAGTCGTCGCAAGCGGTTGTAAGCGGTTGCAAGCGGTTGCAACCGCTTGCAAATCGCTTGGGTTCCGTTTGAAGGTGACTGTGAAGAAATAGCCATCGAGGCCGAATTTGGGTTCAGCAACGCCTAGTTCTCTTGCAGCATTCCGCATGCGCTTGATGCCAGTGCCTGCCTGCTCGATGTAGCCAATGCGAGCAAACATACTGACAATGACGGGGTTGCGTGAGATGCTGATCTTGCCGAAGTTCTCCTCGGTGATGCCTTTGCAAATACCACCGGGGTTAGTGATGTCCACGCGGTCATCAAAGACTTCGACCATGGTACGCGCACCTAGTTCAGAGTACAAGCGATGACATGCTGCATTAATGACGGCTTCGCGCAAAGCATCTTCGGGTAGTTCAAGGATATTCTCTCTTCTGAGAGTCTCGATCTTGTAGCTAAGATTAAGATGCCGTTTAAGGAAGATCATCGCATCATCAACATTGCTGACGATGTCACCGTTTAGTTCCTTCGCATCGAGAATAGTCACTTTCTCCGTTCCTTTGTAGAGAAGACAGTAAATGCCAGCATGCCGATACTTTACATCCTCGTCATTAATTCTGAAAAATAGCGCACCTGCATTGGTGAAACAAAGTTTGCCATCAGCCATGCCTGCACAATTCAAGCTCTGGAGAATATCTTCCTTGGGTAGCACTTCGCTTATATGCGCCAACCTAATGTAGCGTCTGTAAGCAGCCTCGTTGAAGCGCTCTGTGACGGGTAAGTCTTTACGGATAGCCCGATCGTAGTGGACGAGCCCTTCGTCATAGAGGAACTCCAGAATGCTGTTGCGGCCAAGTTTCTGCGAGTTGGGACCCGTGCGTAAGTAGAACCCTGCGGGGCAGGCATACGGCTTTTGAGAACCCTCTGGCACGGTCAGCACGATGATGTTGTCGAGTACCTCAATGCCTACGTGAAGACGAGGCTCGACCTTATTGATCGTGTCCTGGATGCGGGAGCGGGCAGCGTTGCTTGTGTCGGCGCCGACCACACTCCCATCGTCGCGTACGCCGATGAATACCTTGCCGCCCTCTGCGTTAGCTAAAGCGCAGACTTCTGAAGCGAGAGACTTATCCGGTGACTCCTTGAACTCGACGGTGTTGCTCTCACCCTCGCTAAGAAGGGCATTCAAGTTACTTGCTATTTGCAGTTCTTCTGACATGGACTTCATTATACCGGGTGACCTCCCCGTTGATTCGTTCAAAACAGCAACAAAGATCGTACGATCTTACTGGATTCTGCGACTTCGCGCAGAATGACCGGGGGAGTGAATTTTGCAGGAACGACGTCAGAGGGGGTTTAGACGAGTCTGGGTCCAGACGCAGAGATTTTTTCGCAGAAGACATGAAGAGCGGCCCTCATTGGGCTTGCGCCCATGAGGGCCACTCTGAATGGCTTATGCGGAAAAAGATCAAGTCTGGTGGGCCCGGCTGGATTCGAACCAGCGACCTCACGGTTATCAGCCGTGCGCTCTAACCAACTGAGCTACGGGCCCTTTTCACAAGGAACACTATCATAGAGCATAAAGCCCTGTCGGGGCAAGCGCCCGGGGAAACTTCAGTCAGAACTTTAGTCTGAGCTGGAGCTTCCCGTTGCGCTTTCGCTCGCGGTTGCGCTGGCATCCTCGCTGGCATCCTCGCTTGCGGCGGCGGCTGCGGCGGCGGCTGCGACTTCGCTTGCGGCCTTTCGCCGCCTGGGATCAAGCGCTACGATGGCCAGAGCGGCGGCCAGTATCAGCAAGACGGCCGTGAACAGCACCTGGTTGGAGCGGTCGCCCGTGGAAAGTCCGCTTAAGTCCAGGGCTCCACTGCCACTGCCACTGCCCTTATTTGACACGACTCCGTACAGGCTGAAGGACGTGGCGGTAAAGCTTAACTTGTTACCCTTGCGGGTTGCAGGGAGATACTCGATGGCGCCGCCGGTCTTTTCATGGGCGATGCTTGCGCCCTTAATGGCGGCAAGCGCCGCGTTGCTTAAGGTGACCGTAATGGTTTGGCCATGGGGCGGCTCGTACGTTTTGCCCGTCAGCGTATCAATCAGCTTGATGTCATAGAGCGCGGCAATCTTTTTGCCCGACACCTTGCGGGCAAAGGCCGCGTAACGCGAATCACTCTTGGCAACAGGGGTCACTACCAGGCGGATGTTCCAGAGCAGGCTGGCGCCTGTGGCCGTGAACTCTCCATCTGTGTGGTTGACCGTGGCAGCCTGGCCCTGAGCGGTCTTAAGCTTGCTCTTCACGCTCGCGGCAATCTGACCCTTCTCGTCAGCAGACAGCGCGCCATAGTCGCGCGTGGCCTCAGCTACAGCGTCTGCGTCAGCTTTGCTCCTGATCGGTTTTGCAAGATGGTCAATCGCACTGATCGCCTTATCCATCGCGGGCGTGTTGGTAATCGTCATGGTCCCTTTGGTAAACGCAACCGTATAGTTAGGACCAAAGTTCAGGCTGCCCTGGGTGATGTCATAGTGGCCAATCGCCCAGCCCGTGTAGGTGAGCGCTCCTGTTGGATGATCGCCTTTCACGAGCCCTGGCGCCGTCCAGCTCAGAGTAGGATCGCCGTCCTCGAAGCACTTCTGCTGATTATCAGCGGTAACCGCGATGGGCTTCGGTGCGATGTTAAAGTTGACCAGCTTCTGCCCCGTGTAATTACCCTGTCCGTAGACGACGAAGCTACCCCCGTCTACTACATTGACGTTTGCGCCATAGGCGCCCGCGTAATAGTCCCCGGCACCGATGGCGATTGTGCCATCCGACACGCTGAAGTTCGGCTGGAGCTGGCTGCCGGTATAGACCGCAGGTCCGGTCACTTTGACCGTGACGTTGCTGATGTCACGCGGGTTGACCGTCAGCGTGAAGGTCGCCTGCGCGTCGTTATAGATGTTGTCCCCTGCTTTGGTAGCGGTGATCACGACGGTTCCTGCCCCGTGTATCGTTGCGGTATTGCCCGAGATGCTTATCACGCTGTCGTCAGGAACTTTGAAGCTCACGGCGCCTGTGCCAGAGCCTCCGGTGGTCGAAAGCGTGAAGTCGCCCTCTCCATAGACTTTGGTTCCGGGATCTACGAAGGTAAGCGTGCTCTGGTCAATCTTATTCACGCCTACCGTACAGGTGTCGCTGCTGGCGGGGCGGTAGTAGCCGGTCAGCCCAGAGTAGTCGACGGTGTAGTCGTGGTTGCCGGCATCCGGAGTGGTAACGGTATAGCTCGCCTGGCCATTTACCAGCGACACATTCTGGGCCAGCATAGTCGTGCCTTCATAGAAGGTCACGGTGCCGGTCGGTATCGCTCCAGCAGAGCTTGCAACAGTAACGTTCAGTACCACGTCTGAACCGGCAGAAACATCAGCGCTGGTCAGCGTGACCGTAGGCATCGCTTCATCTACGGTGACCATGCCTGACGTAACGGTTGCCGCGTTATAGGCGCTATCTGCCACCTTGTCGGCGGTGATGCTAAACTGGCCAGCCTTAAGGATGGTGATCGTCGCGGTGTTATTCGCGTTATTGACCACGCTCGCGACCGAGGTATCGCTTGAGGCATAGGTCACATTCCCTGTGCCGAGTCCTCCCGTCACTGACACCGTAAAGGAGCTGGCGCCATACGTGTAGGTGCTGCCCAGTCCCTCAAGAGAGATGGACTGGCTGGCCTTGTCCACTATTACTTCTGCGGCGTCAGAGGTTGTCTGCGCCATGTTAATATCAAGGTCGGTGGTGGTGTTGGTAATCACACAGTAGTAGTACGTCGTAGCGACTGCCGTGGTCGCAGGCGTATAGGCGGAGCTCGTCGCGCCGGAGATCTGCGTAGGGCTGGTAAGCGAGGAGGTGGCGCTGCTGTACCACTGATAGCTGAGCTGGCCACCGTCAGCAGGAGTTGCCACCACTACGGACAGAGCGCTGGCGCTCTGTCCGTAAACAAGCGACAGACCAGATGGCTGGGTGGTTATCACGGGAGCAAGAGCGCAGGTCGGCTCCACCGCGCCAATCGTCGCGGGGCCGCCCGCAACAGCCGGACGGTCCTTGCCGCGCTGGTCGACCGTCGGAAGCCAGGTCTGGCTCGCCGGGATCGCGTCAAGCAGCACGCTGCCCGCAACCGGCATGATGGTCTGCGTCTCGCCGCCGTTACCTGCCAGGAGGCCGACTTTGCAGTTGGCGCTGCCCAAGGTAACCGTCGTAGTCTGCATCAGCGTATCCAGCCCGCCAGCAGGCGCACCCACAACATAATAAGCGCTGCTCGCAGTCGTGCCATCTGCGCCGCCGGCTATCTGGAGCGTCCCATCACCGCTGTAAGACGTGTTGCCTGTGGTAATCTCGCTGGCTATGCCATCGTTGTAGTTGCCTGCAACAACCGAGCCCAAAAGCTTCACGGAGCCAGCAAAGATCCCACCGCCAGAGGTAAAGCTCCGGCTCACGGAATTACCGGACACCGTGCAATTGGTCAGCGTGACGGAGCCATTGGCACAGATCCCGCCGCCAGGGTTATACGCCGTATTGCCAGACACCGTACAGTTGGTCAGCGTAACGGAGCCATCGGCACAGATCCCGCCGCCATTGGAGCCCGTTGCCGCATTTCCTGACAGCGTGCAGGCGGTAAGTAGTGCAGAGCCTACCACGTACAGGCCGCCGCCAAAATCGGCGGTATTGTCTGATATCGCGCAGCCTTCCAGGGTGGCAGTACCGACCACATAGAGTCCGCCGCCCCGCACCGCTGAATTATTCGAGGTCGTGCAGCTAATCAAAGAAGCATCCCCCGCGCAATAGAGCGCGCCGCCAAAGTCCTCGCTGGTACCGCCCGTCAGCGTCAGACTTTTGAGTGTCAGAACGCCAGATGTTGCGGTACTGTTCAGAAGGCCTCCGGTCGTGGTTATATCGCGCGTGACGGTCACGCCGGAGCCGCTGTGATTTGTGAGTCCGTCGATCGTAACGTCTTGCTGGCTAAAGGCGATCTCTGAGCCGGTCAGTGTAACCGTAGTGACCTCCGGGGCGAACGTGACCGTACCCCCATCGGAGACATTAGCAAGCGCCTGGCGCAGAGTAGTGAGGCCGGACACCGGAGTGTCGCCGCTGCTCGTAACAACGGTCGATTTATGGAGCTCTACGGCGCCAACCGTCCCGTACCCTGATCCCGGACGCGTGGCGCCGATCTGATCGGTGGTCACACCCCAGGTGGTGAACAGGCTGGCATTAACCTTATCCATCTGGCCTGCCACCGGCATGATGGTCTGCATGCTGCCGCCGTTGTCCGCCAACTTGCCGACCCAATTGCCATTACTGTCTGTTGTCGCCATCAGCTGGTTTAGGGAAGCCATATCGGTTGAAACCGGGACACCGATGATGAACGCCGCGCTGCCTGTAGTGGTATGCGTGCCGTCCCCGCTTCCCGTGAACAACCCGGAACCCCCGGTTCCCCCGTTATAGAGTACGCGGTAGATGCTTATCTCATCTTCTGATCCACTTTCAATATTGTAGTTGCCCGCAACAACCGTGCCTTTCAGTGTGACCGGATTGGTGCAATACACTCCG
>WQYT01000057.1 GCA_009781115.1 Coriobacteriia bacterium
CTATGCCACGGGCACCACGGCAAAACCAACAAAGACCAATACGCTCTATATCCATGTGTACGCTAAGTTTGTCGATAAAAGCGGGAGCACTCAGAGCGGCGGGAAGTATTTCCAGTATTATAAGGTTTCTTCTTGGAATAATGATAGAACGCCTAAGACCTTTGCTCTTTCCAGTACTTCTTCTACCCTTACTTATTACCAGCTTGCAAAAGCGGGCCTCCAAAACTATTGGAAGACCAATGCTCTGGGACACTATGATAAGGGCGCTACTACCAATGGGGGGTGGTATGACTTCGCAAAGGGTGTGAACTTCAATACGCAGGTCATACTACATGAACCAACCACATCAGCACCATTTTCAAAAGACCAACACTATATAACGATTACAATTGGAGATCCATCTTCTGCCGGCCAGTATGGTAGCGATGGCTATTGGCATTTTGCTTATCCACCGAGATACGCAGGGGAATATAATTCAACGCAAGGGGGTTTTGCTGTTGACTATGATTATTCATCAAATGGGTCTATACATCTGGCTACTCAATATCAAACAGGAACCCTCAATAAAGGCAAATATTATTATTCGCCAGAGACGGCTTCAAATGGAAGTGCTTCCTCTGATGAGCCGACAATGTGGTCAAGTATTGTCGGGCATGAGCTAGGCCATAATTTAGGGCTTGACGATGGCTACAGGGTTGGGAGTATGTATCGTACTATTTTTAATAAAGAAATAGGCCCGATAAGTACAGAAAAGGACAATTCAGATGGAAAAAGCTATTATACTGCCGACAATATTATGAGCGATGGTACATGGAAGCGGAAAGCAAATTCCAATGATGTTGAGATGGCTCTACAAGCGCAAGGTATGTCTATTAAAGAGTTGGATTTATCGTGGCAAAGCTACCGAAGTTACAGCTTAAGTGGCTGGGCATATACTAAGTCAAAAATGATTCGACTGCCAAATACAAAAAAATAACAAAGTAGACTAAGGAGGCAATACAAATGAAATGCAAAAAACTTATTTTCCTCATGCTTGCGGTTATCTTGGGTCTCGCGCCATTTCAGGTAGCCTTTGCGGCAGGGAGTCAAACAGGAACACGAGTTTCATCTATGGCGGCATCCGGAGAGGCCGCGACGACGCCAACGGTCAAGACCTATACAGTGACCTTTGTGTCAGATACTACATGGTCTGTTACGGTGGAGGAGGGTCAGTGCGTTAAAAAACCCGCTGACCCAATTTTTCCCCCGGGAACAACATTTGTAGGCTGGTATAGCAAACCAGGTAGGGTATTTTTTGATTTCAACACCCCCATTACGCAGGATATCGTGCTATATCCATATGGCAAAATTGATACTCCTCTCGTGCCTCCAAAGCCGCCAATGCCGGTTTTGGTGAGCTTTGATAGCCAGGGTGGCACAGCTGTTGCGGCCCAGGGTGTTGGACCGGGGACGTTGCTTTCCAAGCCCGATGATCCCACTAAACCAGGCTATAAATTTTTGGGTTGGTACACTAAAGATGGTAAGAAGTGGAACTTTACTAAAGATATTTTTTATCCCAAATATGGTTTGACCTTTTATGCCCACTGGACCTTGGCGTCTGTTTCGGTACAGTTTAATAGCCGGGGAGGTTCAGCAATTAAAAGACAGAAGTTTTTGGCAAAAAACAAGATCGTCAAGCCAATAGATCCAATAAAGTCCGGTTACGCATTTATTGGCTGGTATACCAAAGACGGAAAAAAGTGGAACTTCTCTCAGACGATCGTCGAGGATACGACTCTTTATGCACGCTGGATTTCTCTCAGGGAGGGCGTCTTACCACCTACTGCTGATGTAGGAGTCTCATTTATCCCGGTAGTGCTTCTGGGTATAGGCGCTACGGGTGTTCTTGCGTTGCGTCAGCGACGCTTAAGCCAGATGTGACCAAGGAGGCTATGATGCGCACTCAGAAACCGGTACCATATCCGCAGAGCTCTAAGAGGCAGCCACTCTTTCTTAGCTGTCTGCTTATTCTGATGGCCGTACTTTTGGGTGCGCTCATGCCTATGTCTCAAGCTTTTGCGGCAGAAAACAAGAGTGCGCTTCCTGCCGTATCGTAGAAGGTTTCCGTCGGAGAAAAAGCAGATGCCATTTCCTCTACGATGTCGGTGGGGATGACGGAAATCCCAACAGCAAAAACTCACACTGTAACGTTTGTGGTTAAAGGTTCGTGCGTGGTTTTTGGAAGTTTGTTATACTAATAAACCGTCTGAAACATAACAATAGGAATCGAGTAATATCATGGCAGTACCCAAGAGGAAAAAAGGACGCGCGAAGACGAACTCGCGGCGCAGCAGCCACAGCCTGGAGGCGGCGGCCACGCAGGAGTGTCCGCAGTGTCACGAGCCTAAGCTCCCGCATCAGGTGTGCCCGCATTGCGGAACCTACAACGGCAAGCAGGTCATTGCGGTTTAACTACTGGATTGCCGCGTCGCTGCGCTCCTCGTGGCGGACGTTGGTGACAATCACCCCAGGGGTGTTTGTCGCTTTCGCAATGGCATTGGTATAAGGATCTTCTATGGATATCACCGCACGTATCTCCGTCGATGGCCTCGGCGGAGATTTTGCGCCTCAGGTCGTCTGTGAGGGCGTAAGTCTTGCGTTGCAGCGCGACGATGCGCTGCAAGTAACGCTGACTGGCCCGACAGACGCCCTGGAAGCGCTGGCCCGCACGCTGCCGGATGACCAGCGTGCGCGCCTCACCCTGCATCCCACTACTGAGGTCATCACGATGGCTGAGCACCCTGCCAACGCGATGCGCACCAAGAAGGACTCCTCTCTGGTGGTCGCCGCGCGCCTGGTCAAGGATGGCGAGGCTGACGGCTTTTTCAGCGCGGGATCGACCGGCGCCTGTCTGGCGGCCGGTACGCTCATCGTGGGGCGCATCCCCGGCGTCATGCGTCCGGCTATCGCGACGATCTTTCCGGGCAAGCGCCCGACGGTCTTTCTGGACACGGGCGCCAACGCTGACGTCAAGCCCGAGTACCTCCTCCAGTTCGCGCAGATGGGCGCGACTTATGCCCAGGCGGTCCTGGATGTTGAAAAGCCCCGGGTGGCGCTGCTCAATATTGGCGAGGAGGACACCAAGGGCAGCAAGCTTGCGCAGGAAAGCTTTGCCTGTCTGGACGCCGCGCGCGCCTGTAACAGTGAGAAGTTCGACTACATCGGTAACGTTGAGGGGCGCGATCTGCTGGCCGGCGCGGCCGACGTGGTGGTTACCGACGGCTTTACCGGCAACGTCACGCTCAAGACGCTTGAAGGCGCCAGCAGCTTTATCCTGGGGCAACTCAAAGAGGCGCTGATGGCTTCAACGCTCTCAAAGCTGGCGGCGCTGGGCCTGAAAGGCCAGCTGGGCGGGCTGAAGGATCGCCTTAATCCTGACCGTTACGGCGGGGCGCCCCTGCTGGGGGTGCGTGGCCTGGTCTGTATCGGGCATGGCTCCTCGTCGGCAGAGGCAATTGCTGCGGGCATTCTCACCACGGCCAAGGCGGTGCGCGGCCAGGTGGTCGCAGACATCGCGGCGCAGGTGACGCAGGCAGCGCAGGTGACGCAAGCGCAGCAAGCGGCCCCCGCGGCTCCGGACACGCCGGACACGCCGTGAACCAAAAGAGCCTCGCGCTCATATTCCCCGGCTATGGCGCGCAGCACCGCGGCATGCTGCGTGACCTGCAGCAGCTGTCGGAGGTGCGCATTGAGCTGGCGCGCCTGCTTGACGCGGCAGAAGCGCTCTCGGGCCTGCAGCTTACCCGCATCGCTGAGTCGGGTCCAGACGCGCTGCTCGCCGAGGTCCGCGTCGCCTTCCCCTTGCTTTTCATCGCCGACTACCTCTGGGCGCATGCGGCGCGCAGGGCGGGCCTGCGTCCTCAGATCATGGCGGGCCATGATGTGGGGGAGTACGCCGCCCTGGCACACGCAGGCGTGGTGTCGGTGACCGCGGCGCTTGACCTTGTGATCAGGCTCTCGAAGCTGCTGGAAGAAAGCGTTCGTGGCAGCGATGGGGCGACTCTGGTGGTCCTGGGGCTTTCTGCCGCCTCTGTCAGCGCGCTGCTGAGTGAGAACAGCGCCAACTCCGCAGACGACATAAGCCTCCAGGTCTGGATCTCCTGCGACAACAGCGACGACCAGGTCGCAGTAGGCGGCCTGCGCGGCGCGCTTGAGGCGCTGGAGCCCCGCCTGCGTGCGGCGGGCGCTCGCCAGACGACGTTACTCCCGCGGATTGGGGCGCTTAACACCCCGCTTGTGGGCGCCGCCGCAGTCCTCTATCGTCGCGTTCTTGAGCAGACCGAGCTGCGCGACGCACGCATTCCGGTAATCATGAACACAACTGCGTTGGCAGCTACGGTCAACACTGATTTTCTCGATCCTTTGGCCATACAGACCGCCCGCTGCATTCGCTGGCGCGAGACCTGCGCGCGGATCGCCCGCACGGCCCCGGTTATCTGCGTCGAGAGCGGTCCGGGCAGTACTCTTTCTGACCTCAATGACACCGATGACCAGGTGGAATACTACTCGTTGGCGCAAAGTGGTATCATCAAGCTCTTGAACAGACTATGAGCTCTGTGGTTTAATGCAGGGTACTGGTTAGTGCTCACGGATAAATTTTGTGAAGGAGGTGCAGCATGGAAAAAGGCGAAGTGCTGAAGACTATTACTTCGGTTGTTGCCGACCAATTGGGCGTCGAGGCATCCGAGGTTAAAGAGTCTTCCTCCTTTATTGAGGACTTCGGAGCCGATTCGCTCGACCTCGTAGAGCTGGTTATGGCTTTTGAGGATGAGTTCGGTGTGACCATTCCTGACGAGGATGTAGAAAACATCAAGACCGTAGGTGACGCCGCGGATTTTATTGTGGCCCACGTATAGTTTTTTACCGACTATCAAGAGAACTCCTGCACCGGTTGTCAGGAGTTCTTTTGTTAAATCAACCGCATTTATTATTCTTCGTAGGGTCTAATACCTCGCAGCTCTGCTGCGTTGATTGTCATTCTGCGCGTAGTCGCAGAATCCAGGTCTGCCTGAGTGATACCCCGCAGTCTCTGCTGCGGGGTAGTTTATTTGTAGGATACAATAGAAACACTATGCCAACACGAATATCTGAAACTGAAATCAATCGACGGCTGCAACGTGCTGAGGAGCTCCTTGGGCACTGCTTTGCGGACCGCGCGCTCCTGCAACAGGCGCTTACCCATGCGTCGGCGACGGAGGGCAATCCGGAAGACGACTATGAGCGCCTGGAGTTTCTTGGCGACTCGGTGGTCGGCTTCCTGATCGCAGACGCCGTATTTGAGCGCTACCCCAAACTCCCGGAAGGTGACCTGACAAAGCTGAGGGTCTCGGTCATTAACGGCAGTTTTCTCTCGGAGCTCATGGCGGAGCGTGGCTTTGCGGAGCTGATCATCTTTGGCGCGAGCGAGCAGGGTATGGGTTCGCGCGGGCTTCCTTCG
This sequence comes from Coriobacteriia bacterium, assembly GCA_009781115.1. GTDB lineage: Bacteria > Actinomycetota > Coriobacteriia > WRKU01 > WQUG01 > WQUG01. The sequence goes on from WQYT01000057.1 coordinate 5,477, forward strand.
GCCCTTGAAGATATCTATGAGTCGCTGACCGCGGCCCTTTATCTGGACGCCGGGCTGGACGAGGCAAAGCGGTGGGTGCTTGAGAGCCTGGGACCCTATCTGTCGCTTGAGCTGCTGGCCGCGGCGGCAAGCCCCAAGTCCCGGCTGCAGGAGATCGTGCAGGAGCGGGGCCGCCAGGTGAGCTACCGCATTGTGAACTCCGAGGGCCCGGCGCACGCGCCCTGCTTTACTGCCGCGGCTTTGATCAACGGAGTCGAGAAGGCCCGGGCAAGCGGCTCCTCTAAAAAGGAAGCCGAAAGCGCGGCGGCGGCGCTCGTTCTTGAGGGCCTCCTGGGATAAAATAATGAGTAGGAAAATTTATCCGGTCGTCATCTATCACTCTGTCGCAGCGCAGGCATCCTAAGAGAGGCAGCTCGTGTATCTTAAGTCATTGACTCTGAAAGGCTTCAAGTCCTTCGCGGACCGGAGTCTGCTTGCCACAGAACCGGGGATTACCTGCATCGTAGGCCCCAACGGTTCCGGCAAGTCAAACATCAGTGATGCGGTGCTCTGGGTCTTAGGCGAGCAAAGCGCGAAGGCCCTGCGCGGTCAGGCCATGGAAGACGTCATCTTTGCCGGATCAAGCGCGCGCGCGGCCGTGGGGGTCGCCGAGGTCGATCTGGTGTTAGATAACAGCGACGGCGTCTTGCCCCTGGAGTTTTCTGAGGTGACCATCACGCGCCGGATGTATCGTTCCGGCGAAAGCGAATACCTCATCAACCAGAGCCCGACGCGCCTGCTTGATATCATCGACCTTTTGCATGACACCGGCCTGGGCCGCGACGCGCACTCGATCATCAGCCAGGGGCGTCTGGCAGAAGTCCTTGAGGCGCGCCCGGAAACGCGCCGCGCGCTCATAGAAGAAGCCGCCGGGACGCTCAAGCATAAGCGCCGCAAGGAACGGGCGCTGCGGCGCCTGTCCGGACTTGACGAGAAGCTCCAGCGCGCTGCCGACATCGCCAAAGAGATCGACCGCCAGCTGCGTCCGCTGGAGCGCCAGGCCTCGCGGGCCAGCAAGCATCATGAGCTGGCCGGAGAGCTGCGCTCGCTGGAAGTCGCGCTGGCCGTCGATGACTTGCGGGGACTCCAGCTGGACTGGGATAAACTTCTGAAAGAGGAAAAGGAGTGCGAGGCGGCCCTTGAGATTGCGCGCTACAAGTTAAGCGAGCGCGAGCGCGAGCTCGATAAGTTCCAGCACCTGCTGGAAGAAAATGGGCTCTTTGTGGGCGATCTGGGGGAGCAACGCCGGCGCATGCAGTCGATCCTTGAGCGCCTGGACGCCAGCATGCTGCTGTTGGAAGAGAAGGGCAAGAACCTCATCTCGCGTCTGTCTGAGCTGCGGATGAATCTGTCGCACGCGCAGACCCAGATCCAGACGGCCCGCCAAAACCATGAGACGCTTGAGCGGGAACACACCGAGGCCGACGCGCAGCTCCAGGAACTCTACAGCCAGCTGGCGGAGCTCCAGCGTGTCTGCGAGCAGGCAAAAAAGGCGCGGGTGGCCGCCGACGAGGCCTTTGCAAAACTCTCCGGTGACCTGCGCACCACTCAGGCTAAAAGCGACGAGGCCCGGGTCAAGAAGATCAAGATGGAGCAGAACCTGGCCTCGCTGAGCACGCAAAAAGATCTGCTGTCGGGGCGCACGGAAGCCCTTGACGCCGAGCTGACGAACCTTCACGAGACTTTGTCGTCGCGCCGCGCGCAGGCGGGCACGATCGAAAGCGACTACCGGCGTCTGGCCCGCGAGATCAGTGCGGCAGAGCTTGACGTGGACAAACGAGTGCGGGTCAACGAGTCGCGGCGCAAGGAGCTCGAATCGATCCGCAACGAGCTGTTTGCGGCGCGCGGCGAGCAGGGCGCGCTCGAAGAGATGGAGCGCACGCTGATCTCTGCCACGCCGGCGCTGGAACAGGTGCTTGAGGGCGCCGCAGAGATCGAGGGCTTTGAGGCTGCCATTTCTGCGGTTCTTAAGGCGGAGCCTGAATTTGAGGTGCTGGTCGAACGCGTGCTGGGCGCCGACCTCTTTGGGGTGTTTGTGCGTGACCGCAAGGCCGCGGCCGGACTGGCGGGCCATCTGATCGGAGATGAGCGCGGCGAGCTGTCCATCATCCCGCTGGAGGGCTCGACCGAGCCCGCGCGCCCGCAGACTTTGCCCTGTGGCAGCTATCTGCTTGATCACCTGACCTATGACGAGCGCTTCCAGACGGGGCTGCGCGCGCTTATTGGCGACGTGGTCTTTGTGAGCGACGTCAAAGAGGCGTCCCGGATTCTGGCCGAGTCGCAGACGCCGCTGCGGGCGGTTACGCCCGAGGGCGTCTTGTTCTGGCCCTCGGGCAAAGTCAGCCTGGGGCGCCCGGTTGCAGATAACGAGGGCGTGCTGGCGCGCGCGCGCCGCGTCAATGAGCTCCATGACCTGCAGGCCCGTCTTGAAACCGACCTGGGGGAGCGCGAATCGGAGCTGGCGCTGGCAGAAGAAGCCCTGGCCTCGGCGCAGACTGACGCGCTGGAGCTTAACCAGCGCGTGGCAAACTTAAGCGGCCAGCGCGACTCGCTGATGCAGGAGCTGGGCCGCATTGAGGACCAGACCACCAAGCTGGAGGCCGAGCGCGCGATGCTGGGCGATCGCCTGGCCGAGGTCATAGGCGACCTGGAAGCCTATGCGCCCGAGGCTGAGAGCATCGAGACCGAGATAGAGGCGCTGGTCAGCGCGATCGACGCCCTGCGCGAAGCCACAAAAGACTGCGAGATCGACCGCGACATGAAGTTTCGCGACGAGACCGCGGCGACCGACAAACTCTCTGCCTGCCAGGTCGAGATCGCCACGGTCAGCGAGCGCGTCAAGCACCTGAGCGCGCGCTACGCGGCGGCTGAAGTTGAAGTTGGGCGTCTGGACGCGATGATCGACCAGACCGCGGCCCTGGAGCGCGCCCTGGAGCTGCTGCGCGAGCGGGTCGAGCCTCTGCACGCCCTGTTCCAGGTCCTGCAGGAGCGCGCGGATTACTGGGCCATCATGCTGCGCGACCGCGCCACCTTGGAGCAGAGCGACAGCGCCAGCCTGCGCACGACGATCCATGAGGCGCAGTCCACTCTGCGCGATGCGCAGGCCGCGCTGCATACCGACGAGCAGGCGCTGGCCGACTTGCGGGTGCGCAAGGGACAGCTGGAAATCACGGTCAACACGGCCGTAGGAAAGATCGTTGACCAGTACGGCATGCCGCTGGAGCAGGCTCTGGAGCTGCCAGAGATCGAGGACCGCTATCAGGCCGAGGACCGCGCCCTGACCCTGCAGCGCAAGATATCGCATCTGGGTAACATCAATCCCATTGCGCATGAGCAGTATGAAAGCCTGAAGGCGCGCGGCGAATTCATGGCAGAACAGATTGCGGACCTGGATGGTGCGCGCAAGGCGCTGACCAAGGTCATTACGACGATCGATCGCAAGATGCGCGAGCGCTTCTTAGAAACCTTCGAGCAGGTAGACAAGCACTTCCAGGTGATCTTTGCAAACCTCTTCCCAGGCGGGTCGGCGCAACTGCTGCTGGATAACCCCGACGATCTGGATGCAACCGGGGTTGACTTCATGGTGCAGCCACGCGGTAAAAAGCTTAAAAAGATGACACTTTTGTCCGGCGGGGAACAAGCGCTGGTGGCCATCGCGCTGCTGTTTGCGCTAAACGAGACCCGTCCGTCGCCCTTTTATATCTTAGACGAGGTTGAGGCCGCGCTTGACGACAGCAACCTGCGGCGCTTTGTTAACTTTGTGACCGCGCGCCGCGGCCAGACGCAGTTTTTGATCGTGACCCATCAGCGTCGCACAATGGAGATCGCCGACTTGCTCTACGGGGTCTCGATGCAGTCTGACGGCGTCTCGAAGCTGGTCAGCCAGAAGCTTGAGCAGGCGCTCTCAACGCTAGAGACCGCGCAGCGATAGAAGATGGCGAGGGCCCGATGAGCGAACTGAGCTGGCGCGAACGCCTCTCCCGTGGTCTTTCCAAGTCGCGTGACCGTCTGTCCGGGCAGATCAATTCACTGCTGGGCCATACCGCTGATCTTGATGAGGACTTCTGGGAGGGTCTGGAGGAAAGCCTGGTCGGCGCCGACTTTGGGATTGTGGCAACCGAAGAGATTGTGGCCGAGCTGCGCCGGGTCGCGCTGTCGCGCGCGCTGCCGGATGCGGCGGCGATCAAGGCGGAGCTGGTGCGTCTGATAGCGGCGGAGTTTCCGACCGAGGGCGACCCCTTCCAGTTTGCGCCCGTCACGGTGCTCTTGGTGGGCGTCAACGGCACGGGCAAGACGACGTCTGCCGGCAAGCTGGCCAAGCAGGCAGTAGATGCGGGCAAGACCGTGCTGTTGGGCAGCGCCGATACCTTCCGCGCGGCAGCCGCCGAGCAGCTGGATGTCTGGGCCCAGCGCGCCAGCGTCGAGATCGTGCGGCGCGAGCGGGGTAGCGACCCGGCCAGCGTGGCTTTCGAGACGGCTGCACGCGCAGAAGTGCTCGGCTGCGACCTGACGATCATTGACACGGCCGGGCGTCTGCACAACTCTCCGGACCTGATGCGCGAGCTGGAAAAGGTGCAGCGGGTGACGCGCGAGCGCGCCGCAGGCCCCGTGTTTACGGTGCTCGTGCTTGATGCGACGACGGGGCAAAACGGTCTGACGCAGGCCCGCGAATTTAACAAGATTCTGGCGCTTGACGCGCTGATACTGACCAAGCTGGACGGCACGGCCAAAGGCGGCATTGCCGTGGCTATCGCCCGCGAGCTCCAGATCCCGCTGGTGCGCATTGGCGTGGGGGAGTCCATTGATGACCTGCGCGCCTTTGACGCCGCGGAGTTTGCGCGCGCGCTGATTTCCGGCGGCGAGGCCGAGGCTGCTGCTGGGGCCGAGGCTGAGACGGGGGCCGAGGCCGCCGCTGCCGCCAGCGCAGGCAAGGGGAAGTGAGCGATGTTTGATAATCTTGCCAGCCGCCTGCAGGAGGTGTTTGCCGGGCTTTCCAGTAAGGGACGCTTAAGCGAAGACGACGTTGACGGCGCGCTGCGCCAGATACGCCTTGCGCTGCTTGAGGCCGACGTCAACTACCAGGTTGCCAAAGATTTCATCGCGCGGCTGCGTGAGCGCGCGATAGGCGCAGACGTCCTGTCCTCGCTTACGCCGGGACAGATGGTCATCAAACTGGTCTTAGACCAGCTTACGGAGCTTCTGGGGGGCAAGGCTACGCGCCTTGTGCTCTCAAACCGGATCCCGAACATCATCATGCTGGTCGGCCTGCAGGGCTCGGGCAAGACAACCGCTGCGGCCAAACTGGCGCTCTACCTGCGCAAGAAGGGCAAGAAGCCGCAGCTGGTTGCCGCTGACGTCTACCGTCCGGCGGCCATCGACCAGCTCCAGACCCTGGGCCGCGAGCTTTCCATTCCGGTGTTTGTGGGCGAAGGCGACATCGCTGCCGACCCGGTCGCGATTGCGCGCGCAGGCGTGCGCCAGGCGATAGATGAGATGCGCGACCTGGTCATCATCGATACCGCCGGGCGTCTGCAGATCGACGAGGCTATGATGGCCGAGGCCGAGGCCATCAAGAAGGCGACCCGCCCCGACCAGATCATCATGGTGCTAGACGCGATGACCGGCCAGGAGGCCGTGGGTGTGGCCCAGGCCTTCTCCGGGCGCCTCGACTTTGACGGCGTGCTGCTTTCCAAGCTCGACGGGGATGCGCGTGGCGGCGCGGCGCTCTCGATCCGCGCTGTAGCCGGCAAGCCGATACTCTTTGCTTCGACCGGAGAAAAGCCCTCAGCGTTAGAGGAGTTTCACCCCGACCGCATGGCCAAGCGCATCCTGGGGATGGGCGACATGGTCACCCTCATCGAGCAAGCCCAGGAGGCCGCGCTTGAAGAGGAGATATCTGAAGAGGACGCCGAGCGCCTGGCAGCCGGCAAGTTCACCTTCGATGACTTCCTGACTTCTATCAAGCAGATGCGCAAGCTCGGTGGCCTCGGCGCTGTCGCAAAGCTCCTGCCCAAAGAGGCCCTCGGCGGCGCTGCGCTTGATGAGAGCAAGCTTGATGACAACATGATCAATCGCAGTGAAGCGATCATCTTTTCCATGACCGCGACCGAGCGCGCCAACCCCAAGCTGCTCAACGGCTCGCGGCGCGCCCGCATCGCGGCAGGCTGCGGCATGACCGTCGCCGACGTAAACCGCCTCGTCAAGCAATTCGAGGACGCCCAGAAAGCCATGAAGCAATATATGCCCAAGTTCGGCGCCAAGAAGAAACGCCCCAAGAAGAAACCCAAAAAGAAAAAGCGCTAAGCAAAAAGTCAGAAAATCGGGCGCCCCGCGGGGCGCCCGATTTTTTGGATAATCTCGCACCTCCGGTGCTCGTGGCAAACGCCTCCGAGGCGTTTGCCACTCACTCATCCTGCACCTCCGAGCGGAGGGAACAGAGGGGGTGTGCCTGCTCAAACAGTCCTCGGCGTCTTGCGGACCCAAGAAAAGACGCCTGCGGAACTCGCATTCACACCCCCTCTGTTCCCTCCGCTCTCATACGTACTCCCAACAAAAAAATAACCCAACGGGGCTTAGCTGGCATCGAGCCAGCACGCCCCGCTGACAAAATTACCCCAGGGGTAATTTTGTCAGGCAATGAGTTCGAGTCGCCTTTTGTTGCTCTGCTCTGCTTGGTAACGGATTGCAACTCATGCGTAGGGGGTGCCGACCCGGCACCCCGCCTGTCGGCATCCAGGGGAACAGTTCTATTGTGTTCGCGCGCGAACACAATAGAACCGTTCCCCCTGTGTTTTTCGCTAGCACAGCGTAGTGTTCGCAATAACTTCGTGTCAGGACAACATACAGAGGTCATTAAGCTGTGCTACTATCTTCATTGACATATTCCGGCTTAATAAAGCCAGCTGACAAACAAATAATTCGGCTCTTCGGTAGTTTGTGTGGGTGAAATCCCGGCATAGCCGCAGGTCAGCAGGCAAATACAGCTCATTTGAAATGAACGTAAATGAAACGGCCCCAAAAGGGGCCGTTTCAGCATGGAACAA
>WQYT01000058.1 GCA_009781115.1 Coriobacteriia bacterium
ATGATGAGCACCAGCAGCGCATAGAGCCCCATCGAGGTGATCATCTCTTTGGTGCGCAGCTCCATGACGATGTCCTTGCGCAGGATCGCCTTGAACTGCCGCCAGGATGAGATCTTCGGACGCTGGGAGTCCGGGGACAGGCACTCTCTATCGCTCTGTAGCGATAGAGAGTGCCTGTCCCCTTTTCCTTTTCGCAGCACCTTGTCTTCGTAGGGCACCTCAGCTCACCCCCAGGCCGACGGTCTGGTGATAGAGCACGCGGAACTGCTCGCGATCGATATCCCCGCGCTCCTCAAACAGCACGACCTTGCCGCGCGCCAGAATCAGCGCATGGCTGCAAAGTTCCAGACCTTTGTCCAGATCGTGGCTGACCATCACAAAAGTGTACTGATCGCGCACACTGGCAATCAGGCCGTCGAGGATGTCGGCGGCGTGCGGGTCAAGCCCGCTGTAAGGCTCATCCAAAAACAGAATGTCGGGATGTGGCAGCAGCGCGCGCGCGATCGAGAGGCGCTGGATCATGCCGCGGCTGAAGGTGCGGACCAGATCCATGCGGCGGTGCTTGAGCTCGACGGCTTCAAGCAGCTCGTCGATTCTGGCCTGCGGGTCCGCAATGCAGTAGAGATCGGCAAAGAAGCGCAGATTCTCCTCAGCAGACAGATCAGGATACAGGAGCGGATTGTGACTGATGATGCCGATGCGCTCACGCAGCTCAACGGCGTCTTTGACCACGTCGTAACCAAAGACCTGCGCGCCGGAAGCCTTCTCCAGGCCCCGCGAGGGCGGCGTCAAGGTTGAGAGCACCCGGATCAGCGTGGTCTTGCCCGCGCCGTTCGGGCCAAAGATCGAGAGAAACGCGCCGCGTGGCAGCGTGAAGCTCACGTTGTCAAGCGCTTTGCGCGCGCCAAAGATGCGCGAGAGTCCCCGCACTTCAAGAGCGGGGACCTGCGTCTCTGGTTCTGCTGTCAGTTCTGGCATACTCGCCTGTGCCCGTATCTGTATCCGTGCCTGCGCTTGCGCCTGAGCGCTCGCTTACTTCCGGCTCTTCCCGGCGCCGGATTTAGCGCCGGACTTGCCACCGGACCCACTCGCCGCCTCAGGAGCTGCCGCGATCTCTACCCGCTTCTTTTTAGGCCAGTCGGCCAGCACGGTGCCGACCATCATAAGGACAACGCCAGCCCAGATAAAGCTGATGAGCGGGTTAACGCGCACGTCCATCACCAGTGTCGTGGTGTCTTCTGCCGCCGTTTGCCCGGTCGTATCCCCCGTATGGTCATGGGGGTCAAGGGCGATAAACAGGTCCTGAAGGACTTCTGATTTGATTACCGCATGAGGGCTCGTCTGCTGGGTGGTTGCGCGCGTGGTATAGCTCGGCGACACCTCGCCCAGATCCCGTCCGCCCTTCTTCAGGCCAAAGACTGCCGAATCCAAGGTGTCGCCATTGGACGCTTTTGTCTGGCCAACACTCTTCAAGGTCAGCGTGTAGTCAGCGATTTCCAGCGTAGTACCCGACTTTGCCGAGATCGTGGTTTTTACCTCACGCACATACATGACCGCGCCAACCAGGCCGATAACGATGATCGCGACCGCAATGTGCACGATCATGCCCCCGGACTGCGTGCGCGCCTTGGTAATGATCGAACCGAGCGACTTACCAAAGCCGTCGCCGGTTGCCTTGCTGCGCGCCCGCGCGCCGTCAATGAACACGAACAGGGTGTTGACGATCAAAAAGCTCGCCAGCAAAAACCCGATGACTGAGGTTGCGTCATACAGCCAGCGCGCCCCATAGGCCGTGAAGTTCAGCGAGAGGTCGTTGCCCTGCGCCACCATATAGCTGTAGACCGGGCGCAGCTTGCTGATCCAGTTCCACATGAGCAGGCCAAAGGGCACGATTGTCACCAATAGCGGCAGCTTGATGTGATCCCAAAGCGCCTTGCCACCGGTCTTGCCCCACTTCAGCAGAGGACAGATCGCCATGATGGCAATATAGATGATGCCCATATAATGAGCAGCCGTCTCAAACGTGGTCGTCGAATAGGTCGTCTTAATCAGAGCGGGGGCCGTCGTCAGCCCTAAAATGACGACTGAAGAGATCAGCATGAACAGATTATTGAAATAGTAGCCGGCTTCTTTGCTGGTCAGCGATTCAAAATCGCTGGTATTGCGGAAGCTGTCACGACGATACAGAGCGCCAATGATCACCGCCAGAAGGGCCACGATCATCAGAGCGCCATAGGCGTAGGTCACCGGCTTGTCGATCGAATCCGCGAACTGATGGACCGAGCGGATAAGCCCGGAACGCGTGATCCAGGTGCCCATGATGACCATGACAAAGGTCACGCCCGTAAGAATGACCGTCCATACCTTGAAGTTGCCCTTGCGACGATACATCGTAAAGCTGTGGATGAGCGCCACGCCCACAAACCACGGCAGGATCGAGCCGTTTTCGACCGGGTCCCAGCCCCAGAAGCCGCCCCAGCCTAACACCACGTAGGCCCAGATAGCGCCCAGGCCAATACCGATCGTTAAAAACAGCCAGGCAAATATCGTCGTGCGGTCACAGGCGCGCACCCAGCGATCGCTGCCATCATTGACGATCAGCGCGCCCAGCGCATAGGCCAGCGGCACCGACAGGCCGGCGTAGCCAATGAACAGCGTCGGCGGATGCAGAATCATCGCCCAGTGCTGCAGCAAGGGGTTCATGCCCCAGCCAGAGGCCATCCCAACCAGCTGGCCGTTGACCAGATAGTTAGCGGGGGTTGCCGTAAAAGGAGTATAGAGCGTCACCGCATGGGTTACCGGATCGATTGTGCGCGCCAGCAGCATGAACGCCCCAAAGAACACCACGATAAGGTTGAGCACCATCAGGGCCATCGCGCTCAGGTCATCATTTTTTGGAGCGCCCTTAAGCGCCATGAAGCCCGTGAAGAGCGTGATGATCCAGGCCCACAGAAGCAGGGAGCCCTCCCGGCCCGTCCACAGGCCAGAGATGTTGTAGAGCCACATCAGCGAAGAGTCGCCGCTCGGGTGGTTCTGCGCTACATAGGCCATCGTAAAGTTCTTTGTCATGAAGCCAACGACTATCACGACCACAGAAACCGTAAGCAGCAGCAGCGAAAGGAAGGTCGCGTAATAGCCGCCGCGCCGCGCCGACAGCGCCGCCCGGTCACCCGAGCGCCCCATCAAAAAGAGCACGACCGCTGCAAGCGCGGAAAGACTGCCGCCCCACAAACCTATCTGTCCCAGTAATAACATACGTATGTTCCTTTCTGCAGCTTACCGCACACGGGGCGCGGCACTCTGACCACTCTCAATCTTGTCCGGATTACTTCGTGAGCGCCACTTCTGTGGCAACGAACGTTTTCTGAGCGTCCAGTTCCCCGGTAACCACTACTTTTGTCCCCTCTTTGATATCACTTGACAGCCCACCAGAAAACTTGACGGGCACCTCATCAGTTGATCCCGTCGCGTTAAGCAGTACAAAGCGCGGATCGGCGCCCGGCGCGCCCAGACTGCCCGCCTTGATCACGCCACTCACCTTGATCGGAATGCCCTGCATATCAGTGGCGCGCTGGAGCAACAGTTCGACCGTATAGGCGTCGGTCTCATTTGCATACTTGCTGGGGCACTTGGTCGTCATCGTGGACGACTTGAGAAAGTTCCCATCCGCCACATAGGTCCCGGTGATGATGGCCTGAACCCCGTCGCCAAAGGTCTCGGGGAGGCCGCCAGAATACTGCACGTCGATCGTCGGGCCGGTTCCGGCGCTGTCTGAGTCATCGCGAATCTTGAACTTCATGGGATTGGTCTGCTTGTTCCAGGAGCCGTCTACCACCGCACCGGAAACCTGCACGCGCTTGCCGTCCGCCTTTTTGGCCGCAAACTCTTTGACGGTCATGTTCGTCGCAGCGCTCTTGCTCATCACCGTATAGAAAAGCGCCCCTAAGAGCAGCAAAATGATTACCGTGATACCGATAAGGCGGTTACGTGCGCGCTTATTCATAGAGAACTCCTTGTAGTGCGGAAAAGACGGCGAAACCCCTGCGAGATTGGACGAAATCACGCACGTCTTCGGTCAACAATTACTGCCATTCATTGTAGCATATTACCGCGAGCTTGCCGCCTGCCTGCGACGGCATGAGAGCGACGTGCAAGCGGCGTGCGAACGGAAGTTGAGACGTTCGCGCGACCGGAATGCAACCGGAATCACGCTTTGAGTTACCGCCCGAAATCTTATCATTTCACGAGAGAGGAGCCACCGCTTTGTTGCGCCTGTCAGGTCAGGCGAAGGCGGAAGGTGGCGCCCTGGCCCAGTGTGCTCTGGAGCTCGACCTCAGCGCCGATCTGGCCCGCCAGATGCTTGACGATCGAAAGCCCCAGACCCGTGCCGCCAGTCTCCTTTGAGCGCGAGCGGTCAACCCGGTAAAAGCGCTCGAACACGCGCTGCTGGTCCTCTTCCGGGATCCCGATGCCGGTATCGATCACTTCAATGACCGGAGACGTCAGCCCCGCCTCGGTCATGTTCTGCTCCGTACGGACCGTGACGGTTCCGGTTCCGTCTGTTCGATTGTACTTGATGGCGTTGTCGACCAGGTTATACAGCAGCTCGAACATCATGTTGCGATCTGTCGTGACCTCCAGCTCGTCATCACCGTTGATCAGACGCACCTGTGCGCGGCGCGCTTTATCTGCCAGACTCTCGAACACTTCTGCGATGACACCTGACATCTGGAAGGTCTGCATTCGCAGGCTGCTGTCCTCGTCAAGCTGCGAGATGCGCATGACGTCTTCGATCAGTTCAAGCAGGCGCTGACCTTCGGTGCGAATCGAAGCCCCAAAGCCGGCCACATCCGCGGGCTTGACCAGGCCGTTTTCCAGCAGCTCCGCCCGCCCGACGATCGAAGTCAGCGGGGTTTTAAGCTCGTGAGAGACATTGGCCGAAAACTGCCGGCGTATCTTGTCTGCCGCCTCGCGCTGCGCCAGGTAGGGCGCAAGTTCCTCATAGACGATCGCTTCGCCTTTGGCGCTGCCCGCCCCCGCCGCGATCGGGCGGACCAGCGACCGGGTCAGGCGCCGGCTGACCGCCAGGCTTGCCAGCAGCACCACGATGATAACGCCTCCAACCCAGGGAAGCTGCCTCAGCCACACGCCGTAGATAGTACGGGTGGTCTGCGCCACGCGCAGCACGTTGCCGTTACTGAGCAGCTTTGCGGAGTAATAGGTTTCTGTACCGACGGTCGCAGAAAAGCGCGTGGCCTGCCCGGCGCCCGTTGCGCGCGCGGCGATAAACTCCGGGCGATTCGCGTGGTTTTCCATCGTGGCGACTGTGGCCTGCGAGTCAAAAAGCGGCGTACCGTCAGCCGCGATCAAGGTGATGCGATAGGTGGCGCTGGTGGCAGACAGGCGCGTAAGCGTCGGCAGGACGTCGCGGTTGCCACCTGCCTGCGCCTGCGCCTGCTGCGCCTGGTTCGCGTCGATCTGGTCGAGCGTCTTTGCAATCAGCAGGCTGCGCGAGTCCACGTCGTCATGTACCTGGTTGACAATCTCGCGATACAGCAGCGCCGTAAACAGCGCCGAGGCGCAGACGACGCTTGCCACGACGATCACCGCGATACGGCGATAGATGGTGCGGCGCATGCTGATCATTGGTCAGCCTTATAGCCAACGCCGCGCACCGTTTGGATGACGCCGTCGCCGTCGGGCCCAAGCTTTTTGCGCAGGGTACGGATGTGCATGTCAACCGTGCGGCTTTCGCCCTCAAAGTCAAAGCCCCAGACCTCGCGCATCAGCCGGTCGCGCGAAAACACCATGCCGGGATGGCGCAACAGGCAGGTAAGCAGTTCGAACTCCTTGTAGGTCAGGGTAACGGGCGCGTCTGCAACAACGACGCGACGACGCTGCGGATCGACGCTGACCGCACCCATGGTCAGCACGCCGTCTGCCGTCGCAGCGCCGCCCTGCGGACTCTGTTGCCCCGCCCGGGGCAGGCGCCGCAGGGCTGCCTTGATGCGCGCTACCAGCTCAAGGACAGAAAACGGCTTGGACACGTAGTCATCGGCGCCCAGGTTAAGCCCCTTGACACGATCATACTCGCTGCCCTTTGCCGTCAGAAGTATCACGTACAGGTCCGCGGTCCGGCGCTGCGAGCGCAGACGCGAGAGGATCTGGAGGCCGGTCTGGCCCGGTAGCATGATGTCGAGCAGCAGCAGATCGGGCAGCGCGCGACTCAGCGCGCGGTCAAGCTCCGGTGCGCTGGCAAAGCCCTGGGCGTCATAGTCGTCGCTTAACACATACAGCAGCATCTCACGGATGTCATCGTCATCCTCGACAATATAAATACGCGCCGCCTCTGCCATTGCTCCCACTCTCCTTTCTGCTCTCTTTGATTGTACCTTAGGCGCATTCAATACCCCCAACAATCACCCCCACCGGGATCAGGTGAGGTGCTCTGTCACTTCATAAATCCTCCGTATCCGGTATAACGAAGGGATCGTTTCGTCTAAGCCCCGAAGAGTGATCCGCATTGGCCTTAAGGCCATGCGGATTGCTCTGAGCGGCTTAGACGGAAGGAGACCGAGTTAGACCTTAGCCGAAGCGACCGGTTATGTAGTCCTCCGTCACCTTCTCCCGGGGGTTCTGGAACAGCTCGACCGTCTCGCCGTATTCGACGAGCTCCCCCAGCAAAAACAGCGCGCACTTGTCGCTGATGCGCGCGGCCTGCTGCATGTTGTGCGTCACGATGATGATGCTGTAGTCCTGCTTGAGCTGCAGGGCCAGCTCCTCGATCTTGCCGGTCGATATCGGGTCGAGCGCCGAGGTGGGCTCATCCATCAGCAGCACCTCCGGCTCGACAGCCAGGGCGCGCGCGATGCAGAGGCGCTGCTGCTGCCCGCCGGACAGGGAAAGCGCGGAGCGTTTCAGCCGGTCCTTGACCTCATCCCAGAGCGCCGCGCCGCGCAGGGACTTCTCCACGACCTCGTCAAGCTCCGCTTTGCGGCGGCTCCCATGGACGCGCGGCCCGTAGACGATGTTTTCATAGATTGACATCGGGAAGGGATTGGGCTTTTGAAACACCATGCCCACGCGCTTGCGCAGCTCAATTGGGTCGAGGCCGGAGGTATAGATGTCCTCGCCGTCAAGCAGGACCTGGCCGGTGGCCCTGCAGCCATCGATCAGGTCGTTCATGCGGTTTATGGTCTTCAGGAACGTGGATTTGCCGCAGCCGGAGGGGCCAATCAGCGCCGTGATGTGGTTGGCCTCCATCTGCATGCTCACCGCTTTAAGCGCCTGGAAGTCACGGTAGTAGAGGTTTAAGTCTTTGACGTCAACGCAGGTTTTCATGTGTTTTTCTTTCTTCTCCAAGTAGCAGCGTACTGATGAGACAGGGGGACGGTTCTTGTGTCTCATATCTCATGAGACACAAGAACCGTCCCCCTGTCTCACGTGGGTGCAACTCGCCGGTCATTTTCCGCCGCTCATCTTCTTATCGAACCGATTGCCCAGCCAGCGGGCGCTCAGGCTGAACACGAGCACCAGCACCACAAGCACCGCCGCGGACAAGTCCGCGATCTGGTTCGCGTTGGCCATGATGCCTTCGGTCTTAAGCGCCCAGATGTGTACGGCCAGCGTATCGGCAGGTCGCAGAATATTGAGCGGAGAGGTAATGCTGGTCGGGTCCCAGTTGTTGAAGTTGACGGCAGAGTTCATGCCCGCGGTATAGATCAGCACCGCCGCCTCGCCAAAGCCGCGGCCAGCCGCCAGGATAATGCCCGTGATGATACGCGGCACCGAGGCGCGCAGCAAAATGCGCACGGTCGTCTGCCAGCGCGTTGCGCCCAGCCCGATGCTGCCGTCGTAGTAGCTGCGGTCTACCGAACGCAGCGCGTCTTCGGTCGTACGGGCAATCAGCGGAACATTAAGAATCGCCAGCGCCAGCGCGCCTGCCAGCAGGTTCCATTTGGAGTGGGTCAGCTGAATCAGCACCAAAAAGCCAAACAGCCCGACGATGATCGAAGGCAATGACGAGAGGGTCTCGATGCAGGTGCGCACCACCGCGATGATCGGCCCCTTGCCGGCGTACTCTGCCAGAAAAATTCCGGCGCAGATACCGATCGGTACGGTGACCAGCAGCGACAAAAATACCAGGTAGACCGTGTTAAACAGCTGGATGCCCACGCCAAAACCTGTAAATGACAGCAGATCCGGCGTGGCCGCGCGGGCGCCTTTATAGAGCAGATAGACCGTAATCAGCGCAAGCAAGACCACAAACAGCGCAGCGATCGTCGAGAGTATGACCGTGATGGTCTTATCCGCGAGCTTCGCCCGCCGGATGTGGGCCATACCCGCATTGCTGGATCCGGATTTGCTGGATTGCCGCGTCGCGCTGTGCGCTGCGCGCAATAACAATAAGGTCATGAGTCCTCACGCTGCCTTCCTATAAAGCGGATCACAACAATGAACACGAGCGAGATCAGCAGCAGCAGAAAGGCCAGCGACCAGAGCGCGTCGTTGTACTCGCTCCCGTTGACGGTGTTGCCCATGCTTGAGGTGATGACCGCTGTGATCGTGTTGGTGGGGCTCAGCAGCCCGTGGGCAAAGGAGTTGCTTTGCCCGATGACCATCGCCACCGCCAGCGCCTCGCCACAGGCGCGCGCCAGGCCGAGCACGATGCCCGTGAGTATGCCGGTGCGCCCGTAGCGCAGGGCCACGCGCCGGATCATCTGCCAGCGGGTCGAGCCCAGCGCGTAAGAGGCCTCTTTGGACTCCGGCGGCGTTGCCTGCAACGCGTCTGCCGCCACGCTCGTGATCGTGGGAAAGATCATGACCGCAAGCACCAGGCCCGCAGAAAGCACGCTGAACCCAAAGGGCAAATGGAAGATCCGGGCCACCAGCGGCACGAGCACGGTCAGACCCAGCCAGCCGTAAACCACCGAGGGAATACCCACAAAGACCTCGATAACCGGACGCAAAAAGCGGCGCCCGACGCGCGGCGCCAGGTCGCTGATGACGATCGCCACCGCCAGAGAAAACGGCGCAGCGATTAGCAGCGCCAGCGCGGCGACCTCAAGGGTGCCTACAATAAAGACTGCCGAGCCCACCGTGCCGACCTGCCCCGCCTGCGCCGGATCCCACTTTGAGCTGAATAGGAAGGACGCCAGGCTATGCCCATGAGTCAGAAACGTAGCGCCCCCCTTGTAGCCGAGGAACGCAAGAATGGCCAGCGTCAGCACAATAATAGATATCCCGAACACCGTCACGATGGTGCGTCCGAGATATTCTGTCTTCAGTTTTCTGAGTTTCGATTCCACTACACTACAACCTCGATCTCTCTGTCCTGGGTGAGACGGGTGAGACAGGGGGACGGTTCTCTTGTCTCATCTGAAATGAGACAAGAGAACCGTCCCCCTGTCTCACCCGTCTCACCCGCATCCCTTGACACGTGAAGCGAGACCCGCTTGGCGCAGGTCTCACTCCCGGATGAACTGTTGCTACTCGCAAGCGCCATGCCATCTAGCGCGAGGCCGCCGCGGCGGCATTCAGGCTGGCGATAACCCCGTAGCCGCTCGACTCGATCGTTGACGCCATGTCCGCGGAGGACATATAGTCCAGAAACGCCTGCACGTTGGCCTTGGGCTGGCCCTTGGTATACATGTGCTCGTAGCCCCAGACCTGGTAGGTGTTGTTGTAGATGTTGGCATAGGTCGCGTCAACGCCATCGATGCCCACCGTACCAATCTGAGCGCTTGGCTGAACCAGATAGGACAGCGCCACATAGCCGATGGCGCCCTTGGTGGCGCCAACCGTCGTCAGAAGCGCCTTTGAGTCATCAGTCTGCAGCGAAGTGGCGCCTTCGACGCTCTTCTGACCGCCCAGCGCCCACTTCTGGAAGAGCGAGCGGGTCCCCGAAGATGTGGGGCGATTGATGATCGTAATGGCCTCGTTGGGGCCGCCGACCACACTCCAGTTCTTGGTCTGTCCACTGAATATCGATTTGAGTTGGTCGCTGCTCAGGCTCTTGACCGCTGCAGCCACATCCGCGTTGACGATGGTTGCCACACCGATGAGCGCCACCTTGTGGTCAACCAGTTTGGCCGCATCTGCGGCGGTGAGCTTCTCTGCAGCATAGACATCCGAATTGCCGATGTCCACGGTACCAGCCAGCACGTCGTTGAGTCCGGTGCCCGAACCGCCGCCGTTGGCCGTGATCGCGCAATCCGGGTTTTTGGCCTGGAACTGCGTAGCCGCGGTCTGCGCCAAAGGGAGCAGCGCTGAGGACCCGTCCATCGCGATGCTGCCGGAAACACTTGACGTCGAGCCGGTTCCTGCGTTTGCGTTTGCGCCCGTGTTTGATGACCCACAGCCAGCCAGGATGGTTGCCAACAGGGCCAGACAAAGAACGCTTGCGATCAGTTTTTTCATATGCTCTCCTTACGTAATCTGCTCAGGACACTAATTAGTCTAGGAGAGCAATGTAAAATCTAAGCGCGCACTCAGGTAAAAACTTCAAGTATTTGGCAAACGGAATGGCCCGAGCCAGCAGGGGAGTTAACCCTGCCCGCTATCAAGCATGTCGTCACTTTGCCGGTGGCAAAACGGTGGTTGGCCCTTCTGGCCTTCTGGCCCCTTCTGGCCCCTCTTCAGGCGTGTCGCCTACATCTTCGTGGGGGCGCTGACTCCTATCAGGGCGAGTACCGTCTTGAGCGCCCAGCGGGCGGCGTCGGCCTCGTAGAGGCGCGCCGCGGTCAGCGCAGGGTCGTCGGGCACAAGCATTGGGCAGCGGCCATAGAACTGATGCACGATCGCGGCCAGCTCCTCGGCGTAGTGAGCCAGGCGGAAGGGCGCGCGGTCGCGTGCAGAGCGCTCCACTGTCTCTGAGAAGCTCGCGAGCTTGCGCATGAGCGCGATCTCGCTCTCGTCGCTCAGCAGCGTGAAGTCCGGGGGCGTGTCCGCGATCAGTCCCGCCGTCACGGCGTCGATGTCAGCGGCCTCGTCTGCGGCCAGTCCCGCTGCCTTGCGCAGGACGCTGCAGATGCGCGCGTGGGCATATTGCACGTAGTAGAGCGGATTGTTTGCGCTCTGGTCCTTGGCGACCTCAATGTCAAAGATGAGCTGCTGATCGCTGGAAATACGTACGAGGTGGTAGCGCGCCGCGTCTACGCCGACCTCATCCATAAGCTCCTCGAAGGTGACCATCTCTCCGGTGCGTTTTGACATGCGGACTGGCTGGCCGCCACGCATGAGCGTCACGAGCTGCCCCAGTAGGATTTCCAACTTGTCGGGATAGCCAATCGCCGCAACAACCGCCATCATGCGCGGGATGTAGCCGTGATGGTCGGCGCCCCAGATGTTGATGACGCGATCAAATCCGCGCTTGAACTTGTTATCGTGATAGGCGACGTCTGCGGCAAAGTAAGTCGCGACGCCGTCCTTCTTGATAAGCACGCGGTCCTTCTCGTCACCAAAGAGCGTCGATTTGAACCAGACGGCGCCCTCCTCGTCAAAAATGTAGCCCTTCTCGCGCAGCTCGTCAATGGAGTGCTCGATGGGCGTCTTGCCCTGTGCATCCGGCACATGAAGCTGATGTTCGCTGAACCACTCGTCAAAGTGCACGCCAAAGCGGTCACAGATCGCCTTGGTGTTATTCAACACCTGTTCGTAACTGCGCTCGCGGAAGTACGCGCGCCGCTCGTCTGCGGGCTTGTTGACCCAACTTGCGCCTTCTGCGTCGATGATTTGCTGGGCAATGTCTTTGATGTAGGCGCCCTTGTAGCCGATTGCGCCCTCATCGAAGGGCTGACTGAGGAGCTCAAGATAGCGCTCCGCCACGCTGTCGGCAAAGATGTTCATCTGGTTGCCCTCGTCGTTGAGGAGGAACTCGCGCTGGATCTCGTAGCCGGCGTGCTCCATCACGAGCGCCAGGCTGTCGCCGAGCGCCGCCCAGCGGCCATGGCCCACGTGCATGGGGCCGACCGGGTTGGCCGAGATGAACTCGATCTGGACGTACTCACCCTTGGGTTCGCCGCGTCCGAAGTCCGCGCGCGCGGTGTGGGCCTCGACGAGCACCTGTGCGAGCGCTGCCGTCGAGAGCGTGACGTTGATGAAGCCCGGGCCGGCGATCTCGGTGGCGGCGATGGCGTCGTCTTGCGGCAGGTGATCGACGATGATTTGCGCGATGTCACGCGGGGCGCGTTTGGCCTCCTTGGCCAGGCGCAGCGCGACCGGGCAGGCCCAGTCGCCGTGCGCCGCGTCGCGCGGACGCTCCAGCTCGATAGCCGGGGTGGCGGTCAAAGCCAGCGAACCGTCAGCGACCGCCGCGGTCAGCGCGCCGGTAAGCAAATCAGCCAGATGCGTTTTTGTGTCCATGCGAGGCGAGTCCTTTCATGCTGATGACAAAATGGGGACTGTCCCCCTTTTGTCACGGTGCTTCCAGTATAGCAGGGGGTGAAGTTTTGCTTGCTTCACTCTGTTTTGTTCTTCTTCAGCAGATACTCTCGCATATAAGGTGGGCTGAAGACAAGCTTTCCATGACCGGCACTGTGTATGATCC
>WQYT01000059.1 GCA_009781115.1 Coriobacteriia bacterium
CCAGTCAGCAACAAGGGTTACTTCTGCTACCGAGTCATCAGCAACCAAAGCACTATAAGGAGTGCTAGGTCCTGCTATGACGTCTGTATCAGGACTTTTCCAGCCATTGAAGGTATAGCCTGTCCGTTCAGGAGAGGTAGTAGGCAAAAAGCCCGAGCTATCCCAAAGCAGCATATCTGAGTCCAGATAGCTCGAAGGAGTTCCCCCATCAGCGTCGTAGTGCACCGTATAGACTGAGTTGGTGTAGAGTACATCAATGATGTTGCAGTTACCGGTTGCAAGATCAGGAATAGTTCCTGTGGCATCACGCACGATAAAGGGGGCATTTTGCTGTTTGCCTTCCTTGTATCCTGGGGGACGCTTAAAGTCGAGTTGTCCATTGACCGTTCCGGAAGCAAGATCGACTGTACTGCCTACTACCGCATCAATCTCATCGCTTGAGCCAATCAGGTTGGCGCTGTCTAGGCTGTCCTGGTAGTAATTGACGATGTAGCTTGGTTTAGAGATCACAAAGCCTGCTGAGTTAGTAGTAGCGTAGTAGCGTCCATCTATGGTATCGAGATCTGCTACTTCATTGGCGCGTACTATTTCTCCCTGCTCTGCGTCGTCAGGGATCTTGTAGGTAGTTACAACATCTACCCGCGTGCTTGCAGGCAGGGTAATGCCAGTAAAGCGCAGATAAGTTGCATTTGCGGGTACATCTGCTGGATCGCTAAAGGTTGTCCAGCTGGTAATCAGATCAGGGTCAGTGCCCGTGACAGTGGTATAGGCATAGGTTGCAGAAGCTGCCGCACTGATACCGGTTACCAGAGATACCTGATTAAGACTGACGCCGGTAAGACTTGGTGTGAAATCCCCTGACGGAAGCGCCGTATAGACAGTCCCGCTACAAGACGTTCCTGTTCCGTTTGAAACCGTCGAACGCAGAGTAGCAGTGCCTTTAGCGCGCGCCAAGTTACTGACTGCCCAGGGAGATGAAGGGATATTGAAGCCATCCTTCTTCCACGTGGTAGAAGCTTCCTGGTCTGCGTTTGCAACCGTGGTGTTAGAAATAATTGAAGGGACTAAGATAGTGAAGGTAGCTTGCTGCGCCATGATATTAGCAGTTGTGTTACCGTCGCCATCAAGGTCATATGGATCGCCGATGCTGACGCCACTGCCTAAAGACCAAGCACCCGAAACACCTTCGGCTGTATAGAAAGCCCGAATTGGCACATTAACCTTAGCCGGAGTTCCATCCGGGATAATCAGCTTATAGTTAACTTGCAGCCACCAATCCTGGAGTGCATGCAGATCTCCATAGTAGGTAATCGCATAAAGGTTAACTCCAGCATGTGAGGTATCGGCTGGATGGATCTGCGCGTCCGTGTCTGCTATCTGGCGCAGGTTGCCATTAGCGATTGTTGGCGTATTCGCTGTTCCTGAGCCAATCGAAAGCGTGAGGCTTGAGGCATCAATCTGCAAGTAGTCCGGCACTGCAAGCCAGACGGTCGGATTGTGGATGCGAGCGTTGTAATTGATCGATGGCGCATTGTAACGGATGGCGTTAGTAAGTGGAACCTCAGTACCAGCAGAGGTGTTTGTTGGTAGACCGGCAAAGGTCGACGAAGCGATCATAGATGGCTTACCTAAAGGAATGTCATCAGTCGTTGCATAGATAGGATACGTCTGAGCTGTTGCGCTCTTGTTCTGAGGCGTACTCGTGCCATCTTCTGGTGTCACCGTTGTGGTCATCTGTGTTTGTACCGTGTCGGTACCCGGGATGATATCGGGTCCGCTGTGACGCTTGTTTCTCAAGCGTGCTTTGAAGTTAAAGCTGACAGTATCCCCATATGCAAGCGGTTGCTTTTGTGTGATCTTAATCTGCGTGATATAAACCGAATCAGCCTTGCCGTTCATGATCCAGTTAGCTGGCGCTGCTGTGGTGACATAGCCAGTGGGATAAAGAGCGGTACCTCCTCCGTTCATCACTACGGTCTGGCTAAAGATAGTTGGATCATCAAAAGAAAAGGTAGCAGAATCATTGTCTGAATAGGTTACGGTCATCTTATCAAGATAGTCTTTGACCAGAGGGTTGGCTACAATACTGGAATTGACAATGAAGTCGCTGATATCGAGCAGGTCCCCTGAGGGGAAAGGAATCGTGTAGCTTACGTCATTGAGGGCAGCTTCGCCGGTACTTTGGTTGTTGTTAAGCTGATAGTTCAGGGTTGTGTAATCACCGGGAACAAGCGCTGAACTTTCATTGGTAGCGCCATAATAGTCCGTTACACTACCAAAATTCCCCGGATAATCTGGTGAAGGCGCGAAGGTGACGCAGGATCGGGCAGTGGCAGTATAGTTCACCTTCACCACATCAGTGCTGTAAAGCTGCGTGATGTCTGGACTCTCAATTTGACCAATAGGACTATCGTCATACCAGGTGCCTGTTGCTTTGACATCATAGGTATACGAAGAAGCTCCACCAGATGGAGGGGCTGTGTAGATAACAGCAATACTGGGAGCAGAAGGCCGAATAGTGCTTTGAATTGCGGCATAGCCCACACTCACAATTGCCGTTGTCGTCAGCACAATATGATCCTGCCCGGCAATGTTTACCGTTGACTGGGTGTAGTTAGAAAACGCCGCTACTTGCGTTGGCGCCAACGTAGCTTCTGCGGGCAGGGTGATAGTGATCGTTAAGGTCTTGGGGGCAGAGGCAGAGGAGTAGCTACCAGAGGTATAGTCCGCCCGTGCATCTGGCATATGAGTCAAAATACCCGGGCTCAGTATATAGGTTGGGCCAACCTTGGCTGTCTGAGCGGTAGTCGGTGAAAGAAAAGGGATGACATCAGTAGCAAAATTGGGATTAGGACCGATGCATTGCGGAGTACGAGGATTGCTCGCAAGTTGCAGGCAAGCGTATGGGATAGTCTTGCAAGCGGAAGTCACACTCAGTGCTTCGCCTACGGCGATCTCTGTTCCGCTTTGATTAAGGTGTGGGGTCAAATCTCCGGTGTCGCCATCGAAACACTGGCTGCCTTGTGTAAATGTAAGCACATAGAAGATATTAAACATCGATCCAGGAGTCATGTCGCTCTTCAGGGTGATCGTGCAGGTACGAGGCTGGCCGGGAGCTGCCTGGTTTGCGGCAGTGCCGCGTGCCTGCAAAGAGACTGAGGCTGCATTGGCTGCTGTTGAGGGATCGCCTCCTAAGGTTACGGTGTTTGTTCCATAGGGTACGGTGAAGGTGATCGTGCCACCGGGGATGGGCTCCCTCCAATTCACGTCTAAGCGCACTTCGACTTTCTGAGTGATGTCCTGGCCGCAGAGCGCGTTTGGTTTGCAACGCAGGATGCCGTTGACCGGGTCGGTGTAGGTGGGGAGGTTGGAAGCTTTGATGAAGTCTTCGGATCCGGACTGCTCCATAGTAGAGGAAGTGCGCACCCACGTGGCGATGGTGGTGTTGTTTGCAGACGGGGTGTCTGCGCTGGCCACCTGGGGGGTTGCCGCGGGGGCGATCAGTTGCAGCAGCATCGCTACTGAAAGGACCATCATCAGGGCACGCCTGCGCAGACTGCTGGATTGCCGCGGGCGGCCTTCGGCCTCGCTCGCTGTCGCTCGCAAATTACTGGATTGCCGCGTCGCGGCTTCGCCGCTCCTCGCAATGACGGTAGCGGGGGAATTGCCCCGTGACGATGGTTTACGTGTTCTCATGTATGGTCCTCCTCCAAATTAATCCCCCCCTTGAGGGATCCTTCTTGCTTCTTCCTTGGTAAGCGCGTCGGTGCGCTTGGGTTACAGTTTTGCTCTGTGGCCCGGGGTCTATGTTTCTCCGAACAGAGGCGCGCCGGGTCGTCGCGCCCTACGGGGTCTTTGCCTAGCCGGGCCGGTTGCCCAGTTCCGGTGGCGCGCCGGGTCCCCGCGCGCTACGCATGAGTTGCAGCTCGGTGCCCAGTACCGGTGGCGCGCATTGATTCAAGTCAACCTCCAGTTCCGAACAGACCGAAGGGCCTCGATGGCCCTGAGGGCTGTCTCCATTTAAAAAAAGCCTTTCTCTCCGGGTAAGGCGCGGGGGGCAAGCCCCTGCTCCGCTGAAAACAGTCCACCGGACTGTTTTCCGGGCGCTCCGCAGTGAGGGCGGCGCGCAGGTTTGTGGATTGCCGCGTCGCTTCGCTCCTCGCAATGACGATTTGCTTGCTTTGCTCCTCGCAATGACGGGTTTGTGATTAGCGCAGAACAATGGTTAGGACCTTTGTTTTGGCGCCAAGGCTGATGTTGTCGGTTGCGTGCAGGTAGACCTGGTAACTTCCTTCCCGGTTGCTGTTGACGATTTCCAGCCCGTGAAGCGTTACTGCGATTGCTGTTCCTTGCGCATCGCAGGCGCCGGCGCCGGAGTCATGCAGGATCCTCTCCGCCGTCAGAATTGTTCCCACAGGATAGGTTATCGTTGTTTGCATGGTTGTAATGACCGGGCGAGGCGTCGGGTCAGAAGCTGATGCTGGCGCCGTCAGGGCGGCTGTGCCGGAGGCTGTGTCGGACGTACTTTTTTGCTTTGCAGCCGTCGTGGGCGTTGTTGTAACAGAGGCAGAGGCGCCTGATCCTACTGTCTGGACGGCAGCTTTGGCGGGCGGCGTGCTGGGGGCGGCGTGTGCTGCGACTTGACGCACGCCATACCAGACGCCACCCGTAAGCAACGCCGACGCCGCTATGCCGCAGGCAACTTTTGCCACGATGGGCAGTATGTGGGGCGCCACCGCCACGTGCGCTGATTGAGTCTGAGCCCCTCCCAAAAGGCCCTTCAGCCCTGAGGGGACTATTGAAGATTTGCTTGCCTGCGTTGCCAGTATCGCTGGCAGGCAGCCCGCTATCCAGGCGGTCGTGCGCTGGCGTGCCTCTGCATACTCTTCTGTTGGCGCCTCCTCCTGCATAAGCTGTTGCAATACCGGGTGCGCCTGATTTGTCGCAATCGGTGCGCCGGCGCTTTGCGACTCCCGGATAAAACTGGTTTTCAGCGTGTTGCGCGCATCATAGAGGCGCTTGCTCACCGCAGGCGAGCTGACGCCAAGCACCTCCGCTATCTGCGTGATTGAAAGTTCGTCGTAGTAATACAGGATGAGCGCGACCCTCTGCGTCACAGAAAGCTCATCGATCAGGCGGAGCAGCAGGGCGCGGTCCTCTTTGATCGTAAGCGCTTCGGCCGGCAGAAACTCCGCGTCGATGACCTCCGGGGCTCTGGCGTCAAAGTCCCCGATCGCGTCAAGCGATTCCATCTGATAGGCCGCACGGTTATCGCGCATATAATGCATGGCCTGGTAGTAGATGACCGAGAAAAACCAGCTGTTAAATTTCTCTGGCTCCTGCAAGGTATCAATCTTGGTCAGGACGCGTAAAAACGCCTCCTGAACGACCTCTTCGACTGCGCCTGCATCGTGCAGCACCTTATAAGCTGTGTAGTAGGCGCGATCAAAGTATATCTCGTAAAGTTGCGCAAATGCCGCCGACGAACCCTGTTGCGCCTGTTTGACCAGTGCGGTCAGACGCCGCTGATTAACTGAAATCTGAGGCAGTCCCTTGCCAGACCTTTCAGCATTATTCAACGAAGTCATACCCCTGTCGTGTCTCGTCATATAATCCTCCCTCACTAACGAGCGCTAACATGACAATTAATTGCTCCAGATAGGTGGAGCTGCTCCAGATAGATAGAGCCAAAAAAGAGTTATTTATTACGGATTTTTGTTAAAAATGTTTGTTTGTGAACTTTTGTTTCATTTTGCGAGAGCCCCCTTTGTTGAATTTTTGATTTCCCCTCACAAAACCATAACAAATTTTACCACATTTATATTCCCATACCAATATGGTAGTGTCGAAGAGATACTTCGCTGATAGTTAATTTATGGTGTATTTAGAGCAAGCAGGGGACAGCGAGCGCAGCAGCACTTTCTCAAGGCAGCTCGGTTTGCGTTTATGCGCGCTACGGGTCGAGAGGAAATTGAGTCAGGAGCGTATAGCTCATCGTGCCGGAATCTCGGTCTACACCTATCAGAAGTTCGAAAAAGGCGAGTCAAAGCCAGGCACGCCGATGAACCCCCAGCTACACACCTTGCTTGCATTGGCCGACGCCTTCGACATCACCATCGAAGAGTTGCTGACGCTTTAGCTGAGGCCGGAGGCGGAAGCCGCTGCCAGCCCGGGCAGGGCGCGCCGGGTCGGCACGCGCTACGCATGAGTTGGGACTTGTTGCCCAGTGCCGGATTTAGCTGAGGCGGAGGTGGACGTCGGCCAGCTGGCGGGCGGAGAGCTCGCTGGGGGCGTCGGTCATCGGGTCAAAGCCGCTGCTGGTCTTGGGGAATGCGATGACTTCGCGGATCGAGGTGGCGCCGGCAAGGATCATCACCAGGCGGTCAAGGCCCAGGGCGATACCGCCGTGGGGCGGCGCGCCAAAGCCCAGCGCGTCAAGCAGAAAGCCGAACTGCTCCTGGGCCGCCGCCGCATCATGGCCGATGACCGCAAGCACGCGGCGCTGCAGGTCCGCGTCGTGGACACGCAAGGTGCCACCGCCGACCTCCAGGCCGTTGAGCACAAAGTCATAGGAGTAGCTGAGCACGGCGCCCGGGTCAGTCTCCAGCTTGTCAATGTCGGCGTCAAAGGGCCGCGTGAAGGGATGATGATTGGCCGTCCAGCCGCCGGTGTCGGCGTCGTGGACAAACTGCGGAAAGTCTACCACCCACAGCGGGCAAAATCCCGTGCGCTCGATGCCCATCTCGTCTGCCAGCGCCAGACGCACCACGCCGAGTACCTCGTTGGTCGCGTCGCGCGGGCCCGCGCCAAAGACCAGCAGATCGCCGTCCACCACGCCTGCGGCCTCGCGCAGACGCGCGATGACCTCGTCGCCCAGGAACTTTGCAATGGGAGAGCGGACCTCGCCACGCTCCCCAAAGACGATCCAGGCCATGCCTTTTGCGCCCGCGCCTTCGGCGATCTTTCCTACCGCGTCGATGCGGCTGCGCGAGAGCGCCCGGCCCCCCTCTTTCACGTTGATGCACTTGACGACGCCACCTGTGGCAACCACATCGGCAAACACCTTGAAGTCACAGCCCGCGACGACCTCGCTCACGTCGATCAGCTCAAGGCCAAAACGCAGGTCCGGGCGATCGCTGCCAAAGCGATCCATCGCCTCATGCCAAGTCAGGCGGTCCAGCGGCGTGCGGAAGCTCTCAGCGGGAACACCCGCCGCAGCCATGACCTCAGTCAGGACGTCTTCTGCCAGCGCCATGATGTCATCTTGCGTGATAAAAGACATCTCGATATCGACCTGCGTGAATTCCGGCTGGCGGTCGGCGCGCAGGTCCTCATCGCGAAAACAGCGCGCGATCTGATAGTAGCGCTCGATGCCGCCCACCATCAGCAGTTGCTTGAAGAGCTGCGGCGACTGCGGCAGCGCGTAGAACTTGCCGGGCGCCAGGCGCGAGGGCACCACGTAATCGCGGGCGCCTTCGGGCGTGGACTTGGTCAGCATCGGGGTCTCGATCTCCAGGAAGCCGCGCTCGGCCAGGGCGGAGCGGAAGGCGTGGGTCACGGCGCTGCGCAGCTCAAGCGCACGCTCGACCTCGGGGCGGCGGATGTCAAGGTAGCGCCACTTCATGCGGACGTCTTCTGCGGTCTCTATCCCGTCTTCGATCTCGAAGGGCGGCGTTTTGGCACGGTTGAGCACCGTCAGCTCGCTTACCAGCACCTCGATCGCGCCGGTAGCCAGGTCCGGGTTGAGCGCGTCATCAGGGCGCGGGCGCACCGTGCCGGTCAGGCTGACGACCCACTCGGGGCGCACGGCCTCAGCCAGCGCAAAGGCCGCGCCGCCGGAGTCTTCCGGGTCAAAGACGCACTGCGTCAGGCCCGCGCGGTCGCGCAGGTCGATAAATATCAGCCCGCCATGGTCGCGGCGGCGCGCCACCCAGCCGGCCAGCGTGACGGCCTCTCCCACCGCCTCGATGTCCAGCTGGGCGGAGGTGTGGCTGCGAATCGTATAGCGTGCGTCGTACATGATGTCCTTTCGGGTCCTGTGGTTTTGCGGTCCTGCGGTTAAGAGGTGTAGGAGCTTACAGAAAGTTGATTTGAGGCGCCCTGCAATTCTGGATGGTCATCCAGCCACCGGGCAACACCGTCAAAAGCAATGAGTTCTTCAGCATGGGTCTGCATGTTGCGCATCCGTACCTGACCTGCTTCAAATTCATCAGCGCCAACTATGACCACGACGGCTGCACCCGCGCGGTCTGCGGCCTTAAACTGCGCCTTGAGCGATTTGTTCTGCAGGTCACAGAGCGCCGCCCACTTTTGAGTAGAGGTCCTGATTGTCTGCGCCAGCCCGAAGGCCCGGCCACGCAACGCAGCGTCAGCAGCCGCCACGTAGCAAACGCGCGGGCCGCCCGCAGAAAACAAGTACTGATTTGCCGCATCCAGAGCCAGAGCTACGCGCTCGAAACCCAGAGCAAAGCCGATGCCCGGCGTAGGCTTGCCACCCAGCTGCTCGAACAGCCCGTCATAGCGGCCACCGCCGCCCAGCGCGTTTTGCGCGCCCAGACCGTCTTTAATCTGCACCTCAAATACCGTGCGCGTATAGTAATCCAGACCGCGCACCAACGTCGGATCAGGCGTATAGGTAACGCCAGCCGCTTCAAGCAGCGCCGTTACCTGCCTCTGGTGGCTGGCGCAGTCGTCGCAGAGCGCGTCTGAAAGTTTGGGGGCGGTGGCAAGCACCGTCTGGCACTGCGGATTCTTGCAGTCAAACGCGCGCAGCGGATTGGTATCTGCACGCGTCTGACACTCAGGGCACAGCTCTTTGGTGTGGTCGCGCAGATAGTCCGCCAGGTGCTCGCGATACGCGGGGCGGCACTGTGGGCAGCCCATTGAGTTGACCAGCAGCTCCATGTTTACCACCGGCAGGCCCAGCGTGCAAAAGTAGTTCCAGAGCATCAGTATCATCTCTGCGTCAGCCTCAGGGCTGGCCGGTCCCAGCGCCTCTGCCCCGATCTGATAGAACTGGCGCTGGCGGCCTTTCTGGGGACGCTCGTAGCGAAACATCGGCCCTGCATAGTAGAGCTTGGCAAGGCCCGCCTCGCCTGCCAGGTTGCCCTGGATGGCAGCGCGCACGACGCCGGCCGTGTTCTCCGGGCGCAGGGTCAGGCTGCGCCCTTTCTTGTCCTTGAAGCTGTACATTTCCTTGTTGACCACATCGGTGGCCGCGCCGATTCCGCGCGCGAACACCTCGGTCGCTTCAAAGATGGGCGTGCAGATGAGTTCGTAGCCGTAGCGTGAAAAAACCTGCGCCGCCGTGTGATTCAGATACTCCCAGGCACGAGCACTGTCGCCGGTCAGGTCAACGGTACCTTTTGGCGCCTGGTATGTTGGATTTTGTGCCATAACCTATCTAGTATAACGTGAACACAACATCCGCGCCCAGAGTGTCGCTCTGGTCAGTATAATATGTGCTGAAGTATCACACGCGTCAATGCGCGTCAATGCGCACCAACACGCGTTACCCCTGAGTGATGAAAACAGAAAGTGAGCATATGGCAGACACAGATTTATCGCCCCTGACACCGGAGGCGACGCCAGAAGAAGCAGCGACCGAGGCGACGGAGGTGGCGCCAGCTGAGGCTGGGGCCGCGGAGGCGGCGGTTGCGGTCGAAGCGGCGGCTGCGGTCGAGGCAGGCGCTGCGGTCGAGGCAGGCGCTGCGCCTGAGGTTGCTGGCACCCCCGGCATCCCGCTTGCGACCGAAACTGAAGCGGCGGCTGTGCCCGCGACAGCGGCGGCGCTCGAAGCTGCGGTTGCTCCCGAAGCTGCGGTTGCTCCCGCTCCTGAAGCTGAGGCCACTCCCGCTCCCGAGCCGGAGACTGATTCTGGGGCGCTGGATCGCCAGGTTGCCGTGTTGGAAGCGCAGCAGGAAGCAGAAATGGCCGCGCCAGAAAAGAGGCGCCATCCGCTGCGCAACGCGCTTTTGATCATTGCGCTCTGCCTGGTTGTGTTGCTTGGCGCCGGCGCCGGTTACCTGTACTATCACGATCAGCAGATGGCAGACGTCATCCCCAACGGGGTGTCCTTTCAGGGGCAGTCTTTTGGAGGGCTGACCAAAAGTGAGGTCCAGCCCAAGGTCGAGACGATTATCGCTGACCTGAGCGGGCAGCAGATCGACCTGCGGGTCGCCGCCGGTCAGCAAAGTACCCCCATTAAGGGTTTTGTGAGCTTTGATACCACGCGCGTGGTGGACAGCATTACCACGGCCCGCTCTGACATGACCCTGCTCCAGCGCCTGCGCTATGACTGGCTGGAACAGAGTGTCTCCCGTGATGTGGAGCTTCCCTATACGATCGATCAGCAGGCGGTTGCTTCCTACGTGGCCACGCTGGCCAGGAAGTTTGCGGTGGCGCCTGTTGACGCTCACCTGACTCTGCCTGCCGGAAGCCTCGTGCCAACCGCTACCCCCGAGGTCGTCGGCGCAACGGTTGATGCCGCCGCGACCACCACGCAGCTTAGCCAGACAATCAAGACGGCCATCGATACCGGCCAGGCGCAGAGCTTTACGGTCCCGGCAACGACCAATGCTCCCAAAGTTACCGCAGCCTCGCTTGCTAATGCGCCCTGCATCGTGGTGAGCCTGTCCGCGAAGAAGATGAACCTCTATTTGGGCGCCAAGCTGGTGCGCAGCATGGTCACCGCCACCGGAAAACCCGGCTACGAGACCAAGCCCGGGGACTACTATATTGGCGAGAAGCGCTTTGCGCCGGTGTGGATCAACCCCCATGAGGACTGGTCGATGAACATGCCGGAGCGGATCGGCCCCAGCCATACCGGGCCTCTGGGCGCGCGCGCGATGAACGTCGTCACGCGCAACTCCAAAGGGCAGGTCGTCGACTACGGCTACCGTATCCACGGCGGCACCGTCGGAGGCAGCGCCTCCTCGCACGGCTGCCTGCACCTGAGCAACGCCGACGTCATCTGGCTCTACGACCAGGTAAAGATCGGCACCCCCGTCTTCATCCGCCCGTAACCGACAACAAGCTGCCACCCCGGGCAGAGGCGCGCCGGGTCGTCGCGCCCTACAGAGCCATTGCCAACCAGAACCACGCAAGCTATCGCCTGAGCAGCCATTCTGGCGTCAGCTTACGCAGCTGTGATGAGCACAGACCTGTAGGGCGCGACGACCCCGGCGCGCCTCTGCCCAGGACAGCAAAACCCTGGAAACCACGATAGAGACACGGTTGTTACGTGCGGCAATAAAGAAATCTAACAAAATCCAAAGAAGTCTAACAAAATCCAAAGGAATCTAAAGGAAAACCGTGGAAGGTGCGAGCCTCTGCTGCTTATTCTGGCGTCAGCTGTGGCGACTATGGCTGGCAGAGACTCCGTAGGGCGCGACGACCCCGGCGCGCCTCTGCTCGGAACCGCAATGTGCTCGATGACACCCAAACTTACCCCTCTGCGGAGTAATACTCATCATCTGCCCATCTCTGCGGATTCGTATCAATGTAGCTCCAGACAGTAAGATACCCCTTCTCATCACGAATAATGTGGTCATGATAAGATGCCTGCCAGAGACTACGCCCAGCCCTTTTGTTTGTTATTCTTTTCAAAGCAGCGATCGCTGTTGGGAGTAAAGCCGTCATTGGCCGTTGCGACTTCATCTTCTGTCCCTCATCAAAAAACAGGATCATGTGTATGTGGTTGGGCATCACAATATACTTGTCCAGCGACAGGCTGTCGTAGTGGTCGGCCATCTCAAGAATTGCTTCATCTACGATCTTCCCATAGCTGGAAAGCTTAAGCGTTACGACATCAGAGGTGTCGATCTTGCCAAACAGTTCTACTCTATTCATAGTGCAAACCGTGACAAAATAGGCTCCCTCTTGACTATAGTTGTACCCCTGAAGGCGAATATGTTTTCTTGTAGGCAATCTGACTCCTTAAGTGAGCGGTTGTAAGAGGACTATTATACTGGCTGGCGCCTGAAAGTCAGCATCACCTGCACCAGAGGCGCGCCGGAGTCGTCGCGCCCTACAGAGGTTTTGCTACTCCGAACAGAGGCGCGCCGGGTCGTCGCGCCCTACAGGGTCTTTGCTACTCCGAACAGAGGCGCGCCGGGGTCGTCGCGCCCTACAGAGATTCTGCCAGACCAAAGCTATTGCCCAGCACCGAAGTGGGAACAAACAGACCGAAGGGCCCAGGTGGCCCTGAGGGCTGCCTCAAGCAAAAAAGAAATCCCCATCCAAGATCGGCTGACACCCAAGAAGGCGACGTCGCGCTCTACTCGACAGATTTCAACGACTCCAGCATGTCGACGCCCTGTATCTTCGGGATCATCGCGAGGTTCACGAATACCGCGAAGACCAGCGTCAGCGCAGCCGCCAGCAGGTAGCTTGTGGGCGAAAGCGCCCGCACAAAGCGGAATCCGTC
>WQYT01000060.1 GCA_009781115.1 Coriobacteriia bacterium
ATGCGCTCCGTATTAAAGCTTGAACTGCGCCGTTTGATGCCATGAACCTCATAGCCTTTTTCAAGCAGAAACTCCGCAAGATAGGCGCCGTCCTGGCCGGTGATCCCGGTGATAAGCGCGACTTTTCGCTCGGCCTGCGTCATAGCTACTCCTTTTCTTCATGGCGCGAAATCTAGCGTCCTGTTGCTACTCCGAACATGCGGCACGTGGGGGTCCACGTGCCCTACGAAGCAGGTGCCAAGTTCCGCCGGGTACTGCTCCGAACAGAGGCGCGCCGAGTCGACGCGCCCTACGGAGCAAGCGCCAGGTTCTGTCCAGTGCCACTCCGGATGGCGGCACGTCATGCTGGGAATTAGTATAGCGGAACTGTCGGACTTGGATATAAGATAGTAAGCATTATGAGTACCTCAAACTTCACTCCTCGCTGTTCTGTTGTTGTGCCGCTCTACAACAAAGAGCGGGCAATAAGAGGGTGTCTGGATTCGGTCCGGGCGCAGACGGTCTCTTCTCTGGAGATCCTGGTCGTCGATGACGGCTCGACTGACGACAGCGCCGCCATCGTTGAAGAGGTTGCGCGCGACGACGAGCGCGTAATCCTTCTGCGAGCGCCCCACGGAGGTCCTTCCAGCGCACGCAACATCGGACTGGAAATGGCTGTTGGGCAGTATGTCTGCTTTCTGGATGCCGACGATCAGCTGGCGCCCGGGTTTCTTGAGCAGCTCATCGCGCTCATGCAACGCGAGCATACCGAGGTTGCCCGTTGCGCGCAGTTGTTTGTAGAGATCGCCGAGGACGGAAGCATAACGAGCCAGCGTATCCGCAGCGTCACTGACCGTGACCAAAGCGTGCCGGGAAGCCAGCTCTATCACCGCCTGTTCGCCGATCTCGAAGCACCCCTGATGTCTGCGAGCTCGGCGCTCTATAAGCGCGACCTGCTGCTGCGCCACAGGCTTTCTTTCAACGAGGCGCTCTGGCACCTTGAAGACATTCAGTTCGTTGCCCACCTCTATGCGTGCGACCTGCGAGTGTCCCTTTCAAGCCAGGCGCTCTACAGCTATCAGCATCAGGACGGCAGCGCGCTTTCTGAGAAGCGCAGCGGTCTGGTCGATGCGCTGGCGCCCTTCGTGGCCGCTTTTGAGGCGCTGGAAAACGCCAACACGATTGCAACCATCGAGCGCCAGCTGCGTTTGCGCTACTGCGCGATCGTGATCCTGACCGCGCTTACCGACCCGCTGCCCGCAGATGCCCCCTTCTTCTACCGGGACTTTCTGCGATCAGAGACCGTCGTGCGTATCATTGCGGCTTTGCGCCCGGCGTATCTGCCCAACTCGCTGCTTGTCGCGCGCGGACTGGCGCGCCTTGACCACCCGCAGCTGCTTAACGCCTACTGTGCGGGACTGGCGCGCGCACGAAGCCTCAGGAAGCTCATCCGGGGCTAAAGTAAACGTCACCTGGCATTGTTCCTGTATGGTTCACAGGCAAATGCTCGCTACATCCCGCAGCCACTCCGCACAGGCGGCGCGCCGAGTCGTCGCGCCCTACAAAGCCAGCACCAGCTGGAATATTGCCAGCTGGCGCCGAAAGTAACCATTAGCCAAGACCGCCACAGAACGGCATTGAGCGATCATAAAACCTTCTGACGCAAGATAAACATCGCCGGGCAAGGCGCCGCAGGGCGCAGTGGATTCATCGTTTGCAGCCCCCGCGGCAACGCCGCCAAACGGCGTTTATTTTGCGCCAGGAGCGCCGGAATTGTGGAGATTTCTCCATAAATGGCATTTTATACATTTTTCAGCCCCATTGGTAAGAAAAGGGTAAGGGACGCCTGCTATGGTTGCAGCGAAATAACGACCCCCGAATGAAAGGAAAAGGCACATGAACGCGTCTCTTACTTCGCAGCGACTGCGAAACTCCCTGGTATGGCTCCTGGCCATAGTGATAGCAGTGATACTGCTTCCACTCGGCATGCCCCAACCAGCCACTGCACTCACGCCGCCTGGTAGCGATGGAACAAACCTCAATCTGGGCAACCCCTACACCAACGGGGACCTCAGTAAGAGCACCGGAGGCTATTGGATTTTGAACGTCAGTACAATCCAGGTCGACGTGATAGACGACATCGGATACCGCCCGGCGCCCAGCTGGGATTTGCCGCTCGACTTGCTCTATAACTTTGACATGGCGCCCACCGCCGACTATGAGTGGGGGCTCAGTGACTTCCATTATCACGTTGAGAACACGACGTCGTATAATCAGCGGGGCATCAACTTTACCCTGCCAGACATTCTGCACTGCATCCAGCACAATAACACGACAACGGTAGAGGGCGTTCAGCGCTTTGCTGCCCTCTATCTTGTCAGTATGACTGAAGACAATGGGGTCTACACGGGCAAGTTCCTGTTCTGGGTACGCAGCTTCGAACCTCATGATCAGGCGACCGCAGGCACAGAATTTGTTACGATACGCTGGGTCGACTATGGCGCCCTCAGAATAACCAAAACTTCAGCCGATCCTGCCACTACCACCGGCAATCGTTTCTACTCGCTTGACGGCGCGCGCTATGGGGTATACCAAAGCGCCGCTGATGCGCAGGCTGACAAAAATTCCGTAACGGTGATGACGCTTGCCGGCGACGGTGTCTCTGCGGTCGCAACAGCCAACAAGCTCTCTGGCGGCCTCTATTACATCAAAGAGTTGAGTGCCCCGGAGGGCTACGAGCTTGACCCCACGATCCGTTCTGTCACTGTTGTCCCCGGGCAGATTGCTGACCTGGCAGCTCCGCAAGTGACTGACGTGCCCCGCTATTGTCAGATTGATCTTCAGAAGCAATCGGGCAATCCTGCGCTCTCTGGCGCCAACGGCTGCTATTCGCTGAGCGGCGCGGTCTATACGGTGTACAGCAACGCGGCGGCCACCCAGAAGGTAACGAGCATCACGACTGACGCAACAGGCTATGGCAAAACCACCCCCACCCTGCCTGCCGGGTCCTACTGGGTAAAAGAGACCACGCCGGCAACCGGCTACGCGCTTGATCCGACGATCTATGCGCTCACGGTCAAACCGGGCGATACCGGGCGTGTGAACAACGGTAACGGGGGCGTTGTCAAGGACCTCCCGCAAAACAACCCGCTGAAAATAGTCGTTGAGAAAATTGACATTGAAACAACCGCAGATATGCCCCTGGGCGGCGCCTCGCTTGCGGGCGCGCAGTTCGAGGTCAAGTACTACGCTGGCTACTACACGGCGTCAAACCTGCCGTCTGCCGCGCTGCGTACCT
Source organism: Coriobacteriia bacterium (assembly GCA_009781115.1). GTDB lineage: Bacteria > Actinomycetota > Coriobacteriia > WRKU01 > WQUG01 > WQUG01. Next base: position 3,278 of record WQYT01000060.1, read on the forward strand.
GGATCCTGCAGACCGGAAGCGACGGGACCGCAGCCCTGAGCAAGACCGCGCTGGTTGGCGGCGATGTACTCTACACCTCGTCTACCGGGGCCGCGACCCTGCCGCTGGGCACCGTGACTGTTCAGGAGATCAAGGCACCGGAGGGCTATCTGTTGGGCAAGCGTCCCGTTTTTGTTCGCCAGATTACCGGCGTCGGAACCGCAGAACCAGTAAGCACCTATGTTGCCCCAAGAGTACCTGACCAGGTGAAACGGGGCGATCTGGAGCTGCTCAAGGCGGTTGCCGTCACCTATAAGCGCATGGCGGGCATACCGTTTTCAATCACGTCTGCTTCCACCAAAGAAAGCCATATTATCGTGACCGACGCCAACGGTCATGCGGATACCAGCAACGCGTGGAACCCTCACAGTCAAAACACCAACGCGGGCAAAACCGATGAAGATGGCGTCTGGTTTGGCATCGACCGTGCTGGCAACGTGGCCCCCGTTGACGACGCGCTGGGCGCGCTGCCCTACGATACCTACCTGATCGAGGAGCTGCCCTGTGCGGCAAATGCCGACTATCAGCTTATCCCGGCGTTTGAGGTAACGATCAGCCGCGACACCTACGTAGCCGATCTGGGGACCTTAACTGATATCGCGCCGGCAATCCCTGAAATCGGCACCCAGGCAAAAGACGCCGATAGCGGGACCCAGAATGTCATCGCGGCAAAAGAGGTGACCGTGGTAGACACCGTCAGCTATAAGAACCTTGAGGTTGGACGCGAATATCGCATCGAAGGCGTCCTGATGGATCAATCCAGCGAGACGACCGTGGTAGTCGCCGGACACCCTGTTGTGGCTGAGGCAAGCTTCAGCCCCGTGACGCCCCAGGGAACCGTTGAGGTCACGTTCAACTTTGACGCCTCCGCTTTGGACGGCGCCCGTATCGTGATCTTCGAGTCATTGCTTATTGGGAAGAAAATCGTTGCGACCCATGCTGATATCAACAATGCCTCGCAAACGCTACAGATTATTTCTCCCTTGATCCGCACGACGGCCACCAAGCAAGGCAGCGATGCAAAGACGATCCCTGCTGGCAGCCCCGTGACCATCACCGACACGGTGCTGTACAGCAACCTCACTGCGGGAAAAACGTATACTCTGCACGGCACGCTGATGGACAAGACTGCTGCCGAGCCGGTGATTGCCGCTGGTAAAGAGCTGAGCGCCACCCGGACCTTTACCCCAGAGTCCTCCTCTGGTGTCGTCACGCTTGACTTCAGTTTCGACGCCCGCACACTGGGTGGTCACGACGTGGTGGTATTTGAGGCAGTCAGCTACAATGGAGCCGAGGTCGCTGTTCACGCTGATATCAACGACGCAGGGCAAACCGTCAAAATCCTGACACCAGCACCAGCGCCTACCCCGGAGCCAACGCCAACGCCGACACCAGAGTCTACGCCGACGCCAACACCCGTAACCCCAAAGCCAAAGTCATCCCCGATCCCCTCAACCGGCGACATGGCAAGACCAGTCATCGCGCTGACACTCCTGGTAAGCCTGTCTGCGGTGGTATTGATAGTAGTCCTGTTAAGAAGGAGGCGCCTTTCTTAAAGTAACATAATATCGTCTCTGGTCAGCGTCCCTGCTTCAAGGGCGCTGACCAGACGTTCGTAGGTGCGCTCGTCTAATGGCGCTTCAGAGAGGTGTGTGACTTTCAGGATGCGTTCGGCGCTCGTCGGCTCAAGCTCCTCGCCTTCGGAGGTCAGGCTCTCATGGAGCTTCTCACCGGGACGCAGCCCGATAATCTCAATGTCAGCAGGAATGCCAGAAAGCGCGATCATCTTATGCGCAAGGTCAAGGATACGATGCGGCTCGCCCATCTCAAGCACAAAGATATCGCCTGCAGAACCGATGGCCTGCGCTTGCAGGACCAGGCGGGCCGCCTCAGGGATCGTCATGAAGAACCGCGTGACGTTCTTGTCGGTCACCGTGACTGGCCCGCCCCGGCGGAGTTGATCCTCAAAGATCGGCACCACTGAACCCCGTGAGCCCAATACGTTGCCAAAACGGACCGCCACGCAGGTCATCGTGTGCGAGTCTGAATGCGACGGCGCATCTGGCTGAGCCGGCCCCCCGGTCACCGCAGGCGCAAGCGGCTCCGCCTCCCTATTGCCAGCTTCACCCTGAGCGCCACGCTCTACGCCAGTGCTGCGCGCAAACGCAAGCATGAGGCGCTCTGCCAGCTGTTTTGTCTTACCCATGACGTTGGCCGGAGACACCGCCTTATCAGTCGAGATCAGCACAAAACGCTGCGCGCCCACCCGCGCTGCCGCCTCCATCACGTTCGCCGTCCCGATGACGTTGCTATGCACCGCTTCGATCGGCTCAAGCTCCATGAGCGGCACCTGCTTATAGGCAGCCGCATGCAGGATCACGCTCGGCGCAGTCTCCGCAAACACGCGCAGCAATTTGCGCCGGTCACGGATATCGACCAAGCACATCTGCGCCACGCCCGGTTCAAGCGCCTCCAGCTCAAAGAACAGCTCATAGAGACGACTCTCATCGATTTCTGCCAGGACAAGGCGCGCGGGATGCAGTTTCATGATCTGGCGGCAGAGTTCCGAGCCAATGCTGCCAGCCGCGCCGGTCACCGCTACGCATTTGCCTTCAATGGTGGCCGCAACCTGATCGCTGTCAATGGGCGTCAGCGCCCGGCCCAACAGATCCTCCACGTCTACCTTACGCAGATCGGTCGCGCGTACCTCGCCTGTCTCTATGACCAGCCTGGGCATGATGCGCGTGGTCAGCCCCAGCGTTGCCGCGCGATTCAGGATGGCGCGCACCGTCCCGTCAGGCGCTGAGGGCAGCGCGACAAAGAGCTGCTGGATATCATGCAGGGCAACGACTTCCTCCAGCTCATCCAGAACCCCCATCACCGGGATGCCGCCCAGACGGCTCCCTATTATGCGCTCGTTATCATCAAGGAAGCCGATGACCTGGAGCCCCAGGTCCGGACGCGCTTCGATATCGCGCAGCAACAAAGAACCCGCGCTTCCAGCGCCCACAATGAGTATGCGCGCGCCTTCGTGGCGCCCGGTAGCGCGCACATAATGGGCAGCGCGCACAGACAGTCGGATACCCGCAAGCGCGAGGTAGACAAAGACGGCCTGAATCAAAACGACCCCCAGGGGCACGACGCGTTGGCCCTTGTTAAGCAGGCCCACGGCGACATCAGCCAGCGTGAGGACCGCCGCGCCACACAGCACCGCGCCAGCGCAGCGCAGCATCGTGTCGATCCCCACATAGCGCAGTACCACCCGGTAAAGCCCAAAGAGCGCCGTCGACGCCACATACAGCACGACGGAGGCAACAAATGCTATGAGCAGGTAACGCCCGTATGCGTGCGGGATACGCAGCTCAAAGCGGGCCAGGTACGTGACGACCGTGGCAAGCAGGATACCGGCGGCGTCAAGTGCCAGCAGCGCCAGCTGCCACGTCAGGCGCGTCGCTCGCAGATGCCGGAACCAGTTCAGAAATCGACTTATCATGAGCCCTGCCTTACTGCCTTGCTCAACACTTTACGCGCAGCCGCGACGATGTCTGTCATATCGTCTGCGGTCAGGGTTGGGTGTACAAAAAATGCCAGCGACTGCTCGTCAGCACGACGGGCGCCAGACAGGTCTGCGGTCTGCGCAACGTCCAGTGTTTCAAAAGCCCGCTCGCGTCCAATCAAAGCACAGGACCCAAACTGGACCGGCGCCCCTTCCGCGGCAATCGCATCGATGACCCGGTCGCGACTCCAGCCGGGCGCCAGACCTGCGGGGTCCAGCAGGAAGTAGAGGCGATAGTAGGCCTGCTCGTCGCCACGTTCACGCTCAGCCTGGGGCAACACCAGAGGCTTAAGCGTTGGCGCGAAGTCCGCCAGCTCGCCTGTCAGCAGCTCGGCGTTGCGCATCCGCTGCTCATGCCACGCGGGGACATGACGCAAGAGCACGCGCCCTAACGCCCCCTGGGCCTCGGTCAGGCGCGCGTTAGTACCAAAGCTCTCGCTCAGGTACTTGAACTGCGAACTGCGCTCCTGCACCTGAGTCGTCTGCGCGCTGACGTAGGCATGGCCGTGGTCACGATAGGCCCAGGCGCGCTGGTAGGCCTCCTCCTGGCGAATGCCTGCGCTGTAGCAGATCATGCCGCCTTCGCCGAGCGGCAGTATCTTGTCCTGACAAAACGAGAAGCAGCCCGCATGCGCGGCAGTTCCAACCGGGCGGGCGTCGTAGCGCGCGCCCTGCGCCTGCGCACAGTCCTCGATGACCACCAGATCAAGCTGGTCGGTCAACTCGCGGATCGCTGCGACAGGAGCCGGATAGCCCCCCACATGCACCACAATGACCGCACGCGTCCGCGGCGTCAGGCACTTTGCTACTGAAAGAGGTGTCACGGCGCCGGTCCCGGGATCAATATCTGCAATGATCGGCATCGCCCCTGCCGCTACCACCGCCCCGGCCGTTGACAGGAAGGTACGCGAGGGGACGATGACCTCGTCGCCTGCGCCGATGCCAAAGCTGCGCACCGCAAGCTCAAGCGCAAGCGTCCCGTTGGCGACGGCCAGGGCATGCTCAGCTTCCTGCGCGACCGCAAATTCGGCTTCGAACTGACGCGCCTGCGTACCCGTCCAGTAGTTGATCTTGCCACTGCGAAGGACCGCAGCAACTACCTCGACGCCCTCTTCAGGAATCTGCGGCCACGTGGGAAGCGCGCGCGTAATCGCGGGAGCGCCGCCGTCCAGCGCCAGCGCCCGTGTGTCAGCCATTGGCGCCTTCTTTCTGGTTAGCGCCGGTATGGGCGCTGGCGGAAACGTCTGCATCACTGCCAGCGTGAGCGTGGGCGTCAGTGCCAGCGTCTGCGCCGCTGCCAGCGTTGCCACCAGCGTCAGCAAACAAAGCCCGCAGCCTGCCCCCGACCTCCTCAACCGGATCGCTGGCATACTCAGCGCGCCGCGCAAGCAGGTTCGGCATATCGGCGCGAGCCTCTGCCTCCCACCGGTGGGCAAAGGTCGCGTCCTGAATCTCTGCCAGCACGCGACGCATCTCTGCGCGCACGTGCTCATCGATAATGCGCTTGCCCGCCACCTGAGCGCCATACTCAGCCGTATTAGATATCTTGGCAAACATGCCGGCAAAGCCGCGCTCATAAATCTGATCGCAGATCAACTTCGCTTCATGCACGCACTCAAAGTAGGCGCTTTCCGGCTTGTAGCCCGCGTCAACCAGCGTGTGATAGCCTGCCAGAAGCAGCTCGACTAAGCCTCCCACGATAATCGCCTGCTCGCTAAAGAGGTCCGTTTCGCACTCCTCGCCAAACGTGGTCTCGATGATGCCAACGCGCCCGTGCCCCATGGCCCAGGCATAGGAGAGCGCCAGGTCGCGGGCAAGACCCGTCGCGTCCTGGGCCACGGCGATAAGCCCCGCCACCCCGCTGCCGCGCTCATACATCTGGCGCACCGCCGGGCCTACGCCCTTCGGGGCAATCATGATGACATCGACGCCGGCAGGTGGTATGATCTGTCCAAAATGCACGGCGAAGCCATGCGCAAATGCCAGGGCTTTACCGCGCAGATCAACCTCAGCGGCAAGCGCCTCATAGGTGGCCGCATGGGCCTCATCCGGCGTCAGCAGCATGACAAGATCGGCCTCCCGGGCCGCCTGTGCCAAGGGCAGAACCTCAAAGCCTGCCTCCGCAGCCCCGCGCGCGCTGGCGCTCTGCAGATTGCGCGCGCCCACAATCACCCGCACGCCGCTGTCGCGCAGATTCTGCGCATGGGCCGAGCCCTGACTGCCGTAACCGATGATGGCAACCGTACGCTCTAAAATCAACTGCGGATCGCAGTCTGCCGCATAAAGTATGGGTGCCTGAGTGATCAAACCGACCTCCTTACCACGTCGCCTCTTATCGCCGCTATCAGCCTGAAGCCCTGCGACCTTTGCACAGAACCTCAGCCCTTATTTCCAGTATAGCAGCGAAGAATTCGCCCCTCGAAGGAGTTACTGTCGCCTGTCCAGCAGCGCCTCGATGGCGTCTACCCCCAAAGCCGGTATGCCGTACGCCGCCCCTACCGCCGCGCGCTCCCCAAACGAGTCATCAAGGTAGAGCGCATGGGAGCCTGGCGTGATGTAGTCTGCCTTGGAATGATCCATCGGCACCTGCACCAGCTCCGTAAACAGCACCGGATTGAGGCGATAGGCCGCAAGTATCGCAAGTAGTTGCTGCCGGAGGTCAGTGCCGTCAGAAAACGGGCCGGGAAAGCGCGTCACCAGCGTGACGGGGATCTTCTTGTTCGCGCACTGATAGAGCAGACAGACCGCCTCAAGATTGACCGTGCGCGTACGGTGGTTGACCAGCGTGTCATCGAAGTCGATGTAGAGTTCATCGAAGTCCAGCGGCAACCGGTAACTGTTGGCAAGCGCCCGGCTCACCTCGACACGGTCGAACTGGCGCGCTGGCTCGGTCACGTATCCCAGCGCATCCCAGATCGCCATCAGAGGCAGGTTTGCGCCAGCAGCGCGATCAACGCACATGGTGCCCGCTGTGCGCGTCGCCACCTCAAGCAGACGGTAGGCGCCCGCGCCGTCACGACGCAGCTGGAAAAACCAGACGCCGTGCAGGCCCAGCGGCCCCAGCCGGTCCTGGATGCTTGCCGCGATCTGGCGCGCTTCACTATCATCAGGCACAGAAACGCTGCGCACCGCGATGCCATTCTTGATGCGCACCCTCTGGCGCGACTCTGCATAGCGCAAACCCCGCGCGTCAGAAAAGCAATCGACCGTAACCTCATCACCCGGCAGATACTGACAGATGACCTGCGGACGCGCGGCTGAGGCCGCCGCCGCCAACTTGCGCCGGAGCGTGGCGCGATCACGCACAATGTGGAAACCCTCCGTACCCTGCCCCACTGCTGGCTTGATGATCACCGGGAAGTCAGCGTCATCGACCTCGGCCTCAGTCACGTAGACACGTGGTAAAAAGTCGCAGCCCGCCAGCATCTCATAGGTCAGGCGCTTGTCCCGGCAAATGCGCGCGACCTCCAGCGACGAGCACACCACCGGCGCCGGTAGCTCGCCTGCGTCCGCACATTCCAGCAGGCGCAAGGCTGCCTCGTCGTTGGCCGGCATGACCAAATCGATCTCTTGAGTAAAGCAGAGCCGCGCCATACGCGTGGCAAAGTCTTCGTCAGTCATCCAGGGCGCATCACCCACATAATGCGCGTAGCAAAACTCACCCGGGCACGGCGCCGATGACGCCCCAACCAGCGTCACAAACGGGATGTCTTTCAGCGAACGGAATATCTCCAGACCGATTTCTGAGCCGCAGGGATAGACCAACACACGCAGTTGTTGCACGGCGGATGCCTCCTAACGGATAAACAGAGTAGCGCTTTCTATTATAAAGCGGCGATAAGAGGTTCAGCGTAGGCGCACCCTGATGACGGCGAGTCGTTACCGTCGTTACCTGGCGTTACCCACAGCGCAGGCGCCGCCTTTGCCGCTTCGTCGCGCCGCTCCTCAGCCTCAATCAATCAGTCGAAGTCTTCGAAGTCGTCGTCAGCGTCGTCAGCAGCTTTGGCGGCGGCCGTAGCGGCAGCGCGGCTCGCGGTCTCGGCTTGCTGCGCTTTGACTTTTTCCAGCATCTCTGGCGCCAGCGCGACAATCTGCTGCGCGCGCTTCTGTAACAGCCCCTTGCCCTGCTCAGCATCAAAAAGGAACAGGCGTACCACGTCCTCCCGCACGCTATCGGCGACTTTGCCGCTGTTCAGCATGTCGCACAGGCAGTTCAGCATCGTCATGTACTCAGGGTCACCGTGATAGCAGCGCAGAGCGCCAGACAGATAGTCCCATACGGTTTTCGAGCGCGTCTCTGTCGTGGCGCCAAAGTGACAGAGCACCTCGAAGGCCTCCTGACGCACGATCTTGGACTCCTCATCATAAAGGCAGTCATCAAGCTGGTAGAGCGCCTTGGCTACCACCGGGCCGTGATGCGCCACAAAACAATCAAGAACCAACAAGATGTTATAGCGCGTAAATGACTCAGGACGATCCAGCGCGTCAATGATCTCCGCGCTTGAATCAACCAACAGATTGCAGTCGCGCTGTGCGACCTCCTGCAGGACGTCCGAGGCATACTCGCGGAGCGAACGCGTGGGCGCTCCCAGCGCATCGGCCAGCTCGCGACGGGTCTTCACCCGACGCATTGCTCCGTCAATGACCTCTTCTTTGTCGGTCTCTATGGTAAAACTGTATTTCATACCTACTCTTCCCCGAACGCAAATGTACCATGCTTCCTGATATGAGCCGCAAGACCACCGTCTTCCAGAAGCTTAGTCATAACAGGGGGCAGTGGGGCGAATGTGAGAGAATCGCCCTTTGTATTATTATGCACGACACCCGCCGCTAAGTCGAGACTGAGCTTGTCACCGGCATCAATTTGATCCGTATCGCACACCACGACCGGCAATCCCGTGTTGATGGCGTTGCGGAAGAAGATGCGAGCAAAGCTCTTGGCGAGCACGGCTTTGGTGCCCGCGTTAAGCAGGACCAGCGGCGCCTGCTCGCGCGAGCTGCCGCAGCCGAAGTTCGTGCCGGCTACCAGAAAGCCACCGCTCGCCTGCTGGAGCTTGTCGTAGTAATCCGGGTCAAGCTCTTCCATTGCATGGACGGCCATAGCCTTCATGTCGGTGGACTGGAACTTGTACTTTCCGGCAATGATGTAGTCGGTGTTGATGTCGTTGCCATATTTGAAGGCGGGAGCGGTAAGTATCGGAGTGCTCATGAGTGTGGCTGCTTTCTAGTTGAAGTACGGACGCGGGTCGGCGATATGGCCTGCCAGCACGCTGGCGGCCACCGTGGCAGGGCTGCCCAGGTAGATGAAGGCCTTGCTGTTGCCCATGCGCCCCTTGAAGTTGCGGTTCGCGCTGCTGATGACGTTCTCGCCATCGCTGGGCACACCGTTGTGGGTACCCACGCAGGGCCCGCAACCGGGGGTGACGATGCAGGCGCCCGCCTCGATGAAGGTCTGAATGTAG
>WQYT01000061.1 GCA_009781115.1 Coriobacteriia bacterium
ACTTACCGACGCACAGATTGCAGCGCTAAAGACAGCGCTCAGTACCACTCCGGTGCCTACTGATGACATTACTGCTTTAGGGCTTAACAATGCCAAGCAGGTCTATCAGGCAGCACAGCTTGCCAAGGATGCGCTTAACGCAGAGATTGCTAAAGGTAGTCCTGATCCTGCGCTTATTGAACAGCTTGCTCGTGAGGCTTCTTCTCTTGAGGCACTTGGGGATCGTATGACTGATCAGTATCCGCCGGATGGGGAGCTTCCGACTGGTACGGTTGCTACGGTGGACGCTAATGGGTTTGCGAAAACGGTTGACGCGAATAATGGCTACACCATGCTTGATGCACTGAATTTTCCGGATCCCAATTTGCTTGCACTGCTGACGTCGTCCAGTGGCTATGATTCGGGATTTTATGATACAAGCCTTAATACTGGCACAAACCGAATGCATGTCAATTCTATCGATACTGATCCTGTTGGTGGCGATGGCAAGCTATCCCCGGCTGAGCTGAATGCAGTTACTGGAATCTACTTAGTTACAAGTGGTGTTACAAGTGGTGTTTCGTTTGATCCTAAAATTTCTCAAGTTGCCTCTTTGGAAGGCGTAGAGCTCTTTCCTGCTTTAACTACTTTGGAGGTAGCCACTACTCGAGTAACCACTGTGAGCCCAGATCAAAATCCCCTGCTGACAACATTAGCTGTTGCAAATGGCCCCGTTGCGGTCGTTAATACTGCTAATAACCCGCAATTGCAACGATTGGCACTTGGTAATTTACCTGCTTTAAGCAATATTGATCTATCAAAAAATACAAACTTAACGCATTTGCGACTGACAGTTATTCCAGGTCTTCGTACTTTTGATGCTACTAATTTACCTGGTTTGCAACTATTGAGCCTCTTTCAAAATCCCAATCTTACTTCTGTAAAGGTAAGCGGCATGACTACCTTGATCTTACTGAACGTTTCAACTGACCCAAGCTTAACTACGCTAGATGTTACCGGCTGCACTGGGTTGGTGACCCTCCAAGCTCACATCCCCGACGCCAACGTCGCCGTCAGTGGCAATGGCTCCCTGGCTTCGATTACGGGTCTTACAGATTGCACAGCACTGACAACACTGAATGCGTATAACCAAAGCCTGAGCTCTCTTGATATAAGCGCGAATACCCTGCTTGCCTACAATTCCACTGGTGCTCAGTTCTATAACAACAACCTGACCTCACTGAAAGTTCCAACAGGCACTTTGGCCAGTTGGCAAGATACAACCAATGCAAACAACAGAGACTATCACCTTAAAGGTAACTTTGGTGGAACTCCCAGCATGACCAATCCTGGTGACATGACAGGAGTTGATACTTCAAAGATCACGCAATAACTTCGGTGTTGGTAATACCGGAATCACCCAGTAGTTGCTACTGAGTGTTTCACTTGCGACCGTGGCTCTGCTCGCATTCTCCCCCTTCGTGGGCAGAGCCACCTTAAGACCATAGGGCCCCTCGTTGCTTTGGAGCAGCTCGTGTTCGTTGTCTTGGCCGGGCTGTTCCAGAGTGGCGAGGGACCTCTCGCGCTTTCAGGCTGCTGGATGGCAGCGACGTGGGGGTGCTCGCTGACGCTCGCAAATTACTGGATTGCCGCGTCGCTTCGCTCCTCGCAATGACGGGAGGAGAAACGGATTGCCGCGTCATGGCGCTTGCGCGCCATTCCTCGCAATGACGATGGGGAAAGGGGTTGCTGCGTCGCGGCTTTGCTGCTTCTTGTGATGACGGAGGGTGTTACGGAGGGTACTGGATCCTGCGACTGCGCGCAGGATGACGGGGGGGGAAGTGCGGGATGACGGGGGGGAAGTGCAGGATGACGGGGAGAGAAGTGCGGGATGACGGGGGGTGGCAAATGCCGTGTTGGGGGGGGTTACTTTTTGAAGTGGAGTTTTAGGAGGGTGCGGGTTACGTGGAGGAATTGTTTGCCGCGGTGCCAGAAGCCGGACAGGTCGCGACCGGTTGCGGCGTGGGTCATCGTTGTGGGGACTTCCAGCAGTCGCATGCCAGCTCTCAGCGCGCGCACGGTCAGCGCCACCTCGACGCCGTAGCCGTGCTCGAAGGGGCGAATCTCATCCAGGCATGCGCGGCGCAGGCAGCGCTGCCCGGAAAGCGGAGCCTGCGCCTGCCAGCCGCCGCCCATTGAGGCGATGCCCCGGCGCGCCAGCCCCTTGACCAGGCCAAAGCCTGCTTTGCCCACGGGCCGGGGGAACTGCGCGATGGTCATGTCGGCCTCGCCCGCAAGGACGGGGGCCAGAAGCTTGTCGGCTTCGCCAGCGCTTACGCCGAGGTCTCCGTCAAGCAACAGGATGATATCGGCGTCTTCGGCAAACTTGGCGAGGTATTCCAGCGCAGCCCCCTTGCCGCCCGCGATGTTGATGATCGGCTTGTCGCCCTCAATGTCAGGGTTACTTCCCCCGCTGAGGCGGTTGCGCAGGCGCAGCACTTTAGCGCCTGCTTGTTCGGCCAGGCGGGCCGTGTCATCTTCGCTGTTGTCATCTGCGACCATCACACGCGTCACGCCGGGGATGTGCAGGGTCGCGCAGACTGTCGCAGAGATGCGCTCGGCTTCATTGCGCGCCGGCACCAGGGCAACGATCACCGGGGCGCTGTCTTCAGCCTCGTCTGCCGCAAGCAGCTCATCAAGGGCGCTCATGCCGGGCTACCCCCGCTGCTGCCGTCGCTCCCGCTGCCGCCGCCGTCGCTCCCGCGCTTGCCAAGGCCGAACTTCCCCCCAAAGCGCCTCCCGATCGAGCTGAGTACGCTGAGTTCCTGCACGCGCAAAAGCCAGATCAGGGCAAACGAGATTATCAGCCCGACGATGCCTGCGCCGGCAATGATGATGATCGCGGCCACTTTGCCGCTGCCCAAAGAGCCTGCCATCAGGTGCTGCAGGAAGTACGCGGCGCCGCCGCCGACGGCGCTGGCAAGCATCGTCTTCAGGAACACGACGATGAAGCTCTTGATGTCAAACGCGCCAACTTTTCTGCGCATCAAAAACAGCAGGCTTGAGAACAGCAGAACATAGAAGATGCCGTCAGAGATAGGGATGCCGATATAGCCAAAGCCTTTCCAGCCAAAGATTCCCGTGGTAAGTATCAGGTAGCCGCCAGCCTGAAATACCGTTGCCGCAAGGTTGGCCAGCGCCACGGTTTTGGTGTCTTTAAGCGCGTAGAAGCTGAAGATGATAAAGATCATCACGGCCCTGAACACGAGCGAGACTGACCAGTACTGGAGCACCATGGCGACCGTTGGCACATCGCTGGGCAGGAACTTTCCGGCGGCAAAGAGCGAGATGACCTGGGTCGAAAGCGCAAAGAGCACCGCAGAGGTTGGCAGCATCAGCAGCGCCGTCGAGCGCAGGCCGCTCGTCATCGAGCGCTTGAAGTTGAAAATGTCCTTGCGGGTGGCATAGGTTGACATCTCGGTATAAAGCGCGGTGGTCAGGGCGACCGATAAGATGCCGTAGGGCAGGTTTACCCAGGTGTTGGCAAAGTAGACGATGGCCGCTCCCGACCCGGATATGCTGCTGGCAGCCGTGGTCTGAAACGACGAGGCGACAAGGTTGGTCAGGGTGTAGATGACCGCCGGTATGGCCAAAACGATCATCCGGCGCACGTCGTGGTCGCGCCAACCCAGCTCGAAGTGATAATGAAAGCCTGATTTAAGCAGCGAGGGCACCATGACCGCAAACATGGCGAGCACGCCGAGCGTGGTGCCCAGGCCCAGGACGACTTTGGTCGAGGTGGCAAGGACAAGCGCGCCATGGCTTGATTTGACCGTAAAGCCGACCCAGAACATCACAATCACGACGACCACGTTGTTAAATATCGACCCTACGGCCGGCCAGAGGAACTTCCGCTGGGCGTTAAGCACCCCCTGAACAATCGCGCCAAAGGCGTACAGGACAACCTGGAAGGCAAAGAAGCGGAAGAAGAAGTTCGAGAGACTGCGCAGCGCGACCGTATCTTTTGCCAGGCGGAAAGTCTGGGTCCAGATAAAGGGCTGCGGAAAGATCATGCCGATAAGCGCAACAGCCATGAGCATCAGCATGGCCAAGTTCATCGCGTGACTGGCAAAGCGCGAGCCTTCCTCTTTGCCGCGCTTTGCGCGCACCTCCAGAAAGACCGGGATGAACACAGCAGAAAGGATGCCGCCGGCCATAAGCTCATAGATCATGTTGGGGATGTTGTTTGCCAGGGTAAAGGCCGAGGCGGTAAGCCCGGCGCCCAGCGCAAACGCGGTTGCCCAGACCCGGATAAATCCGGTAAGGCGCGAGAACAGGGTCGCTATCGACATGACGGCGGTGGAGCGGGCGACCGAGGGGGCCTGCTCTATGTCGTCAAGGCCCGCCTCGCTGGCGACAAAGTCATCAGGCAGAAGCTCCTCGGTGACTGAGGTGTCCGTTTTTGCCCAGTTGGGCTCGGAGGCAGCTAGTGTGCTGTCGGTAGTGCGTTTGGTCCTGTTGTCAGTGTGGCGGGTAATAGGAACTCCTTTTTTCAGATAACCGTTTATCATGATAGCGCATGCGGCTTTTGTTGCCGGTCTGACCGCTGAGTTTCGTTGTCGGCGTGTTACGCATCTGGCAGGGGCCTTACGCTATGATAGCTATGATGATAAGAGCGATTTTTCTGGCAACTGAGAACGTGAGTTAGGGCAGGCGAGCATGGGCTTTCAGGCAAAAGCGCAAGGTAGTGCTACGCGACTGGTCGCAGGCGCGCTTGCTTTTTTTTTCTTGATGAGCGTGGGCGGCGGCGTCTGTCCGGCGCTTGCCCCGGCGGCGCCTGCCGCCAGCGCCGGGGCTGCGATGCCGGCGGCGTCTGGCGCATCCTCAGAAGTGGTTTTGATACTGGCGCCGTTTGTCACCTGGGATGATATCAGCGCGCAGAAGACCCCTGCCCTTTGGGGGGCTGCACAACAGGGGCTGATTGGCAACATCAACGCGCGCAGCCTGGTGGAGTCGGGCGCTGGATCTGGCGCTGGCGGCGCAGGCGCAGGCGCTTCCGGCGCAGGGGCAGGCGCAAGCTTCGGCGACATCAGCTCCACCACCGCTAACTCCAGCTCCAACTCCACCGGCGTCAGCACTGACAGCACGGGACCTGCCAGCGTCCGGTCACAGATGACCGAACGCGCGCTGACACTGGGCGCCGGGGCGCCCGTGCTGGTTGATCCGGCAGCGCTGGGCGCTACTGATTGGGATGAGATGGTTAGTGATCTCGGCGCTGAGGGTTCCGCTGCCGGTTTCTACCCCTATCTCCCGTCGCTGCCTGAAGACAGCGCCATCGCCTATGACGGCCTGCCAGACATCCTCAAAGCCAACGCCGCAAACAAATATGACGCGACACCGGGGCTGCTGGGCCAGACGATTCGCGACGCGGGTGGCGTGACCGCGGCCCTGGGAAATTCTGACCCGGGTCGCAGCGCTCCTGACGCGGCTAACATACGCCCGGCGGCTCTGGTTGCCATGAACCAGGAGGGCCTTGTGCGTTACGGAACTATCGCACAAAGCCTTCTTGCAGACGACCTCGGCGCGCCCTTTGGCGTGCGCAGCGACGCTGCCAAGCTTGCTCAGGCGATGCATGACACTGCGCGCGACATCACGGCTTCAAAGGCGTCAAAAAGCCTCGTGGTCATCGATCCGGGCGACCTGTACCGGGCGTGCGCGGCAAGTGCTGAGGTGGCGCCTGCGCAGGCCAGCCGCCAGTGGGCAGACGCGCTGACCGGCCTGGATAGCTGCTACAGGCAGGCACGCGAGATCTGGCCCCAGGCGACGATCATCGTGACCTCGCTTGCCACGCGCGACCGCACGCTGGACAGCGACAGCTTTGGGCCCGTCATCGTCTCTCCGGGCGCCTCCTCAGGCGTCTCCCCGGGCGCTGGCGCCGTAAGCCCGACGGCCTCGGCCCCGGCCCCGGCCCCGGCCAGCAGCGGCCCCGGCCTGCTGACTTCTGCCTCGACGCACCGCGCCGGCCTTCTGACCGATAACGACCTGGCTCCCTCCATTCTGGAGATGTTGGGCATCAAAGTGCCGGTCAAGATGATCGGATCCCCCCTGACGGATGCCCCGGCTCGGGCAAAGGCCGCGCCCGCGCTTTCTGCGCTGGTGACCCAGCTGAAGCGGACGTGCGCGACGGCAGTCTCTGTCGATATGATGCGCTCCGCTGCCATCACCTGGTTTGTGATTGGGACGGTCGTGGTAATTTTGCTGGGGGCGGCCCTGGGTTTTTGTGCCGACCGGGTGCTTTCGCCCCGCATGGTGCGGGTGAGCAAACGCCTCATGTATGC
Organism: Coriobacteriia bacterium; assembly: GCA_009781115.1. Taxonomy (GTDB): domain Bacteria; phylum Actinomycetota; class Coriobacteriia; order WRKU01; family WQUG01; genus WQUG01. Next base: position 6,318 of record WQYT01000061.1, read on the forward strand.
GGTGATCCTGTTTGTCCTGTCACTTCCGGTGGCTAACTGGCTCATGTTTTTCATCTATCGCTGGCCTGCCACGCCCGCTGCGGTGATCGGGGAGTTTCTGGGCGTCGCAGCTGTGCTGTGGGCAGCCCTGTGTCTGATTGCCTGGAAGGGGAGCAAGCGTCTACCTCTGATCGTGCTGATTGCGCTTACGGCTACCGTGATTATTGTCGATCAGTTTCTGGGAGCGCCAGCGTCGTTTACCAGCCTTTTTGGCTATTCGCCGATTGGCGCCTCGCGCTACTACGGCATGGGAAACGAGGCTGCCGCGATACTTGTCAGCGCGCTCATGATAGGCTGCGGCCTTCTGGCTGACCAGTATGCGGACGCGCGCTGGGTGACGCACTTCAAGCGTTATGGGGTCGCGGCCCTGGGGCTGTTGTCCCTGGTGGTGGCGGCAGCTCCCCAGCTGGGGGCAAACGCGGGCGTTGCTATCTGGGCAACGATAGGCTTCATGGTGCTCTGGATACTGCTCAATGCCAAACGGATCACCTGGAAAAGCGTTCTGGTGATGATCGGGGCCGTCGTCGCGATGGTGGCCCTTCTTGTGCTGGCGGATCTGTTTTTGCCGGGAGGCGGCACGCATCTGGGGCGTCTGGTCATCGACATGACGCAGGGTGGCGTCAGCCAGCTGTGGGCGCTCATTGCCCGTAAAGTCGCGATGAACCTGCGAACCTTTAACTATATCTGGTCCTACCTGCTGCTGGCTATCGTTGTGTATCTGATCGTGGTCGCGGTGCGTCCGGCAGGGGGCTTTGCAGAAACGATGAAGAGCAACGGCGCCTATCGCAAAGCGATGATAAGCGTTCTGATCACCGGAATTCTTGCGTTTTGCACCGAAGACAGCGGCGTCACCATGCCCTCGCTGATGGTGGTGTATCTGGGGACCTCGATCGTATGGCTGATGCTCGGCCCCGTACAAGGGATCACAAAAGAGCAGCGCCTGGCCCGCCGCCGCCGCGCGTCTCTGCCGCAGGCCACCGCCGTGCTGGTGGGCGCTGAGAGCGTTCAGGCTGAGAGCGAGGAGCAGTCGCAATGCCACAAATAAACCAGTTACCCCTGATCTTCTGGTGGGAATATGACGCAGCAAGAGTTCTGGGAGTACTCATCTGCTGCGGTCTGCTGCCAGCGGTTGCCCTGCATTTTCTTATGAAGGCTTTCAGAAAACGAACATTTTTGCAGATAGAAAACTATGCGGGGCGTTTCGTATCACTTGGGCTTGGCTTTGTCTGGCCCCTTTGGGGTTGCGGCGTGGTCGCTCTCACGCTTGCAGCGTCTGCGTGGTATAAGTACTGGCCGCGCCTTGGCGGGTCAATCTTTTTGTCCGAACATCTGCTGGGCTACGCGCTTGCGGCAGGCGCCGTGTTTGCCTTTGGACTGATTGATGACCTGGGAGGCGGGGGAGCTTCAAAGGGCTTCAAGGGCCACCTCAAGGCACTGGCTCATGGACAGGTGACGACCGGAGTAGTAAAGCTTTTTGGAATTGGGATAACTGCGATCATCTTTGCTTTCTACGTCATAGAACCAGCTCCTTTAACGGGATGTCTTATGACAGCCTTTGATCGGTTTCATTGGGTAATCTTCATATTCCTGGTTGGGGGCGCGGTTGCATTGAGCGCGAATTTCGTCAACCTCTGTGACCTGCGTCCGGGGCGCGCGAGCAAAGTATCAATCCTGTTGCTTGTTATCGGGCTTGTTGCCTCTGTGATACTTAGGCTGGTGTCGGCAGACTCTCTCACCTTGTCGTCTCTCTATCTTGAATTCTTGTGGTTCCTGGTCTTTTTACTCCCGATGCTTGTGACCCTGCGTTATGACCTGCGTGAGCGCGGCATGCTGGGCGACGCGGGGGCCAACTCATCCGGTTTCATAGCGGGCGCCTATATTGTTATGCGGCTGGGTCTGGTCGGGCTTGCTGTGTACTTCGCAGTTATGCTCGCTCTGAACCTTATCAGCGAGAAAGTTTCGTACTCCCAGGTGATTGAGAAAAATCCGTTACTCTCACGGCTCGATCAAATAGGTAGAATAAAACAGGGGAAACAAACCGGGAAAAAGGAAAGCACTGACTGACGACAGAAAAAAAGGAGTTGCGTGTAGATGTCCAAGCATATCTTTGTCACGGGAGGCGTAGTCTCTTCGCTCGGGAAAGGCATCACCGCAGCTTCGCTGGGGCGGCTTTTGAAGTCGCGCGGCTACAGCGTGACGATGCAGAAGCTTGACCCGTATCTCAACGTCGATCCGGGGACGATGAGCCCGTTTCAGCATGGTGAGGTTTTTGTGACCGAAGACGGGGCGGAGACCGACCTTGACCTGGGTCATTACGAGCGCTTTGTTGATGAGGCCATGACGCAAAACAGCAACGTGACCTCGGGCTCGGTCTATGACACGCTGATCCAGCGCGAGCGCCACGGCGACTTTCTGGGTGGCACGGTCCAGGTGGTGCCGCACGTTACCAACGAGATCAAAAGCCGGATTCAGCGCCTGGCGGAAGAAACCGGCGCCGACTTTGTTATTACCGAGATTGGCGGGACGGTCGGTGACATCGAGTCCCTGCCCTTTATCGAGGCCATCCGCCAGATGAGAAACGACGTGGGGCGCGAAAACGTCTGCTACATCCACGTGACGCTGGTGCCATTTTTAAACGCGAGCAAAGAGCTTAAGACCAAGCCGACCCAGCACAGCGTCCAGGAGCTGCGCAGCCACGGCATTCAGCCCGACATCATCGTCTGCCGCTGCGACCATCCGCTTGAGCAGTCACTGCTTGATAAGATCGCCCTGTTCTGCGACGTGGATGAAGAGTCGGTTTTTACTGCCATAGACGCCCCGAGTATCTATGCCATCCCCGCGATTCTGGCGGACCAGAAATTTGACGAGCGCGTGCTGAAGATCTTTGGTATGGAGCCGCGCAAGCTTGACTTGAGCGAGTGGACTGATTACGTGGTCAAGGCGGCTGCCCTGACCGATCACATCCGCATCGCGCTGGTGGGCAAGTACGTCCAGCTGCCGGACGCCTATCTTTCTGTGCACGAAGCGCTGACGCACGCCGGCGTCTTTCATGATCGCATCGTGGATGTGTACTGGGTTGACTCCGAAGACCTGACGCCGGAGCAGGTGGCCGCAAAGCTCAAGGAATTTGACGGCATCCTGGTGCCCGGCGGCTTTGGCTATCGCGGGGTCGAGGGCAAGATCGCCGCCGCACGCTACGCGCGCGAGAACAAGGTGCCCTACCTGGGCATTTGCCTGGGGATGCAGATCGCCGTGGCGGAGTTTGCGCGCAACGTGGCGGGGATGGAAGGCGCGAACTCGACCGAGTTTGATCCGGAGACCGCCTGGCCCGTTGTTGACCTTATGAGCGAGCAGGAGGCCGTGACCGACATGGGCGCGACCATGCGCCTGGGCTCTTACCCCCATGCGGTCAAGGAGGGCACGCTGGGACACGCGGCCTACGGCAGCGCGCAGGCAAGCGAGCGGCATCGCCATCGCTACGAAGTGAACAACTTGTACCGCGCGACCCTTGAGGAGGCCGGCCTGGTGGTATCGGGGACCTCGCCTGACGGCACGCTGGTCGAGATGGTCGAGCTTCCGGTTGCGGATCACCCGTGGTTTGTGGGCAGCCAAGGCCATCCCGAGTTCAAGTCGCGCAGCACGCGCCCCGCCCCGCTCTTCCGCGACTTCATCGGCGCTGCAGCCGTCTACCACGACACCCGCACCGGGGAGTAGAGCTATGCGTCTATCCCATCCCCGTCATTGCGAGCAAGTGCAATTATTTTATTTTTGTCATTGCGAGCGAGCGCAGCGAGCGCGGCAATCCAGTCTGGAGGCTGCGTTATGCGTCTGATCTGGACTGAGGTAACTGCGCTGGGTGCGGCGCGCGAGGGCGTGCAGGAACTTGAGACCCGTGAGGGCGCCGCGCTCTGCTATCCGGCGCTGACGGGCGCGTGTGCAGTGGGCGAGCGGGTGCTGGTTAACACGACCGCGCGCGACCTGGCTTTGGGAACGGGCGGCGTGGACTTCGTGGTGGCGCGTGCTGAGGCCGCGGACGGTGCTAACGCCCTGTCATCCAGCCCAGTGTCATCCTGCGCGTCAGTCGCAGGATCCAGGGTTGCGTTAGACGAATCCAACACCCCTGCCGACGGCCACATCATGAAGCTGCGCTATACGCCGCTGCAGCGTAACGTGCTGGCGGTCGAGGCCCCGGAGTCTCCCTATCACAAAATCATGGAGCGCCTCGATACCCTCGAAGGCATCCCCGTGGTCTGCTGCGGCCTGCACAGCCAGGTCCCGCTGGTGGCAGCCGCGATCAAACAGGTGGACGCCAGTCTGCGCGTGGGCTACGTCATGACCGATCAGGCGGCCCTGCCCCTGGCCTTCTCAAAGCTCGTGACGCAGTGCCGCGATTTGGAGCTGCTTGACGCGACCCTGACCTGCGGTCAGGCCTTTGGCGGAGAGCTTGAGGCCGTCAATCTGTATTCCGGCCTTTTGGCAGCCTGCCACGTGCAGGGTTGCGACGTGGTGATCGTGAGCATCGGCCCAGGTCTTGCCGGCACGCAGACACTCTTTGGTCACGGGGGAGTAGCCCAGGGCGAAGCGATCAATGCCACAGGAGCGCTGGGCGGCAGCCCGATCGCCTGCCTGCGCATGTCTTTTGCCGATGAGCGGCAACGCCATCAAGGCATCAGCCACCACTCGCTGACAGCGCTGGGACGGATTGCAGCAGTACCCGCGACAGCAATCGTGCCCTGGCTGGAAGGCGAGCAACAGACTTACGTCGAAGCGCAACTGGAAAGCTTTGAGTCACGCGCAGATCACTACTTTGCCCAGTTGGAACAGCCAAGCTTTTCTGAGGACGCCCTGCGCGGCCTGCACGTGACAACCATGGGCCGCGGCCCGGCAGAAGACCCCGCGTTCTTCGAGGCAGCGTTTGCCGCGGGAGCTGCCGCCGGAGGCATGGCCCGCTTCGTAGAGCCCCCCTCCTGCGTAAAATCCGCCCCCCGCCTCGACCTCGACCTCGACGAATAAACACACACTGAATACAACCGAATAACTTAAGACAAGTTGACTCAAAACAGTTATGCCTCATTAAGATGGTAAAACTTTTTTATCAAAATTACTTGACTTTAAGATTGCCGTGACGCTACTATAAACATGGCTATTTCTGTATTTTTTGTATTTTTTAGGAAGGAAAAATATAAAAAATGAAACGAAGCTTAAAGATCGCAACGGTCGCCCTCTGCCTGTTTATGGTGCTGCAGCTTATATCCGTTGGCGCTGCAGTGGCAAATAACGCAGGTTCTGCAAACAACACCAGCACAACGAGCGCCTCAAAGGAAGCAACGCAGACAGGGCCGACTGCACAATCAGCAGAGACAACAGCGGGGGCAGCTAACCCGAGTGCTACTCAGCCCACAGGCAAAGCAGCAACCACGGCCCCTCAAACTACCGCCTCTGCCCCCAGTTCTTCATTTTTCATGATTCCGCAATACAGCGGCAAGCAACAACTGACTGCAACAGGCACAGGCAGCCCTGTCTGGAGCAGCAGCGACGACACGATAGCGACCGTAGATACCAGCGGCATGGTCCGTGCCCAGGCAGAAGGCAATGCGATTATCACGGCAAGCTTCAGTGACAGAACTTCATCAGAATATTACGTGAGCGTGTACTACGCGTATCCCCAACCAAAAACAGCGCAAATATATTTGTCAGCAGACGGCAAGCCGCTTTGTTTGTGGGGGATGTCGGGAAATACTGACTACACCGGTGATGTGCTCACCGGCGCAGAGACCGTAACGCTGCTTTACCGCGCCCAGCAAGGGGGCGTTCTTGCAGCAACCATGCAG
>WQYT01000062.1 GCA_009781115.1 Coriobacteriia bacterium
ACCTCCTGCGCTGCGACGTTGAAAACGCGCTGGGCGCCCACTGACGTCGTTCCTGCGAAACTCACGGGCTTTAAGCCCGCATCGTTTCACAGCGCCTGGTCAGTGAACACCGATCGCGTTTTCAACTGACGTCAACTCGCGCTGGGCGCCTGCTGACGTCGTTCCTGCGAAACTCACGGGCTTTTTAGCCCGCATCGTTTCACAGCGCCTAGTCAGCAAGCACCGATCGCGTTTTCAACTGACGTTGAATTAATGTTATTGCAATGGCTTTACAGCTATACGTACCGACGCCGTCTTTTGGGGCGGGCGAACTGCCGGGGTGCAGGCGCAGGCGCGAGCGCTGACTGTGAGGGGAATTTGTTGCTTGTTGGGGCTATCCAGTATACTTGAGTATCCTGAGCAATAAAGAAAGTGGACTACTATGAAAACAGTCAATATTGGACTTATCGGGCTTGGCACGGTGGGCGGCGGTGTGGTTGATATCCTGCGCAAGCGTCAGGAGGATTTCCAGCGCCATTACGGCCTTGACCTGCGGCTTGCCCGCGTGGCAGATCGCAACACGAGCCGTTTCGCGCAACTGGGGCTTGACCCGGCAATCTGCACCGATGACGCGTTTGCGCTCATCGCAGACCCCACCGTCGATGTGGTCATCGAGCTCATTGGCGGGACCGGTGTTGCCAAAGACGTGGTGGCAGCGGCCTTAGAGGCGGGAAAACGGGTCGTGACCGCGAACAAGGCCCTCATGGCAAGCTCCGGCCACGAGCTCCTGAAAGCGGCTGAGGACCGCGGTGTCGAGCTGCGTTTTGAAGCGAGCGTGGGCGGCGGCATCCCCATCATAGAGCCGCTCAAACACGCGCTGACCGCGAACAAGATCACAAGCGTGCTGGGCATTGTCAACGGCACAACCAACTACATGCTGACGCACATGAGCGAGAGCGGACTGTCCTACGACGACGCGCTGGCTGAGGCTCAAGGATGCGGCTATGCAGAAGCCGATCCCTCCGCTGACGTCGATGGCGCTGACGCCGCCGCAAAGATTGCGATTCTGGCAAGCATCGCGTTTCACTCGCGCGTTACGATCGACCAGGTCTATACCGAGGGCATCCGCAGCCTTTCTGCCATTGATGTTGCCTATGCGGCGACCATGGGCTACGTGGTCAAGCTGCTTGCCCTGGCAAAGCTTACGGAAGATGGCATCGACATCCGGGTGCACCCGACGATGATCCCGGCCACACATCAGCTTGCGGCGGTCAAAGGCGTCTATAATGCGATCTATGTCACGGGCGACGCAGTGGGCGACACGATGTTTTTTGGCGAGGGCGCCGGCGCCGGTGCTGCCGCTAGCGCGGTGGTGGGCGATGTGATCGAGGCGGCCCGCGCGCTGGCAGACAACAACACGACCCTGGGCTGCACCTGCACCGACGATCTGCCCATCCGTCCCATCGCAGAGCTTGAGACCAGCTATTACATTCGCATGATCGTCGATGACAAAAGCGGCGTGCTCGCCAAGATGACGGCGGTGTTTGCCGACCAGGATGTCAGTGTGGACTCGATCATGCAGCAAGGCACGGCTCATGATGGCACGGCCGAGATTATCTATGTCACCCACCGGGCGCGTGAAGAAGCGATCCGTAGTGTTCTGGCGGAGCTTGAACGGTTGGAAGTCGTCAAGACGATCGCTGCGCTTATCAGGGTGGAGGCGCTCTGACATGGCGCCCGCGGACCGCGCCCCCAGCGCCGCGTATCGGGTGCCGGCTTCTACCACGAACCTGGGGCCGGGCTTTGACTGCCTGGGCATCGCGCTTAAGCTGTACAACCACTTTGAGGCCGAGCTTGCTTCGCAGTGGTCATTTGAAGCGCATGGCGAGGGCGCAGACGAGATTGGCAAGCAGGAGCGCAACCTGGTGATCGAGGCGATGCAGCAGGTCTTTGAAGAGGCGTTTTGCGGTGATCTTGCGGCACGCGTGGTCAGCGAGAACGCCGTGCCGCTCGCTAACGGACTGGGGTCGTCGTCTACGGCGCTGGTCGGCGGCATGCTGCTTGCGCGCGACGTGCTGCGCCAGTTGCCCGGTGAAGTTGACAGCGCGCGCATTCCTGATGACGCGCGGCTTTTCCAGATGCTGACCGAGGCAGAAGGCCATCCAGACAACGTTGCGCCAACGTGGAAGGGCGGTTTTACCATCTGCTGGACCGATGAGGCGCGCGAAGTAAGGGGGCATGTCCCGGCGCATTGCTACGCGAGCCAGCCCTCAGCGGGCGTTGCGGCGGTCATTGTGTCCTCGCACCGGGAGCTCCATACTTCAGAGGCGCGCCGCGTACTGCCTGAGCGGATCTCGCGCGCCGATGCAATCAGCAACCTGTCGCGCACGGCGCTTCTGGTCGCGGCTATCCTTGACGGACGCCCTGATCTTTTGCGCGCGGCGATGAAGGACCGCCTGCACGAGCCTTACCGGGCGCCGCTGATCCCCGATTTTGAGACGCTGCGTGCGGCCTTGCTGGAGGCGGGCGCTGATGGGGCGGGCCTCTCGGGCGCTGGCCCTACTGTTGCAGCGCTGGTCATCGACGCCGATGACGAGGCCGCCCTTGTGCGCGCCCTTGACATTGCAAACAGCTTCAATGAACGCTCAAGCCTCTCGTTTCCTGACCGATTCCCCGCGCGCGCCGTTGGTATTGCGCGTGAGGGCGCGCTAAAAGTGGGCTAGATCGATGAGCCGGGGGACAACGCTGCGGTTCCTTGCCACGGACTCCCGTGACGCCGCGCTCAATCTTGCGACCGAAGAGCTGCTGGTAAACACCGATGATGGCCGCGACGTGATCATGCTCTGGCAAAACGACCCGGTGGTGGTCGTGGGCCGCCATCAGAATACCGAGCTGCAGGTCGATCGCGCCTACTGCGCAGACCACGGGATCGCGGTCGTCCGCCGCCTGTCAGGCGGGGGAGCGGTCTATCATGATCACGGTAACTTATGTTACACCTTTATCACGCGCCAGACGACCGGGCGCCAGCCGGACTTTCGTCAGTTCGCGCGCCCGGTGCTTGAGGCGCTGGAGCGCCTGGGGCTGCGCGCTGAGCTCTCCGGGCGAAACGACCTGATGCTTGACGGTCGCAAGTTCAGCGGCCTTGCCCAGTATCGTCACGGGACTACGCTGATGCAGCACGGCGCGCTGCTCTTTGACACCGACCTCAGCGTGCTGGGTCGTGCCCTGAAGCCCAAGCGGCGCCAGCTCGATCTTTTGCCAGCGACGCCGGGCGTGGCCTCGCACGGCGCGCGTGTCATAAACCTGCGCGAGTATCTCTCGTGCAGCTTCGGGGAGTTTCGCGACACGCTGGCTGCGTGCTTTACCGCCGGCGCCGAAGTTGAGGCACGCCCGCTTGGCGCCGACGAACGCAGCGCTGCTGACGCGCTGGCACAGACGCGCTATCGCAGCGCCGCCTGGAACTGGGGACAGTCGCCCCACTACGATCTGCGCGCCGAGGCGCTGACCACCGCGGGGACAGTCCTGTTGTGCGTTGCGCTTGATCAGGCAGGTACTATCAACGCGGCGCGTCTGTACGGTGACTATTTTGAGCATGAGCCGGTTGTGGACCTGGAGGAGGCGCTGCGCGGTCTGACGCCGGCGCAGGTCGTGGCGCGCGCGCCGGAGCTTAAGGCGTCGCGCTTCATCTCTGGGATAGATGACCGCGACTTTGCCGCGCTTGCCAGCGCGCTGGAGCCTGCCTGATGGATGCGACGGGCAAGAAAACGCCGACGCCGGCCACAGGCGGGGACAGCGACCCGGCGATCAGGCGCCCGGCAGACGCCCGCCACGCGCTGCGCTATCTGGATACCGACGCCGACTTTGCGGCGGCGCTGGAGCCGCTGCACGACGCTCAGGCCATCGCGCTGGATACAGAATTCATGCGCGAGAAGACCTACTACGCAAAGCTGTGCCTGCTCCAGATCGCAAGCGAACACGAGGTGTTGCTTGTTGATACCCTGCGGATACAGGATTATCATCCGCTGGCCGATCTGCTCAGGGACGCGCAGGTCACCAAGGTCTTTCATGCGGGTGGTCAGGACCTGGAGATTTTGTATCAGGCCTGTGGCGCGGTGGTCAGCTCGTATTTTGATACGCAGGATGCGGCTGAACTCCTCGGCTATAGTTCGCAGATTGGCTATGGGGCGCTGGTCTCCGGCGAGCTGGGGGTTGAACTCTCCAAGTCTGATAGCTTTACGGACTGGGATCGTCGTCCGTTAACAGCGGCTCAGCTCAGCTATGCGGCTGATGACGTGATCTGGCTGTTGCAACTTTATCCGCTCCTGCGCGATAAACTTACGCGCACCGGGCGCCTGGACTGGCTCCGGGAACCCTTTGCGGCAAAGACCGATCTGGCGGTGCTTGACCCGGATCCGCGTAACGCCTACCTGAAAGTCCGGCGAGTGTCTCAGCTGAAAGGCAAGCGCCTGGCTGTTGTTCGGGAGCTTGCCGCCTGGCGTGAAGCTGAGGCGCGCCGGCGCAATCTGCCACGCAGGTGGGTGTTAAGTGATGAGAGTCTGATCGAGGTTGCCCGGCGTATGCCGCAGACGGGCGAGGAGCTCGTGCAGATCCGGGGCGTTGACCTGCATGGGCGCGACCGTCAGGATTTGTTGCTGGCGGCGGTGCGCGCGGGGCAAGACCTTCCGCAAGAAGAGTGGCCGGAGTTAAAGGAGGGCAAGCGCCGTGCGCGCGACGTGAGCGCGGCGGTTGATCTGATGGCGGCGCTGGTGCGCTGTCGCGCGCGAGAGGCCGATGTGTCCTCTACGCTTCTGGCCAGTCGCCGTCAGCTGGAAGCCCTGGCGCTGAACCCTGAGGCGGACTCGCCGCTTCTGGCGGGCTGGCGTCGCGAGCTCATTGGTGCAGAACTTCTGCAGCTTCTGCGGGGAAATCTTGTCTTGTCACTGGAGGGTGATAGACTGAAAATTAACAACGTAGCAAAGGACTCTGAGTAAGTAAGGAGAACGGATGTTTCTCTTAAATTCAAGTTGGCTTTTAGTGATGGTCGCCGCGATGGCGATCGGCGGGCTGGCGCAGCTGGGGATCCGCCGTGCCCATAAGAAGTATTCGCGCGTACCGCTGGCGAGCGGTATGACCGGCGCGCAGGTTGCGCTGCGCATTCTGCAGTCCAACAGCATTGCCACGCCTGATGGGCGCACCCGGCGTGGTTCGGTGGGTATTCAGCAGGTGTCGGGCTCGCTGACTGATCACTACGATCCCCGCAGCGGTATCGTGTCGCTGTCTGAGGGTATCTATGGCGGCAGCAGTGTGGCCGCAGCCGCGGTCGCCGCGCATGAGGTTGGCCATGCCATTCAGGACGCGCATGGCTACGTGTTTGGGCGTCTGCGCACAGCGATGGTGCCTGCGGTGAACTTCAGCTCGCGCTTTTCGATGATACTGATCCTGAGCGCCTTTTTCTTCTTGGGGACCGCAACGGGAACACTGGGCTTTTACGCGCTGTGGGCGGGCATTATTTTGTATTCAGCGGCGGTGGTTTTTCAACTGGTGACCCTGCCGGTCGAGATCGACGCGTCGCGCCGCGGTATGGCGCAGCTTCGCAGCCTGGGAATTCTTGGCCCGGATGAGCTGTCTGGCGGGCGCACGGTACTGACGGCAGCGGCGATGACCTATGTGGCGGCAGCGCTCGTATCCCTGCTGTATCTGGCCTTCTATATCTTTATGGGCAGCAGCCGTCGCTAGGCGCGCGGCACGCTGACTGACACAGACAGGCGCCGGTACGTATGGCTTCTCCGGGTTTCTTCAATGAGCTTGATGGCGAGCTGTCCGGTGATGACTTCTTTGCCGCGCCCGATCCCGCCCACGGTGCTCCAACGCACGACGCCGACGCCCCTCTCACCGTCAGTGACGCCCTGAGCCTGGCAAAAGCCGCGCTTGAGACGCTGCGGCTCCGCGTGGTGGGCGAGGTTTCTGAGCTGAGTGACAAGGCCGGGTATAAGGCGGTCTATTTTGCCCTGTCTGACGGCAAGAGCAAGCTGCCCTGTCTGATGTGGCGCAATCGCTACGACGCCAGCGATACCAGCTTGCAGCTAGGCGAGCAGGTCGAGCTTGAGGGCGCGTTTTCGGTCTATCCGGTGCGCGGCGACCTGCAGTTCTATGTTGACCACATTGAACCGGTGGGCGAGGGCCGCCTGCGTATGGAAGTGGCCCGCCGCGCGAAGGCGCTGCAGGCAGAAGGCCTCATGGATCGCGCGCGTAAGCAGGCCCTGCCCGCCTGGCCCGGGCGTATCGCGCTCGTGACGTCGCCGCAGGGCGCTGCGGTCCAGGACGTGCTGCGCACGCTGGCGCGGCGCTGGCCTGTGGCGCGCGTGCTGCTCTGCGGCGTCCAGGTTGAAGGTACGGGCGCAGTCGACTCGATCGTGGCCGGACTGCAGGCAGCCGATAGCGCTGGCGCCGAGGTGATCCTGCTGGTGCGCGGCGGTGGCTCCTACGAAAACCTGCTGCCGTTTTCTGAGGAGGCGGTGGCGCGCGCGATTGCTGCTGCGCGCACGCCCGTGGTAACCGGCATCGGGCATGAGCCGGACACCTCGATCGCTGATTTGGTGGCCGATGTGCGCGCCTCGACACCGACGGCAGCAGCTGAGGCTGCCTCGCCTGTGGCCTCTGAGCTGCAGGCTCAACTGGCGCGTGATGCGCGCCGCCTGGCAGCCGGCTTGAACAATCGGGTCGCGCGTGACGCCGAGCGCCTGCGTCATCTGCGGCAGCACCCCTGCCTGCGTGATCCTCAGAGTCTGTTTGCGGTGCAGATGCAGAGCGTGGATTTGCTGCGCGAGCGCCTTGAGCGCGCGATACCGCTGCGCCTTGAGCGCGCGGACGAGGCCCTGGCGCAGCACCGTGATGCGCTCCAGCGCGCCGGCAAGCGCCTGCTGGAGGACTCCGACGCGCGACTGCGGCTGCTGGTCGCCCGCCTTGACGCGTTGTCGCCTTTAAAGGTGCTGGCGCGGGGTTATGCGTATGCCACCACCACTCGCCAGGGGGCGCTTGTTAAGAGCGTGACGCAGGTAGATGTTGGTGACGAGCTCGCTTTGCGCCTGGCCGACGGTGAACTTTTGACGACGGTGACCGAACTACGAGAACGGAGCATGACGTGACAGAGCATAAGACTGAAATCGAGCCGGAGGCTCAGACCTTTGAGCAGTCCCTTGAAGAATTGCAAGCTATTGTGGGTGGTCTGGAGAGTGGCTCGCTTGAGCTGGAGGATTCTCTGGCAGCCTATGAGCGCGGGGTCGCGCTCATAGCTGCGCTTAACAAGAAGCTTGAGGGCGCCAAGCAGCAGGTCGAAGTGCTGATGGGCGAGGTCAGCGCCGAGCGCCTCAAAGAGCTGCAAGTCAGCGAGGAGTCACGCGCCGTCACCGACCAGTAACCGTCCGCGCGAGGAGCGGCGATCCAGCCCCCGTCATTGCGAGGAGCGGAGCGCAGCGCAGCGACGCGGCAACCCAGTAGCTAGCCCCCCGCGTCATCACGGGCGTAGCCTTGCAGCCTCCAGCCCCCCGTCATCCTGCAGCCTCCAGCCCCCCGTCATCCTGCGCGTAGTCGCAGGATCCAGGACTAAGAAAGGATACCTACCATGTCAGATTGCCTGTTTTGCAAAATTGCTGCTGGAGAAATCGGTGGCCCCTTCATTTACGAAGATGAGCAGGTAGTGGCCTTTGATGACATCAGTCCTCAGGCGCCCGTGCACACGCTGATCATCCCCAAGGAGCACTGCGCCAGCCTTAACGACGATCCGGACCCTGCGCTGCTGGGCCACATCCTGCGCGTTGCCCATGAAATCGCGCGCATCAAGGGCATCGATCAGTCAGGCTATCGCGTCGTGCAAAACAATGGGGCCGACGCGGGCCAGACCGTATTTCACCTGCATTTCCATGTCCTGGGTGGTAAATCCCTGAATGTCCAGATGGCCTGACACCCCCACTTGTCATTGCGAGGAGCGCGTAGCGCGACGCGGCAATCCAGTAGCCTATGGCATAGCGGTTGATCTGGGGACCACCTCGGTCTCGCTGGCGCTGGCACAGCTGGCGCCTGGCGCCGCACCCCGGGTGCTCGCGTCTGCCAGTGCCCGCAACGCCCAGGCGTCAGAGTTTGGGCGCGACATCCTGTCGCGGCTGAGCGCGGCGACCGGTGGCGCAGGTAGTCGGCTCCGCGATCTGGCGCAGAACCAGGTGATCGAGCTTTTGGCCTGTGCTGCCGGTCGCAGCGGACTTGAGCTTGCAGAGATCACGCCAGCGCTGTCGCGGGCAGTGATTGCCGGCAACTCCGCGATGGCGGCGCTTCTGGTCGGCGCAGACGTCGCCTCGCTTGCAACCGCGCCGTTTGCGCCGGTGCGTACCCTGCGCTGCGACGCGGGCCCTCTGGCCCGGCTCCTGGGCCCGCAGCGCATCACGGTGCTGGAGCCTCTGGACGCTTTTGTGGGCGGCGATGTGCGGGCCGACCTGATTGCAACTGATTTGGTGGCGGAAGACGCCAGCGGTCCGCGCCTGCTGATCGATCTGGGTACCAATGCCGAGGTCGTCCTGGCCCGTGGCCCCCATCTTTTTGTGTGCTCGGCGCCAGCGGGTCCGGCCTTTGAGGGCGGCGGCTCGAAGCTTCTGGGCTCCGAGGTTCTGGCCGATGTGGCGCAGCTCCTGCGCCAGGGCGTTATCGGCAGAGACGGCAAGCTTGACGAACGCAACACGCAGGTCAGGCGCGATCAAGGCGGCGTGGCCCAGGTCAGTGGCCCCCGCTCAGGACAAGCGCTCTCCCAGCGTTTTATCCGCGATCTGCAACTGGCGAAAGCGGCAACAAGTACTGCGCTGGCCCAGACCCTTGACGTAGCGGGCCTGCGCGCCGCAGACATCGTGAGCATCGACATCGCGGGCGCGTTTGGCTCGGCCCTTGTCCCGGCCGATCTGGCAACCCTCGGCCTCATTCCCGCGGTATGGCAGGACCGGACTCATTCACGGGGCAACGCCTCGCTGGCAGGCGCGCTTGCGGTGCTTGGCGGCGCCAGCCCGGAGCTCAGCCGCGCCGTGAAGCTTATCGCGATAGCCCTGCCGGATGACCCGGCGTTTAATGCGGCCCTGATCGCCGCGACCGATTTTAACTGGAGGCACTAAGTAATGAAATTCTCACGCGACAAGGCGCTCATCATCACCGGCGCCTGGATACTGGTGATGTGGCTCTCGCTTTTTACGAGGAACTTTCCTTTCATCATCATAATCTTTCTGTTGCTGGCGATCCCCCTGGCGCTGGTATTCTGGGACCGCCACCCCTGGAAGCGCCGCCAGATCGTGACCGTGATAATCGAGCTCGTAGTAGCCGCCCCCATCCTGGTCCTGCTCATCATGACCGCCCTCATGGGCCAAAGCTGAGGAAGACAGGAAGTGAGACAGGGGGACGGTTCTCTTGTCTCATTTGACTTGTCATTCTGCGCGCAGTCGCAGAATCCAGATGTTGCCCGAGTTGATACCCCGACCCCCTGTGTTGACCCCCTGTGTTCAATGAGACAGAAGAACCGTCCCCCTGTCTCATTTCAAGGATGGCAAGAACATCACTGAAGATACGACGATTACGGCTCAGTATGATCCGGATACTGATACCCCGTACACGATAGAACATTACTTGGTAGACAGAAACGGTAACGCAACACTTCAAGGCGCAGACACTGAGCATCTGACCGGTACTACTGATACCATCGCAACAGCAACTCCTAAGAGCTACAGTGGCTACAGCTATGCGGCTGGCTATGACAAGGACGGCAACACTGAAGTTGCTTCAGGTCTCATTGCCGGAGACGGAAGCTTAGTACTGAAACTCTACTATGTCCAGGATGCCTTAAAGGTCACCTACGTAGACTGGAACGACTCTGTAATTACTACTGAGACCGTAGGCTATGGTGAAGATGCAACACCGCCAACAGATCCAACCCGTCCGGGATATCACTTCCGTAGCTGGGACAAAGATGGCAAGAACATCACCGAAGATACTACCATCACAGCCCAGTACGATCCGAATACTGATACGCCTTATATCGTCAAGCACTATCTTGTTGATGCCTTTGGAGTTGCCACCCCTGCCTGTCCCGATGAAGAGCTGACAGGAACAACAGACACGACAGCAACGGCAACACCTAAGACCTTTGCCGGATACAGTCATGATCCCAACTATCCCGGAACCATTGCTGAGGGCCTGATTGCCGGAGACGGCTCTCTGGTACTTATCCTGTACTACACTCAAGATAAGCTGACGGTGACCTACGTTGACTTCGATGGTAGCGTTATCACTACTGAGACCGTAGGCTACGGAGACGACGCCACACCTCCGGCTGACCCCACTCGTCCGGGATATCACTTCAGGGGATGGGACAAAGATGGCAAGAACATCATCGAAAACACAACTATCACCGCTCAGTATGACCCTGATACTGATACGCCTTATAAGACGGAATACTACTGGGTAGATGCAGATGGTAACGTTACGCTTCATGAGACGGTTCCAGGGCAGGGCACTACGGGAGATACGGCACATGCCGATGTCAAAAACTATACGGGATATAACTACAGCCCCGGATATAACAAAGACGGCAACACTGAAGTAGCTTCTGGCACTATTGCTGGAGACGGATCCCTGGTGTTGAAACTCTACTACATCGCAGTCGAGGAACAAAAAGAATCCGTCTATACCGTACAGGTACGCTATCACCTCTGGACCGCGGATGGCGAAGTGATCGTGACCGACTCTGTTCCCGGTACCTGGAAGCCGGGTGACAAAGTAAACCCAGCCGGGCTGCTGAACGCTCATAAGCCTTACGGCTTTGGTAATGGTGTCCCGGTTGGTAGCAACTGGACCGTTTCTGGCGACGACGTTACGACCTTTGATATCTACTATCCTGATACGCCGCCGGTCATCAGCGTTAAAAACGACGTGATCTATGTGCGCAAGCCGGTTAAACTTACTCTCGATGATATCTATCGCATCGCAGACGTGACTATCACTGACGCTGAAGAAGACATCCCGCTCTCCTGGCTTAAGGAGAAAGGCTATGCCAACATTACCTGGACGGTCGTGAACTATCCGGGCGGGACAGGCTACCTGATAACGCTGCAAGTTACCGATACTCCCGGGCTTAAAAGTAATTATCAGCAACTATTTATCTTTGTGCTGGACCAGCCTGAGCACATTCGCAAGCCCAAGCCAGGCGAGACGCCACCTTCTGACTATACGCCTGAAGGTACCGCATGGGGCCTGGACAGCACCGGCGACTGGGTGATCTACATCCCCACAAAGACGCCGCTTGTCAAGCACAAGCAGCCCAAGGCCAAGACCCCGGCGGGTACCGGCTTAGGCCTGCCTTCGACTGGCGACAGCGCCCTGCTGACCGCTCCGGCCGCCCTGGCCGCTGCTGGCGCAGCAATGCTTGCCGCCACCCGCCGACGCCGCCGTCAGCGGCATCCCAACCCCAGTGATTAGAGACACTCTCCCCTTTGTCTCTGACACATACTCTTGTTGAGCAGCCCGCTTCACCCCCCTTATTAATGCGGGCTGCTCATTCCAGCGCACCTGACCCCCTGTGTTCCCTCTGCAAGTTGGCTCTATAAAAAGTAAACCTGAATAAACCGGCCTGAAAATTTGTAAAATTTTTTCACTCTGGGTTATTGACTCCCTAACTGCTATGGAGCTATTATGAACGTGGATATTTATGTAGTTTTCGTGTAGGAGGGATGGGAAAGAATGCGACGAAGCCTAAAAGTCGTAACCACTGCGCTCTGTTTACTCATAGCCTTGCAACTTATATCCGTTGGCGCTGCAGTAGCAAATAACGCAAGTCCTGCAAGTAGCACCAGCGCAACGAGCGCCTCAAAGGAAGCAACGCAGACAGGGCCGACTGCACAGTCAGCAGAGACTA
>WQYT01000063.1 GCA_009781115.1 Coriobacteriia bacterium
TCTACTTGGAGAGTACGTCAGTGGGCAGGAACAACTATTGGAAGCGACGGAACTATCCCTGCAACTGATAACTATCACATCTGGCTTATGTCAGGTGAGCAGAAGTGGTATCTGCCAGGTACAAGTGAACTTGGTGACGTTGAATACACCGGCGCTGTAACAGGAGGAAACGGAAACACCACAGAAGAGACTCTCGCATCTGCTCCTGTTGTTCTGCTGACAGAGTATCAAGCTCATCCTGAAAACTATGATCCTGCCACAGGCTTTTGGATACTTGACGATACCGCAGACGGTAATGGCTGGTGTTACTGGTCTAAGCTTCTTCCTGCAGGAAAAGCAACCAACCTTCTTCTTGATAACGTTACCCTTGATCCGGAAAACAAGCCTGATGATAACTATGCCTATAACATTGACGTACGTCTTCAGGCAGCTAATAAGACTGAAGCTTATAAGCTTGCAGATAAAGGAGACATCTCTGAAGCCGCACAAGAGCTTACTCATGACCTGGCAGCAGATGTAGTAACCACACAGCCTGACGGAAAGCTTGTCAGAAACATTTCAGGAAACATCTGGGAAGAACTTGATGATAATGGTAACTCTTTGGTTCCCCGTCAGTTTATCTATGACGGAGACGGCTCTATCGGCAAAGATAAAGAGTACTCAGGAGACGAACTTGCCTGTGACAGGAATGGCGTTATTGCTCTTGCAGGAGGATTGTTTGTTAAAGGTACTGACAACCCCAATGTCTTTGAATCAGTAAACCAGGACGGGACGTCAAAGGCTCCGAAACAATATGTCTTTACTCCAGATAAGAACCCGGAAGACTATGTCTACGATGAAGCTCCTATGGTTACGGGACGGGACGGACTGAACTATCTTAAGGTAGACGACACTACCTATATCTGCACTGAGAACGGACTGGTGATGATTACTCCGGATGCAAGTACGCTTCCGGGTGGTCCCGATGATGTGGTGCAAACTCCGACATGGCCATCTCCGTTGGTCTCCCCACAGCCGATTAAGTTCAGGGTGTTGCCGATACCCACTCAGGCTCCAGGAGACACCTATCAGACACAAGTCGAGTTCGATGACCCCTCTCAGGAGGCCGCCGCTAAGCCTTTGCGTTATATTGCTCTTGACGTTTCGAGTGCCATTTCTATTAATCAAAATGGAGTGTTGTCTATTGGTCAAACTGCCCCTAGCATGAGCTATGCTTTTTATGTAATTGCTGCTGATGGTTCTTTTCAGCAGCCGAGTGTTCAGGTCCAACCCGCTACGACAATTACGGGGGCTACATACCAAGCGACGAGTTTCGCTCCTCAGACACTTGATGATAGGCGTGTTAATAAAGGCAAGAATACTTCATTGGGTGTTTCGCTTTTGAGCTCTGACTCGACTAATGTTTTTAATATTGCTGGTTATGCCTATACTATTCAAGGCAACGCCTTAGGCTGTACGCTTACTCCTAGTGGTCTATTTGCAGCTGGAGATACCCTGGGGACTGTAATGATAAAAGCTGAAGTTTCTTGTGTAAATAAAAGCAGCAGCACTATCCAGGTGACCGATGGCGATGGCAGCACCTTCCAAGTTCTTGCAAGTGATCCCTATACCATGACTGTTGTTTTTAATGTAATTGTAAATGATCCCGCTGCTTATTCTGCAGAAGTTCCACCTTATATAACTAAGCTGACTGATTTAGGTGTCACTTCATGGAGTGATGTTGAACCGGCGTCAGATTATGCAGGCGGAAATGGAAGTAAGGGCATGCCCTATAAGATTAGTAGTGTTCGTCAGCTGAAGAAGTTTGTTAACGGCAAAGGTGATAATAATGGTTATGCCAAATACTTTGAGTTAACTGCAGATATGGACTTTACTGGTGCAGATACAGTAGATGGTTATTTACTTGGAACTCTTTATGGAACTCTTGATGGTGCAGGTCATGTAATCAAAAACTTGAACTCATCTTCTGGGATTCTTGGTAGTGTCTATTATGGAACAGTGAGCAACTTTGGACGTACAGGAGGTAGCGTAACTCCTGCTGGCATTACGAGCGCGTTTGTTGGCGTGCTTGGTTATGGTGGCAAGTTGATTCGTTGCTACAATGCAACAAGTTTTACTAACAGTATTAATGCTGCAGGAGGCTTGGTGTGCACTACCGCTAATGGTAATGCCACTATTGATCACTGTTATAACACAGGGACAATTTTATCGCAGAGTGCAAGCAGCGCGGGCGGCTTAGTTAGCTATGTGCGAAGCAATGGTGGCATGCTTACTATTAACGATAGTTATAATGCTGGTGATATCTCCGGTTCTGCGAACGTTGGTGGCATTATTGGTAATTTATCTGCAGTCTCAGATGGCCAGACTGTCAATCTCAATAATGTCTGCAATTATGGCCGGATTATCAGAATTTCTGGTGCTTACCCCTCATCATTTGGCGGTATTATTGGCAATATTGCCGTCCCGACGGCTCCCAGTTACCAGAAAGCTACCTTGACTGGTGCGTCCTATGTATCTGGGTGCATTTACTACAACACAACGCAACAGCCTGATACTGACATTGGCAGTCGTCCAGTAACTCCTGCGACATGGCCGACAGGTATCACAGTTACCGGTATGGGAACTCCTAACCTGACTGGGCCTGTCCCGACGGGCTTTTTGCCTTAGGACGTTGCGCACCTAACCTTTGGTGACCAGAAGCAACCCTTCATTGCTTCTTATCACAGGTTCCTTGGGGGAGCAGCTTGCATCTCACCTTAACAACGAGCTGCTCCCCGCAACCGGGTGGCCTGCTTCTTTTCCCCCTGGAGGCAGGCTGCCGCTCGGCTCCTTGTGACGGTGACAAAAGGGTCAGGCCCTTTTTGTCACCGGGGTCCTTGTGGCGCTCGTTACTCTGGAGCAGCTCGCTTTGTCTTGGCCGGGCTGTTCCAGAGTGGCGAGCG
Organism: Coriobacteriia bacterium; assembly: GCA_009781115.1. Taxonomy (GTDB): domain Bacteria; phylum Actinomycetota; class Coriobacteriia; order WRKU01; family WQUG01; genus WQUG01. The sequence continues at coordinate 2,943 of WQYT01000063.1, forward strand.
CAATGCAGCTTCGAGGTGGCACCGCTCCGGATGGGTGGGGCGTCGGGGGTGTGCTGGGGGGCTGGTGGATTTTGCTTCCTGGGGCGTATCTTCGTGCTACACTGGGGCAGAAGAGGAAGGAAAATCTGATGGGCATTATGGATGCGGCGTTGCACCTGGCAGGCATGCAGCCACTGAAGACCGGGCGGATCGAATCCGAAGATATCTTTGCGCTGAGGAGCGTCGCCAACAACGCGTTCCTCTTGCCACTGAAAGCGGGCTTCCTCGCCATCGACGCGGGTAACAGCTCCCGTGACCTGCAAGAGGGCTGCGCAGCGCTCAAGATCAGCCCCAACAAAGTCACCGACCTGCTCCTGACGCATGGCGATCTGGATCACACCGGCGGGCTGGACGTATTCCCGCAGGCCCAACTCTATATTGGGGTGCGCGAGCTGGGGGAGCCAGACGCAACCGGTCGCCTGATCACAACCAAGGGCCGTCGCCTGCCGGAAGGCCTCAGCCGTGACAGCTTCGTGCTGCTTGAAGACGGACAGCGGCTGCAGATCGGCGGGCGCGAGATCGAGTGCATTGCGACGCCCGGTCACAGCCCGGGCCAGATGGCCTACCTGATCGACGGGAAGTACCTGTTTGCCGGTGACGCCTTCAAACTGAAGAACGGCACGCCAGAGCCGCACCCCTTCAGCGTTGACGCTCAACAGAGTAAGGCAACGATCGAGGCCCTTTTCAAGCGCATCCCTGAAGGCTGCCTGGTCCTGACCGCTCACTTTGGTATGCTACGAACGTGAGTTTTCTGGTAAAATGCTATGGCACGTAAGCCAGCGTGGCGCAATTGGCAGCGCAATTGATTTGTAATCAATAGGTTATCGGTTCGAGTCCGATCGCTGGCTCCATCATTTACCTGCGGATTTGATTTTACTATCGTTCACAGTGCCGCTACGGTAAGAATTCGGTAAGAAAATTCTGAAAAAAATGGCTGATTTACGCGTTAAAACTATGCTTCATGATTTCATCGAAGATATCAGCTTTTTTCAGCGTGATTGCTTAAGGCCGAGAGCTGCCCTGTATACTGTAGGTGTATATCTTCAGCATGAAGGGCAAAAAGGAAATGAGCAGTAACGCACCGTTAATATATTTGGACAACTGTTGTTTTAAGCACTAACTTTCACCGATTACCCCGATAGCTCGTTAACCTTCATGTAAATTGACGCCGGAATTCTGAGGAAAACCGGCGTTTTTTGTTGCAAAATATCGACAAGTGTGTCATACTACATATATACCTGTACAGGGCGATATGGAGGCATATGATGGCTTTTCCGGACTGGGTCTTACAACAGAAGAAGCGAGGTTATGAGATTAAGTGCATCAGAGGCAACTACTACCTCTACAAGCTTAAAAGCAAGTGGGACCCTGAGCGTGGCAAAGCCAGAAAGGTTAGCGGTGAATACATCGGGAAAGTAACTCCTGACGGTATCGTGTTAAAGAAAAAGAAGGTCGATGCCAGCGCGCCGGTATTTGCCTTAGAGTTTGGGGCAGCCAAACTTGTTGAGTCGCTTTCTGGCGACGTCTTAGATATCTTAGCGACCCACTTTCCTAAAGATATCGCCGAGCGCATCTATGTCACCGCCATGATACGCCTCATTTCCCCGTGCCCTTTTAGCAGAGTCGCAGACCACTATGCGACATCGTGGCTTTCCTGCGACATGCCAGGCCTTGCCCTCTCACCGTCTTCTATAACCTCACTTTTAGATATGATTGGCAACAATCGCAGCGCCGCCGCAGCGTTTATGCGCGATACCTCAGGGCGCTCTCCTTACTATCTGGTAGATGGCACAAGAACGGTGACGGCCTCAGATAACATCTTCAGAGCTGAGCGGGGGCACTCGCACACAAAGGGGTTTTTGCCCCAGATTAACCAGGTCTATGTCATGGGAATATCAAAGAGCGGCGGCGTCCCGGTCTTTTATAGAAATGTAGCCGGTAACATCCCTGATGTCACAGCCCTTAAGCTCACATTAAAAGACGCCGGAATAAAAGATGCGACTTTTATCGCCGATACCGGTTTTGCCTCGGCAGACAACTTCAGCCTGCTTGGAGACATTGGGCTTGACTATCTGGTCCCGCTTAAGCGCAATACCACCGAAGTCGACTTAAGCGAGGTAGTTTTTAACGAGGTGTTTACCTATCACGGCAGAGCTATATCAGCGTGCTCTATAACCAAAGATAAGCATCGCATTGTCGTATTTCGCGACGAGAAGCTCAGGAGCTGTGAGATGGCTGACTTTGTAGGGCGCGCAGAAAAGGCTAACGCCGCAAAGATAGCTAAGAAGAGATATGACCCTGCCAAAGACACCTTGCACGACATCGCGACTGAGACCGCAGAAAAGACCTCGCAGTTCGGTGTCATCATAATTCGTACTTCAATTACAGCTACCTCATCTCAAAGTATCTATGAGACTTACAAGCTAAGGTGGCAGATCGAGGAGCTATTTGACACTATGCGCAACGTCTGCGAGCAAGACGCCAGTTACATGCACGACGACACAGGCTTTGAGGCTTGGTCTTTTATCGGGCATATAACACTGATGGTTGCCTGCATGATACTGGCGCTGCTTAAGGAAAAGAAACTTTCAAAGATCTGGTCGCTTGCCGGTATCTTAGATCACCTGTCGAGGATCTATGCGGTCCAGGTCGCAGATGAGTGGAAGGTCGCAGAGACAACAAAAAAGACTCGTGATCTGGCAGCAAAACTAGGATTGGATTTATCTATCAGTTAACGTCCTATCGGGGTAACTGCTGAAAGTTAGTGATTAATCGTCCATACGATAATCAGAGCCAGCCTCGGATAGAGCTTGAAACCCGTGCGAAGCTCTTTGTCCAGCGCTTGATTGCGGAGAAGGAGCTGAGTCTCGTCGTTTCCTTTATGTCGGAGATGGAGAACGAGGCTAATCCATTCGTTGAACGCAAGCACTCAATCGACGACTTCTTCCAGTATGCAGTCAAGATGGTTCCATCTACTGCCGAGGGTGAGGGGCTCGCTCAGGAGATCGTCAAAGGTGGCCTGAAGACGAAGGACGCAGCTCATCTCGCTTGCGCGATAGTTGGCGGCTGTGGTTACTTTCTGACAACCGATGACCGTCTGCTTGCATATAAGGATGATAGAATTAGTATTATGAATCCAACGGAGTTTATCTTACTGTGGAGAGGAGGCCAGCAATGAATGAGACTGTACTGAGAAAGAGTGGTATGCAATACCTGATTGAGAAGTTCGGTGTGGTTGATGCTGAGCGCTTCATCTCTCTGATGATAAAAGAGAACTTCGATTACACTGAGTGGCAGAAAGACCTCTTTGCTGATTTGAGTGTTGAGGAATTGTTTGCTCGCGGGCGCGCCGCTCAGAACTAATCTATAAACGAATCCAAGTCAAGAAAAAGTCAAGAATCTTGAGCAAGTTCGGTGGAGCTCAAGCATGTTCAATAAAGCTCCTATCTGCGGCGATAGTGCTCGGTAATGCTCGATATTGCATTGAGCGCGTAATTTGTAATCAATAGGTTATCGGTTCGAGTCCGATCGCTGGCTCCATCTGCGGGTCTACTTTCCGTCTAAGCTGCAATTTACACAGTCCATTTGTGCTACAATGTAAGACGTAATATGACGTAACCAAGGGAGCAGACTGATGTCCAGCACTACCATGACGATCCGCCTTGATGCAAGAGAGAAATCTTTGATTGCGGCTTATGCAAAGACCTTCGGGGCCTCAGTTTCAGACTTCATGCGCACAAGCGCGCTGGAACGTATTGAAGACGAGCTGGACCTGAAAGCCTGGGAACAGGCAAAGGCCGAGTTCGATAAGAACCCGACCACTTATTCGGCGGTAGAGATAGCTGCAAAATATCTCTGATGTGGGCCTTGACGTTTTCGGCTAAAGCCGAAAAGCAACTGGCAAAAATGGATGCGGACGTCAGCCGTATCATTGTTTCGTGGCTACTCAAAAACATCGACGGATGTAAGGATCCACGTTTTCAGGGCAAAGGATTAACCGCCAGTTTATCTGGTAAGTGGCGTTATCGTATAGGCGACTATCGAGTGCTTTGTGAGATCAATGATACCGATCTTGTTGTTCTTGCTCTTGAGGTGGGGCATAGAAGCAAGATATATCGTTGATCTGCGGGTGCTCCGAGATCTTTTACCTGCAAGCGGGGGCTGAAGGATATCTTCTGAGAGGTTTTCTGAACTGATTATTTGACATCGTAGCGGTGGCACAGGTACACTCTTGTATGCACTGTTTTGCTACGTGGGAGTGTGCCCGAGTGGCTAAAGGGGATGGGCTGTAAACCCATTGGCTATGCCTACCATGGTTCGAATCCATGCGCTCCCACCATCAGAACAGCATCTTTTCGCCTCAGAAAACCCCTGAGGCAAAAAGATGCAACGACGCCCAGGATCAAACCCCCTGGACGCCGGATGTTTTTCGCTCCAGAAAGCAAAAACCCCTGAGGCGAAGAATGGAAGCACAAAGACGCCCAGGTTCCGACAGGCCCCTGGACGCCGGATGTTTTTCGCGTAAGCGAGTGATTGAGGAGCGAAGCGGCCTTATGGCCGTGAGCGACGAAAGCGCCGCTTAGGCGGAAAACAGACAAGTCCAGGCCCACATAGCTCAGTCGGCAGAGCACTTCCTTGGTAAGGAAGAGGTCACCGGTTCAAGTCCGGTTGTGGGCTCCAGCATTAACACTACGGTGATAGCCGATGACTCATAGGAAGGTGAGTACCACGCAAAACGACCTCATCATCCTTCACGCTCCGTCAGTCTACGATTTTCGCAAGCGGCCCTCGTTCTTCGGGCCGGTGGCAGACCTGGTTCCCGCAACCCCCATCTTCGACATCTACCCGCTCGGCTTTGCTTCGATTGGCGAGTATCTTGAGCGCCACGGCTTTTACGTGCGCATCATCAACGTCGCAAACCTCATGCTGCGTTCGGCCAACTTCAATGTCGAGCGCCTGATCGCGGGCCTGCACCCCAAAAGCTTTGGCATCGACTTGCACTGGATGCCGCACTGTCAGGGCGCTATCGAGCTGGCGCGTATCTGCAAGAAGTATCACCCGGACATTCCGGTCATCTTTGGCGGGCACAGCTCGTCGGTCTTTCATGAGGAGCTGCTTAGCAACTACCCGGAGATCGACTTCGTGCTGCGTGGCGACTCGACCGAGGAGCCCTTTCGCCAGCTGCTGACGGCGATCACGACACCGCATACCGGCCCCGGCTACGCTGCGCCCACAGACCTGCGCGCGGTCGGCAACCTCAGCTGGCGCGACGCGACCGGCGCCGTTATAGCCAACGACATCACCTACAGTCCGGCGGACTTCAACGCGCCGTCACTCGACTTCAGCTACAACATGAAGGCGGTCATCCGCTACCGTGACATGCTGGGCGCTTCGCCCTTTGAGCAGTTTATACACGAGCCGGCTTCCGCGGGCCTTGTGTGCCGCGGCTGCACGCATAACTGCGCGACCTGCGGCGGTTCTGCGGCTGCGTATCGCAAGTACTACGGGCGCAACAAGGTTGCGTTTCGCGACCCGGAGCTGGTGGCGCGCGACGTGGCGCATTCAAGCAAGTTTATTCCCGGTCTTATCTTCATCCTGAACGATCCTTTGCAGGCTGGTCCTGCTTACTTTGAGGAGCTGATCCGCCAGTTGGGTGCGGCTGAACTGAACAAGCCCGTTGCCTTTGAGTTCTTTGCGCCGCCAACGCCCGATCAGCTTGCGCTGATGGCCGAGCAGCTGAGTGACTGGTCGATCGAGGTCAGCGCGGAGTCCCACGATGACGAGATCCGTCGAAACTTTGGCAAAGGGCAGTACACCACGGCCCAGCTTGAGGATAACATCAAGCTGGCGCTTGAGCTCGGCGTCAATCGCTATGACGTCTACTTCATGACCGGCATCCCCGGGCAGGATGCAGCCAGCGTGCGCGCAAGTGCCCAGTATCTGCGACGCCTCTACGAGCTTAACGACAACGACAAGCGGATATTTCCGTTCATCAGCCCGATGGCGCCCTTCCTCGACGTGGGTTCGCGCGTTTTCGATGATCCGGAGGCTTTTGGTTATCGCCTGAAAGCGCATACGGTCGAGGAGCATCGCCAGCTGCTGCTGGAGCCCTCATGGAAGCACATCATGAACTATGAGAGTCGTCTGCTTCCAACCGATGAGTTCGCCGATCTGGTCTATGAAGCCGCCCACATCACCAACGACATCAAGGAGGAGGTGGGGGTGACCTCTCCTGAAGCTGCGCGCAGTGTGCGCCAGCGCCTGATCGATTCGCAGGCGACGATGCACAAGATCGACCGGCTGCGAACCCTGCCTGCCGCCGCCTACCAGCAGGGTCTGGCCGAGATGGAGCAGGAGATACTCGATGGCTCCCAGCCGATCCTGTTTGAGTCTATCGAGGAGGGTTGGGTCAGCCGCCCCACGTTCGCGAACTTTGCCGCCTGCTTCAAGCTCTGGTTGGTCGAGAACCTGCTGCTGACGCTCACCCTGGGTCGCCACCACGCCACCTCTGACCTCCCCCGGTCCGGGAGTTAAACCCGGGCCCGGACAAGGCGCGCCGAGTCGTCGCGCCCTACAGAGGGGACGACAGTTAAAACGTTCACCTGCTGCCGCCTGTGGATTCAATGCGGCGCCAGCCGCGCCGGTTCCAACCGGCGCCCCGCCCCGTAGGGCGCGACGACCCCGGCGCGCCTTGTCCGGATCGGCAATGCAATGCGGCGCCAGCCAACACGCCAGCACCCGGGTAACTTCTGTGTAGATACGCTCGGTGGCGTGGTTTGTGGTTGACAGGGGCCGCTCAACTCCACTAGACTATATTGCGCCTGTACGAACAGAGTATTGTGTCGCTGTGCGTCACGCGTTGCGTTGTGCAGAGCATGGCGGTGTAGCTCAGTTGGTCAGAGCACTCGGTTCATACCCGAGTTGTCACTGGTTCAAATCCAGTCACCGCTACCAGGCGATAAGCACGCTTCTTGCGGCCTCCCAGCTCGGCTGGCGCCGTAGTGCTTACAGATAAGACAGGTAAGTTTTGGCAATAACTGGTGGGCTGATGCGGCTCACCAACCGTATCCTGAGGAGGATCACACAATGGCAAAGCAAAAGTACGAGCGTACGAAGCCGCATGTTAACGTGGGTACTATCGGTCACGTCGACCATGGTAAGACCACGCTGACGGCAGCTATCACCAAGCGTCAGGCGAGCAAGGGTTTTGCTGACTTTACGCCGTTTGACATGATCGACAAGGCGCCGGAAGAGCGCGAGCGTGGTATCACGATCGCGATCGCGCATGTCGAGTACGAGACCGAGACCCGCCACTATGCTCACGTGGACTGCCCCGGTCACGCTGACTACGTTAAGAACATGATTACAGGCGCAGCTCAGATGGACGGCGCCATCCTGGTCATCGCCGCCACCGACGGCCCGATGGCTCAGACGCGCGAGCACATCCTGCTGGCCCGTCAGGTTGGCGTGCCTTACATCATCGTCTTTTTGAACAAGACCGATATGGTCGATGACGAGGAGCTTATTGAGCTCGTCGAGATGGAAGTTCGCGAGCTCTTGACTAATGAGGAGTTCCCGGGCGACACTCTGCCGATCATCAAGGGCTCTGCGCTCAAGGCGCTTGAGTCTGAGGGCGACAATGAGTGGAACGACGCGATTGATCAGCTGCTGGCTGAGGTTGACGCCTACATTCCGATCCCTGAGCGCGATACCGACAAGCCTTTCCTGATGGCAGTCGAGGACGTCTTCACGATCACTGGCCGTGGCACTGTTGCCACCGGTCGTGTCGAGCGCGGCACCATCAAGGTCAACGACGACGTCGAGATCGTCGGCATCCGCCCGACCGCTAAGACTGTTGTGACCGGCGTTGAGATGTTCCGTAAGCTGCTTGACTTTGCTCAGGCTGGCGATAATGTTGGTTTGCTGCTGCGCGGTACGAAACGCGAAGATGTTGAGCGCGGCCAGGTTATCTGCAAGCCGGGCAGCGTGACGCCGCATACCGAGTTCGAGGGCCAGGTTTACATTCTGACCAAGGACGAGGGTGGTCGTCATACGCCGTTCTTCGATGGTTATCGTCCGCAGTTCTACTTCCGTACGACTGATGTGACCGGCGTTGCCCATCTGCCCGAGGGTGTCGAGATGGTTATGCCGGGCGACAATGTTGTCGTGCGCGGTGAGCTGATCGCCCCGATCGCGATGGAAGAGGGCCTGCGTTTCGCTATCCGTGAGGGTGGCCGTACCGTTGGCTCCGGTCGTGTAACGAAGATCATCAAGTAGGTCCGGGTAGTATGCGTAGCGCAGGTCGCATGCCTGCGCCCGAAACTTACCTTTATTGATTGTGGTCAGAGGACCCGGCAGTTCGCTTAAGTGCGCTGTCGGGTCGACCTGACCAAAGAGAGGACCCGACATGAGAACCTTGGTGACGCTTGCTTGCGAAGACTGCAAGCGGCGCAATTACACGACAAAGAAGAATAAGCAGAATAATCCCGATCGTATCGAGATGAAAAAGTACTGTCCGTGGTGCAAGACCCACACGAACCACAAGGAAACGCGTTAGTTCGTTGCAGACAGGCCAGTAGCTCCAATTGGTAGAGCGCCGGTCTCCAAAACCGGATGTTGGGGGTTCGAATCCCTCCTGGCCTGCCAGA
>WQYT01000064.1 GCA_009781115.1 Coriobacteriia bacterium
AACACTAAAAGATTTGTTAGTCGCAGAAGCAACGGAATGCGACTTCAAGTCTATGCTTGAAACCAACAGGCCCAAGAGCTGGCTCAAGACGGTGAGCGCCTTCGCGAACGGGCAGGGCGGCAGCCTCTTTTTTGGTGTGGACGACGAGGGTGTTGTCGTTGGACTTGATGACGCGAAAGCGGCGATCGATCAGATTAGCAAGTTCATTAAGAGTCGCATATCACCTCTGCCGAAGTTCAGCTTAAAAGCGCACCATGTTGAAGCTGGAAAAACAGTCTTGGTTCTGCACGTTCTTCCTGGGGAAACACCGCCGCATTACTACGTTGCCGATGGAAATATGATAGCTTACGTTCGTATTGGGGATGAGAGCGTTCCGGCGTCGTCTCAGCAACTCAGTGAGCTTGCAAGGCGCGGCGCGAACCTTACCTTTGATTCCATGCCCACAGAATACAAAGTGAGCGATCTGACGTTCACTGTTTTCGACGCGACTTTCAAGCGAATCAAGCAGATGATTCTTACAGAGACCGATTATATCTCTTTTGGGATATGCAAACCTGATGGACTCCTGACGTATGCCGGCTTGATGTTTTCTGATGAGTGCCCGCTCCTGCAATCAAGGGTATTTTGCACCCACTGGGATGGCCTGGATAAAGCTGGTGGCATAGATGACGCTATTGATGATAAAGAATTTGAAGGCGACCTGATCTCGCAGCTGATGAGTAGTCATGAGTTTATAAAGATAAACTCAAGGGTGCGCTGGAAGAAAGCGTCCGATCACCGGATCAACATGCCTGATTATGCTGACCGGGCAGTTTTCGAAGCTCTTGCCAACGCTTTAATGCACCGAGACTACACGGTCATAGGTAGTGAAGTCCATGTCGATATGTTTGATGATCGCCTTGAAATCTACTCTCCGGGCGGAATGCCTAACGGAAAGCTCATTCAAAAACTCGACATTGAGAAAGTAGCATCTACGCGCCGTAATCCTATTATCGCTGAGATTTTTCACCGTCTTGATTTCATAGAGCGGCGAGGTAGTGGCCTCAGAAAGATAAGGAATGAAACTGCTCAGTTGTATGGCTATACGGAAAATTTTGCTCCACAATTTGAGTCAACACAAACAGAGTTTCGCGTTGTATTTAAGAATATGGGCTACAGTTTGCGTGCCGATCTGAGGGGCGCAGAGCAAGTCACCCAGCAAGTCACCCAGCAAGTCACCCAGCAAGTCACCCAGCAAGTCGAGAAACTGCTAGATGCTCTTGGGGATGACGAATTGAGCGCAAAGGAGCTCATGTCTAAGCTTAGACTAACTGATCGAGTGAACTTCTCAAGATTATACATCCAACCAGCTCTTGAGCTTGAGGTTATCAAAATGACCATTCCCGACAAGCCCAACAGTCGGCTTCAGAAATACGTGCGGGCATGAAAGCGGGTGCTGAAGGAGTGATGTCACAATGAGCTCTAATACCCTCTACTATCTTTTGAGTACTATGCCGCAGGTCATAAGCGCAGCTGCGGCAATTGCGGCGACCTTGACATTTCTCCGTATTCGTGAGGTTCGTGGCTATTTAGTTGGAGATGGACAAGCGGCACTTAATCGCTGGGAAAGTTATTCTTTTATCACGTCTCCGGAAAAGGAATTTCTTTCCGGACGGCTTATTGATGCTGTAGCTCGCCAAAGTATTCCAGAAATTGGAAGCAACTTACAGGCTATGTATGATCTTCAACGGAGTAATCTTTCTCCCATAGGTCATCCCACCGGCTTTCAATATACTTATGAAGAGAGATTTTGTTCAGCAGCAAAATATATTGATCAGCTTAAACAGCGTACGGCTTTTGCTATCTGCGCAGCGGGAGTTTCGGTTTTGTTTTGCATTTTTTGTCTTGCGTTTGTTGATGTGATCTCGAAAGGAGGCTATTCTTACTTGATCGTTTTGGTCAATATTGCAATATTTCTTATTGCTCTCGGCTCTACTGTCCTTCTAATCCTTTTTGGGTTCTTTAGGCAAGTTTCGCACGAGAAACCTGTGCCAAGAAATCGCCCGGAGTTATTTAGTTCTTTGCCCAGCCCTCATGAGATGGGCGATACTGATCGTAGATCAGATAGAAGTTTTGCGATCTGTAAACCGTCTTCACTGGTAGATTCCGATAAAGTACATACGCTTTTTGTTATCGACAAAACTTCCTATGGTAATCCTGCTGCAAATGAGCAATATGCACGAGGGTATGCGAGGAACTATATTCGTCAATATGGATGCGATCCAAGTGTTTTTAAGATAATTTACGTTAGATTTCTTCGATTGATTCCGAAGAGATCTGGCTTAAAGTAATCCATATAACTGGTGCGGGTGGGGAGATTTGAACTCCCACAAGGTTGCCCTCACATGGACCTGAACCATGCGCGTCTGCCGTTCCGCCACACCCGCATACCTAAGAATGAAACGGACTTACGATACTAGCATATTTGGCGGGTTGTTGCCAGCGTTGGTAAGTGGCGCGGCGCTTCCTGCTTATTGGCGCCACTGTGGTGGGGGTTCTTGTGGGGTGGGGTACCAGACTGGCTGCCCGGGGTTGGGTAGAGGCCGCTGCTCCGGGCCAGCAGGCACAGGCGCAGCGGCAGGGGCGGGGGCGGGGACGGGCGAGGCGTCTGGCGCTGGAGAGGGAGCCATGCTGGGCGTGAGCGCCACTCCGATCCCGGGCGTGGGCGCTTGCGCCAACGCAGGCTTTGGCTTGCGGGTCAGGTGCAGCTGCCAGAGTAGGCCGCCAACAAACAGTCCGGTGGCAACGACCAGAAGCAGCGCCCACAGAAGCAGCGGGCCGGCGCCGGCGCTTCCGGTGACAAGCGCGATGAGGGCCGTGGTTCCGTTGAACGAGAAGTGGACCAGCATGCTGCAGATGATCGAGCCACTCCTCAGATAGACCCACGCCAGCAGACAGCCGAGCCCGATGGCCATTACCCCCTGGGAAAGATTGCCGTGAATCACTCCAAAAATCACTGCCTGCATGATAAACGCCACGGGGAGCGCAAGTTTTTCGCGCAGCGTACCAAGCACCATGCCGCGAAACGCGATTTCTTCGGCGATGGGCGCGAGCACGACAATCGACAGCACTCCGGGGATCGACGTGAACAGCTGGTTGAAGGTCAGGTCGAGGACGCTGCTGCTGTTGGCTACGGGGAGTAGCGCGGTAAGAATCTGCTCGCCGCTGTTGAGTATCAGGCTCAGGCCACCCCCGAGCATCAGGAGCGCGACGATAAGCAACGGCTTGAAACGCCGCAGGCCGACCGTCGCGCGAAAGCTCGCATGGCGGCCCTTGACAATGGCCAGAAAGACAAGCACGGTCGCGATGTCGCTGATGATGAGAATCCAGCCCACGCTGCCCAGGTAACGCCGCATGAGCACCTGGGTGAGGTAGGTCTGGTTGTGCAGGACGCTCTGGCCGCCGCGCGCGACCGCGGCGCCGATCAGCCAGCATATCGCACCAACGGCGGCGACGACCTGCATGGAGAGGAGCACCAGCAGCCAGGTAAAACTCAGGCCCCAGGCGCTGGCGCGCCGCTCGCGTCGTTGGGTGGTTGTTTCGCGTGCTTGCTGCACCAAGAGGTCCTCCCTTGTTCTCGGGGCTTCTTTTGCCGAAGGATAAACGCTCTCTTTATTATAGCCGCGCGAGGGTTTGCTCAGGGTTTCTCCTGCTGCTTGTGGCTGTGCTGCTCTGATGTCAGGCGCCGGGAGGCTGCGCCTGCATGCTCTGCGCCGCCTCGATTGCCTCGTCCAAAGAAGCCATCTGGTGGTTTAAGGGACGCAGCTGCGGGATAGCAAGCGCGCCTGCGCCCAGCATGACCAGCGCCACGCCGCTGATGACCAGGATCGCCGGCACTCCTGTGCGCTCCGCAAGCACGCCAGCGACGAGCAGGCCCGCCGGGGCGGTGATTGAGGCGAGGCTGGTATAGACGGTCATGACGCGTCCGAGCTCCTGGGGCGCGACGTTATGCTGGATGATCGGGTTAATCAGCCCGGCGTAGAGCGACTCTGCGATCCCCATGCCGGCGATCGCTACCAGGAACAGGCGGAAGCCGGTCCGGGGCAGCAGGCCGCCGATGGCGAAGAATGCTCCAGTGCCGATGACTCCCAGGAAGACGGCGCGCACGAGTTTTTTGCCGCCGCCCCACACGCCGACCAACAGGCTCGCGACAAAGAAACTTGTACCAAAGATCGCCTCGACCAGCGCGGCCTGATAACCGGTGCCGCCAAAGTGCTGGGCGGTCATCAAAGGCGCCAGGCTGGCGACCGGGAAGTAGAAGAAGTTTCCTGCTGCGATGATGATGATGAAAAGTAACAGGCCGCGCGTAAGGCGGATAGTGCGCAGGCCGCGCCTGAACTCAAGCCAGAAGTGCTGGCTGCTGCGGCGGGCCGCGGGGACTTCCGGCAGTTTGATGAATGCCAGTATCAGGCAGGCGACCGTCGCGCCGACAACGTCAAGGGCGACCCCGGTATGCAGGCCAAAGGTCGTGTAAACAAAGATGCCGAGCGCCGGAGCCCCGATGTAGGAGACTCCGATGATACTCTGCGTGATGGCGCCCACGCGCCCCAGGTGTTTGGGAGGCACCAGCAGGGGAGCAGCCGCCTGCAGGGCGGGATCGTGAAACGCCACGCCGACTGATCTCAGGACAAGCGCGACGAATATGAGCGGTACCGAGGAGACCTTGAAAAACACCGCCAGGGCAAGTAGCGCCATGACCAGCGCGGTGAACAGGTCGGAGACGATCATGATCATCCTGCGGTCAAAGCGGTCGATCAAAGGGCCGATGAACGGTCCCAGCAAGGCCGGTGGCAGGAAGTAAGCGACCGACGCCAGGCTCAGTATGAGAGGGTCGCCGGTGGTGACGGTCAGGTACCAGATGACCGCCCAGCCAGCAGCGCCGCTCGTGATGGTCGAGACGGCCTGTCCGCCCAAAAGCGCGATAAGCAGGCGCTTCCAGTTGGGCGGGATGTCGGTATGGGTGTGAGCGGAATCGTTACGGGCAGAATCGCTGTGAGTGTAATCGTCGCGTGCAGATAGATTTTGAGAAGTCAAATCAGACATGATGTCTCCTGTTCAGATTGCTTTGGAAGGGTAAGTCTGAAACGGATTAGAACATGTCAGCACTCCAGCTGCTGTTTGATGCAGCGGGTCAGCGTGGTCAGCACGTCGGGGTAGTCAAGGGCGTGCTCGCGTGCGATGCGCGCGATGTCATCGTGTTCGGCGCGGTAACGCCCGCCGCCGAACTTCACCTGCACGCGGCCCCAGGGCGTTTCCACGGAGAGTTCCTCGCGCGCCGCTGCCAGGCGTGGTTGCTCGCAAACGCGCAGGCCGAGCGTGCCGGTCAGCGCTACGATGCGCGCCGCCAGGGCTTCTGCCTGCGCCGGGCGCGCCAGAACCGACAGGCTCAGCGCGGCGCGGCCCTTCTTCATGGCAATCGGCGTCACCCAGACGTCCAGCGCGCCTTCTGCCAGGAGCTCCTCGCCGGCATAGCTGACGGCCTCGGGCGCGATGTGGTCGATATTGGTTTCAAGCAGGATGGTGGTCTCGGCGGTCAGGGGGAGCGGTGTGTCTTGCGCGGGTTCGCCCACGATGAGTCGGCAGATGTTGGGCTGGCCGATGTCACGCGTGCCGGCGCCGTAGCCAACGTGCAGCGGGCGCAGGGCAGGGACCGGCCCAAAGCCCGCTGCGCGTGTCAGGAGCGCCGCGCCGGTTGGCGTGGTGAGCTCGCCTGAGGCGTTGCTCATGCTGGTGGGAATGGACGCCGCCGCAAGAATCGCTGCGGTTGCGGGCGCGGGTACGGGAAGCGTGCCATGCTGGGTCTCGATCATGCCGGATCCGAGTGCCGGTGGGGTAGCGTAGAGGGTCTGGATTCCCAGGAGGTGTAGCCCCAGGCAGGCGCCACAGATGTCGATGATGCTGTCAGCGGCGCCGACTTCGTGGAAGTGGAGCTTGTCGAGCGGGACGCCATGAACCTGCGATTCAGCGGAGGCGAGCGCGGAGAACACGGCCAGTGCCGTCTCGCGCGCGGGCTGGGGCAGGACGTGGGTGGGAGCGCTCTCGATCAGAGCGCGGATCTCGATCCAGCTTCGAGCGGGGGAGTGGGTAGCCTCCGCATCTGGTGCGTCGACAGCGTCGACGGCCTGCCCTGTGGCGTCCAGCACCGTGACGCCGGTCGCGGCGACCCCCTGGCTGTCGCGCTGCTGCGTCTGCACCGTGACATCGAGGGTCAGCGCGTCGGCAAGCGCCTGCAGGTGCTCAATGCCGAATTGCCGGGTCTGTGCCCCGACCTCAAGCAGCGCGCCCAGGAACTTGTCGCCGGAAACGCCGCTGGAACAGTCGAGATGCGCGATCAGTGTGGGGGATGTGGAGTCTGTAGCCATGCTCCCCAGTTTATCATCATGCTCAAGGCTCTGTTGCTCCGGACAAGGCGCGCCGAGTCGTCGCGCCCTACGGGCGGGCGCTGAGCAGAACGGTCACCAGCTGGCGCCAGAATCAATCTGCAGGCATCAGCTGGTGACCGTTCTGACTGGCAGAGGCTGTGTAGGGCGCGACGACTCGGCGCGCCTGGGGTCGGAGTGCTGTGATGAGGTGATGTCTGGCCGGTGGTGTAGTATAAAGACCAGATCGAAACTAACGGAGAGGATCGCATGAGCACTATCATTTCTGTCATTACGCTGCTGGTTACGGTATTGACCGGTCTGGCGCTGGTCGCGCTGATTGTTTCTGGCCAGAAGAAGGAGCGCGCGCAGGGCGGCGCGTCAGTAAAGCTTGAGGCTGACATGCAGCAGATGACGACGGAGCTGCGCCGTGACATCGCGGTGCAACTCTCTGCCCAGGCGCAGCAGAGCGAGCAGAAGCTCGAAAACATCCGCCAGACGCTTGACACCAAGCTTGACGCCGTGCGCACTTCAACCGAGCAAAAGATCACGGCGCTGACCCAGGACAACGCCAAGCAGCTCGACCGCATGCGGGAGACCGTGGATGAGAAGCTGCAAAAGACTCTGGAGGAGCGCCTGGGGCAGTCCTTTGCGCTGGTCTCGCGCCAGCTTGAGCAGGTCAACAAGGGCCTGGGGGAGATGCAGACGCTTGCCAGCGGGGTCGGCGACCTGAAGAAGGTGCTCTCCAACGTGAAGACGCGCGGCATTCTGGGAGAGATCCAGCTGGGCGCGATCCTTAAAGAGATCCTGGCGCCGGAACAGTATGAGGAGGACTTTGCCATTAAGCCCGGATCGGCGGAGCGTGTCGAGTATGCCATCAAGATGCCGGGCGAAGGCGAAGGCGACGTCTACCTGCCGATCGACGCAAAGTTTCCGACGGATCGCTATTCTGCGGTGCTTGACGCCTACGACAGCGGGGACGCAGCCATCGTTGAGGCCGCAAAGAAGGAGCTGGACAGCTTTATCAAGCAGAGCGCGAAGTCGATCCATGACAAGTACATTGACCCGCCGCACACGACCGACTTTGGCATTCTGTTCCTGCCGCTTGAGGGCCTCTATGCTGAGGTCATCGCGCGCGGTTTGCTTGAGGAGTTGCAGGCCAAATACCAGGTCGTCATCACGGGGCCTTCGACTATCGCGGCATTCCTTAACAGCTTGCAGATGGGATTTCGGACCCTGGCCATCCAGAAGAGCTCGCAGGAAGTATGGGCGGTACTGGGCCGGGTCAAGAAGGAGTTCGCAACCTTCAGTGTGGTGCTGGATAAGACCCGGCAACGCCTGCATCAGGCCGATGATGAACTTGATAAGCTGGTAGGCACACGCACGAACAAGATCAATCGCGCACTGCGTCAGGTCGAGTCACTTGACGCGGCAGATGCGGTTGAATCACTTGATGCGGCAGATGTGGCCGGGATGATTGACGCGGCAGACGCGGCAGACGTGATCGACGTGCCCGACGAGGCTGAGGACTTTTAATCCGCCTCCGTGTCTTACGATCAGGCAAAGTAATTGCGACTTGCCAGGTAACCTTTGACAGGGGTGTTAAAATAGTAAAAGGTATGCTGTATCACGTGAAAAAAGCACAGGATCTCAGCCGCATGTGTCTGATCTGCGGGGAGGATAACCATGCCGGGTTGCATGGGCAGTTCCTCGAAACAGAAGAGGGCGACCTTATTGGTATCTTCACGGCGACCGATGAGCATCAGAGCTATCCGGAGCGCGCACACGGAGGTATCTCAAGCGCCATTCTTGATGAGCTGATCGGGCGCGCAATATGGATGCTGGATGATACGATCTGGGGCGTTACAATCGACCTTACGCTCAAGTATCGCCAGCCCGTGCCAGTTGACTGCAAGGTCTATGGGCGGGCGCGCATCACGGAGAACCGGTCGCGTTTGTTTGCCGGGACCGGAGAGATACTGCTCAGCGACGGCACGGTTGCCGTTGAGGCAACCGGGCGCTACCTTAAGCTTGCCCCGGATGCCATTACTCCGGACTTGCATGCGGCAGATATCATGTGTGCGGACCCGCGGCCCTGGCCGGAAACAATAAAGTTTGGTGAGGATAGGTAATATGAATAAATTCCTTTGGAGCGTAGCTTTTGGGATCGCGTTAGCGGCAATCGCCTTTGCGGGTTATTATTTTGCCAATTATGCCTATGACTATATTCAGGCTTCCATGAGCAATAACACTTTGCGACGGATCGCCGATGTGGGTACTGGTGACTCCATCCTCCAGACCGTCGGGCTGGGAAAAGCCGGTGACGAGGGGGGGCAAACCGCAGAGTCCATTGCGGCGGCACAGAAGCGGGTCATCGATTTTACCGCGCTCAAAAAAATCAATCCGGAAATCGTCGCCTGGCTCTATATCCCCAACAGTCGCATCGACTATCCAATAGCCCAGGCAAAGGATAACGACTACTATCTGCATCATGACTTCTATAGGCGCAGCAGTTTCTCGGGCTGCGTCTTCCTCGATAAGGATTATCCGGCGGACTTCTCAGGTCATGACTCGCCGGTCTATGGTCACCACATGCGCAACAAGTCGATGTTCGGCTCGCTCGATTACTTCCGCCAGGCAAGCTTTCGCGACTCGCACCAGATCGCGTTTGTGTATCTGCCGGACAAGACCATTAAGTACCAGTTTGTTCAGGGGCAGTTGCTCACCGGCACGACGCTTCCGCTCAGTACCTTCGATTTCAAAACACTTACGATGGTAACCTGCGAGTATGATCATCCGGGCGATCACTATATGGTGCGCGAGAAATTCCTGACGAGCCGCGCGCCCGGGGAGTCAGACCCCAACGACCCCGTGCTCCCCGCGCCTGCGAAAAACTGAGAACCGCCGCGCGCATGCTCTGGCCAAATACTAAGCAGGATACTCCTGATGCTTAATGTCGCCCGCCTGAGGCTGCTGCGTGAATTTGCGAACCACAAGACCATTGCGGCAACGGCTGAGGCGTTCTTTATGTCGCCTTCTGCGGTCAGCCAGCAGCTTTCCACGCTTGAACGCGAGACCGGCCTTGAGCTGCTGAAGCGGGAGGGCCGCAATGTCATCCTGACCGACGCGGCCTGGCGGCTGGTCAAGGATTCAGAGGAAATCTTCTCCGCTCTGGAAAAGACCGAGGCGCAGGTCTCGCTGATGTCTGAGGGGGTTGGCGGCTCGATCGAGCTTTCGGCCTTTCCGACGGCTGCCTGCCGCATCATCGTGCCGATGCTGGTGCGCCTGCGCGAGACAGCGCCCAATATCGCGCTGCACGTGAGCGACCTTGAGCCCGAGTTTGCCCTGCCGATGCTGCGCACCGAAGAGCTTGACATCATGGTCTACTATGACTGGACGCTGGTGCCCAGCATACCGTCGCAGGGCCTTGCCATCACGGAGCTTTTGAGCGAGCGGGTCTATCTTGCCCTGCCCAAAGCTCACCCCCTGGCGGACCAGAGGCGGCCCATTGCGCTGGCTGAGCTGGAAAATGAGAGTTGGATTGCCGGGCTGGAGTCCACGTCGATGGGCGCCGTGGTGCAGGCAGCGACCGGTCGCGCGGGCTTTGACGCGAACTATCGCTTCCAAACGATGGACTTTGAGGTTATCCTGACAGCCGTAGAAGCAGGGCTGGGCCTTGCGCTGGTGCCGCCGCTTGGGTTTTCCGAGCAGCGCCATGAAAACGTGGTGTTCAAACGGGTCGCAGACATCGAGCTGCGGCGCACGATCAAGGCGGCCGTGCGCAAGGGCGCCGGGCAGACGCCGCTGATGCGTACGGTCCTGAGTGCTCTGCGCGACATCAGTGACGAGGTGCGCCAAAGGCTGGAAGCAATTGATGAGGAGATCGGGTAAGATGCAGGAATTGAGGATCGACCATGAGCGGCAGGAGCGTTGCGGGTTTCCTGAGGTGGTGTTTGCGCAGGGCAAGACCGTCGCACAGATCGTTGCGGCGACGACTGAGATATACGCGCACAGCGGGCGGGTACTGGTGACCCGCGCGACACCGGAAGACTTCGAGGCGGTGCGCGCACAGCTCCCGGAGGCCCGCTATCATGAGCAGGCGCGCATCATCGCGGCGCCGGCTGGAGTTGCCGAGCCAGCCCAGCCCGCGGGCCTGATCGTGGTGGCGGCTGCCGGGACCGCTGACATCCCGGTTGCAGAGGAGGCCGCAGTCACTGCCGAGGCGCATGGCGCTTGCGTGCAGCGGCTGTATGATATTGGCATCGCGGGGGTGCATCGTGCGCTTGAACACGTTGACGAACTGCGTGCGGCGCGCGTCATTATCGCTGTGGCGGGCATGGAGGGGGCTTTGCCCTCTTTGATTGCGGGGCTGGTTAGCGTGCCGGTGATCGCGGTGCCCACCAGCGTTGGCTACGGCGCACACCTGCAAGGCCTGGCGCCGCTGCTTACCATGCTGAACTCCTGCGCTGGCGGCATCGGCGTGGTTAACATCGACAACGGCTACGGCGCCGCCGAGCTGGCCTGCCGCATCAACGACCCCAGCTGGGCGTAACTGGCAACGAGCCCCAACTCATGCGTAGCGCGCGGGGACCCAGTGCGGAGCGCCCGGAAAACGAGCCAGTGGCTCGTTTTCAGCGGAGCAGAGCGCTAGCCCCGCGCGTTGCCCGGAGTGGCAATAAACTACAGAAAACAGAACGCCTACGGCGTTCTGTTTTTAGAAATGCTCGCGCCGCTGGCGCTCGTGACAAACACCCCAGGGAGCGTTTGTCACCATCTATCCTGCAACACCGCGGAGAAAGCGGTAGGGCGATTTTGATTTGGGGCCCCAGGT
>WQYT01000065.1 GCA_009781115.1 Coriobacteriia bacterium
GCATACGCGCCACGGCGCCCCTGCGCGAATTCTTCCGCACGTCCAGCTTGCGCCTCACAAAACGAAAGCTCAGGGTACTGAGAAAGAAACTCCTGCAGGATCCTGATTTTCTTTTCGCGCGCATCAAGAAGCGTAGTTTTGCGCTGCGTCATCAAGGCAAGCGGCAACCCGGGATAGCCTGCCCCCGAACCCATATCAAGCAGCGCCCCAGACGGCGCGTTACCCAACTCAGGAAGCACCAGAAGCGAGTCCAGCACATGCAGCACAAGCGCCCGCTCGTAGTCAGTAATGCTCGTCAGATTAACTACCCGATTCTTCTCAAGCACAAAGCGCAAATGCGCCTCAAGCAGCGCTGCCTGCCCAGAGTTAACCTCAATATCATATGTCTTAAGGAAGTCGATCATACTGTTTCACGTGAAACATTGTCCCCATGAACCTCAGGATGTTTCACGTGAAACATTATAGCAGCGACATCTGGTTCGCCGCAAAGCCCGTGCCAAGCCAAACGAAGCAGACACACGAACCGCAAGCCAGTAGCGCCTGGAACTGAGACGCACCGGCCCGCTGACGCCGCATCACCTTGCCACCCCGAACAAAGCGCGAGGTTAGCGTTTTCTCCGCCGAAAACAGTCCCGTGGGCTGTTTTCCAGTAGTCCCGCCACGCAAAGTCTCCGCTCAGCACCGTCACGGCTAATGCCAGAACAGGTGACAAGCGCCAAAGGCGTTTGTCACGAGCACCGGAGGTGCGAATATATACAAAAATTGAATGCCGCAGGCGTTCAATTTTCTGACTTTTATCGCAGCCCGAATAAGGCGCGCTGGGTCAGCACACGCTACGCATAAGCCTGAGCTCATCGCCCAGTACCGACGCACCCTGCAAGCAAGAACAAACGACTGCGAGGGCCTCGATGGCCCGAACAGTCGCCGGGTTATTTTTTAGGATAGGTATGAAGCCGGGAAGGCGAAGGGGCGATTTTGATTTGGGGAGGAGGCCGTAGGATCGCCCGACAAAGCCCGCGTCTCGGGAATCGACGAAACGTCGATTCCAGCGGGCGACTCGGGAAGCCGTAGGCCGACCTGGGGCCCCAAATCAAAATCGCCCCTTCGCCTTCCCGGCTCGGGCTCACAAAAAACGCGCTGCCAAAAACCCTCGAAGCACGAGGTCCTGGCAGCGCGTTAGCATTAGCGAGCTATCAAAAGTCAGCTCCTACAGAGGACAGATCACAACGTGGCGATAAGAGCCCGATCCTTCGCTGGCAGACGTCACTCCAGATATACTCCGGACAGTCATATGAACCACACGACGCTCATACGGAGTCATTGGCTTTAAGGAAACAGACCGGTGCGTACGAAGGCAGCGATCCGCTGAGCGCTGGGCAATCTCGGTAATCTTCTGCTTGCGCCGATGCTTGTAGCCCTCGACATCAACAGCCAACGGGTAATGAAGCCCGCAGCGCTTTGTGGTGATCGAAGACATAAGAACCTGCAGGGCGTCGATGGTACGACCATGGCGGCCAATCAATAGCGCAAGGTTCTTATCGGCGGTAATATCAAAGATGATCTCTCCGCCATCCCCTTCGTATTCATCAATGTTGGCCTCGTCGATATCAAAGAACTCGATGATCTCTCGTAACACCTGGATTGCTTCATCAGCGATGCCGTCGATCTCTTCTTCGCTCAGATCCTCATAGTCACGTCGAAGAGCAGAGTCACCCGCGGGCTCACTGAAGTCCACCGGCTCATCATCGAGCTCTTTTTCAGACCGGAGCTCACGCAGATAGTCTTCGCGCACGGTCACCTTGACAACCGCCGGCTTCGTCCCGGAAAAAAACGACTTCGAGGGCTCTTCTATGACCTCATAGGTCACCGCGTCCTGTTGGACACCCAGATTCTCAAGCGCTTCATCAAGCGCCGCTTCAACAGTTTCTGCGGTAGCAGTATATTCTTTCTCCATCACGTAGCTCCTTATTTCTTTGCGCCAGATTTTGATCCGGGGTTATTCGTGTTTTTGCCCTTCCCGGAATTTGCGTTTGTGTTCGCCTTCGCTTTCGCATTCGATTTTGCGCCGGAATTTGCGCCGCTCTTCCCTTTGTTCTGAGCGGAATTTGCACCAGGTTTGGAACTCGAATCATCTCCGGCAGCTAAAGCTTTGTTGCCGTTTTTGTTCTTCCCCTTTTTCTTGCCATCGTCTTCGGCCGCAATGATCTCGGCTATCTCCTCTTCTTCCTCGGCCTCCATGCGCTTTTGCACAAACGCCTGCTGACCAACCGCAAACATCGTTGACGCAACATAATACAGCAGCGCGCCCGCCGGAATCTGGAAAGCAATGACCAGCATGAAGATCGACATGAAGGCGCCCATGCTCTTGTTTTGCGAGTTACCGCCCGGCATCATCAGCATCGGGATCAGGCTCCCCAGCGCAAACAATACCACAACCAGAAGGTAGGGCCACAGCGCAGGAAGCGCGCCCCAGATATGGCCCCAGCCCCCGTGAGCCTTCAGGACCATGTCAGGCGTTGTCATGATATCGGGCAGGAAGCCAGCGGCTTTCACGCCAGGAAGATGAATGAAGTTAAGGAACGGAGCGGCCTTGTCCGCCAAATGGTGAGTGGTCCCTCCCAGAAAACGATAGAGCGGCCCGCCGCCAGCAAAAAGGTGTTTTGTTTTGTCCCAATGCGCGATGCTGAGCATGCTATAGAACGCAAACAGCAGCGGCAGCTGTAAAATCATTGGCAGGCACCCCGAAAGCGGACTGACCTTTTGCTCCTTATAGAGCTTCATCATCTCTTCGCTCTGCTTTTGCTTGTCGTCGGCGTACTTCTCCTGAACCTCTTTCATCAGAGGCTGAAGCTTCTGCATGCCGACCGTACTCTTCACCTGTTTGGTCATCAGCGGCCAGACCAGGATACGGAACACGATCGTCATCAGGATGATCGCCAGGCCCCAGTCCTTCGTGAAGTTATAGAATAACTTCAGTATCGCGAAGAGGGCCGTAAGAATCTCTTGCCACATTATGTCTCCTTACGCAGGTACTACCTGCATGTCAGGGCCCCCGGAGCGCGCACCCTTACGGTACGGGGTCATAGCCTCCGGGGTGCCACGGATGACAACGCAAAATACGCTTGATTGCCAGCCATCCGCCCTTTACCACACCATAGCGCTGTAGTGCTTCTACCGCATAGGCAGAGCAGGTTGGTACAAATCGGCAGGATCGGGGAAGGAGGGGAGAGATAACCTGCTGATACCCTCGTATCAGGAAAATCGGTACCAGGCGAGGCAGACGCCTGAGCGCCTCGCGCACACCTCGTTTTGTTTCCGTATCAGTCATTATATATGAGCTTTTCTCAAAAGCAAAGATAAATCATCAGCGACATCGTTTGATGAACTGGCCGCCGTATGCGCGTTTGCGACAAGAAGCACGTCGTAGCCTGCCCGCGTCCCGCCCGTCTGCGCCAGCGCCGCGCGCAAAACCCGCTTCGCGCGATTGCGCCACACGGCGCCGCCCAGCTTTTTGCCCGCAATAAAGGCGACGCGCCCCGCAGGCGCGGCCTCTGCTTCCGCTTGCGTAGTATAAGAAAGAGAGTAAAGAGAAAGCAGGTCGCCGTTACAACGACGCCCGCGCTTGAGAACACGACCAATCGCCTCAGATGATGCGATGGTGCTGACTTTACGTGAAGTCACAGGACCACCGCATCATATATTCTTCAGGCGCACAGAACGCGGCGGCCCTTACGACGACGCGCAGCTAAAACAGCGCGACCCCCACGGGTCGACATGCGCGCACGAAAGCCGTGCGTCTTAGCACGATGGCGATTATTAGGTTGATAAGTCCTTTTCATCATGCCTCCCAACACTAGAGCGAGTCGTAACTCTTCTTTTACACAGGGCTATCTATTGTATCAAAAAATTCAGCCGGCGGGGGATAGATTTGTGGAAACTGTGGATAACCACGCTCCGCCCTCTGACCTGCCTCATTCAGACTGTGGATAACCGTCCGTCCGCCGCCACCGGGCAGACAAAAATACGTTAAACTTTTTTCATTGCAAACTACCTTTTGCATCCTTTTTTATCTGGCTTGAAAATTTAATAATCACCTCACTTTGCTCCTCTGGAGAGCAGGGCTCGATGGACACACTGGCGTTATGCTGCAAGGACTGTGCTCGAAGGTTAAAAACCAGAAGTTATCAACCGTTTTCCCACCCCTGTTGATAACTTTTTTCCTGCTTCTTACTGAGGCTGAACAGGCGTTCGTTCTATAAAAACCGCAGGTCAGAGGCTTGTGAGCAAAAAATTCTTTCTTTTTTCCCAGCAGAACAAAAGCGAAAACTGGGGAAAACTCTTGAAAAAGAACACACAAGAGGAAGGCCATGTGGAGAAGATGAGAATCGGGGCGTTTTCGGGATCATTCTGATGTTAAGATAAGAACCCACATCAATGATTTTTATCCCCCGGGGCAGAAATAAAAACTTGTGATTCGCACAACCGCGCAACGCACACGAAGGACTGACATGGAGAGTATGGGACATACGCAAAAACAAGATCAATCAAGGACCGGGGTTATCCCCGTAATCGACCCCCCTTTGATCCCGGATATGTCCGCTGCTCCCGCAGCTCCCGTCGCGCGCCAGGACCTTGCGTCATCTACCGCCTACGGCACGGTCGATGACCTGTGGGCCGATGCGCTCAAGCTTCTGGAAACCCGCGCGCCTGCTTCGCGCTGGGGCCTTATCTTGAGCCTTACTCCTCTGCCTTCTTCTGATCTTACCCATCTGCGCTTAGGCATTTCGAATAACTTCAGCCGCGACCTTGCAGAGACCACCTGCAAAGACATCATCACCGAGGTCTTAAGCTCACTGGCCAAACACCCGGTGACAATCATGATCGTCACCGATGAGGCACTGGCAGAAACCGCTCTTCATCCTCCCAAAGAAGGCCTCACTGATATTAATAAGTTGATCCCGAAGGATCGTCCCGTCGTAAATTCCTCGGATAAGTCGAATTTCGACCCAAAGTTTACCTTCGATTCCTTTGTGGTGGGCGACCAAAATGCCTTTGCTCGCAATGCGGCGCTGGCAGTGGCAGAAGCGCCGGCTCTCAAGTCGGGCTTTAATCCCCTGTTCATCTGGGGGTCCTCCGGTCTGGGAAAAACTCACCTGCTTCAGGCGATCGGGTCGTATGTCAAAGAGATTTATCCGGAAAAAAAGGTCATCTACACCACCTCTGAAGAGTTTACCAATCAGTATGTTAACGCCTCAACCGGCGTCGCACGCACGCTGGATACGGAGGCGTTTCGCAATCACTATCGCACGACCGACATCCTTTTAATTGACGACATCCAGTTCCTTGAAGGAAAAGTCGCAACTATCGAGCAACTTTACTTCACGATCGACTTCCTTAAAGGTCGCGGCAAGCAGATCGTAATCGCCGCGGACCGCTCCCCGCTTGAGCTGAAGATGGACGAGCGCTATACCAGCCGTTTTGGGAGTGGCCTTCAAGTTGACATCCAGCCTCCTCAGTATGAGACACGTTATGCGATCATCACGAAGTTCCTTGAATCAGAGAAACTCCCCTTCAGCACTGATGCAATCGGCTATATTGCCGAGCAGGCCACGGGTAATATTCGCGAGATGGAAGGAGCCCTGACGCGCATCATTGCGTTTGCGGAGCTTACTCACAAAGAATATGTAAGCAAAGAGCTGGCTGAACTGGTAGCAAAAGAGCTTTTTAAGAAGAAGATCATTAAACCTATCACGATCGCTCAGGTTCAGGCTGAGGTCTGTCGTTATTTCTCAATTAACCATGTTGATCTTATTGGGAGCAAGCGCAAGCATGAAATTGTGTACCCGCGACATATCGCGATGTATCTTTGTCAGGAGCTGACTGATTCTTCCTTCCCTCAGATCGGACGCGCCTTTGGCGGTAAGGATCATACGACCGTCATGCACGCCGTTAACAAGATCAAGCGGGAAATGAGCTGTGAAACCGGCGTTCTTCAGCAGGTGCAGCACATTACCAGCGCACTGAAGATGAAGAACTAAGCCATCTTCCTTATTTTATGCCTGGGTATTACCTGTGTATGATATGTTAATAAAGAACCAGATCGGAGGAAAAAGTATCACAATAACGGGCAATTCTTTTCAACCGGTTGAAAGCGGGGATAAAACAGGGGCTTTATTAACACTGTTTTCCCCAGAGACACACCGGTCCTACGCAGGGAAAAGTCCTGTTATCCACATTTCCACCGGGCTTATTATGATGATTATTGGAATACTATAAAAGTAAAGGGGTTACCATGCAGATCAGCATCGCAAAATCAGAACTCAGCGCAGCGCTGGCACGAGTCATTCACGCAACTGCATCCCGTTCATCGGTACCTGCTCTCTCGGGCATACTGATTTCCTGTAAAGAGGGAGTCATTACTTTCTTTGCGTCTGACCTTGAGACTTCAATAAAAACTCAGGTTGAAGGACTGATTACTGAACTAGGTACGATCGCCGTACCCGGAAAGATATTTTCTGACATTGTGCGCTCCTTACCAGAAAGTGCGGTCAACCTTACTCTGGAAAACGATCAGCTTAACATTGACGCACAGCAATCTCACTTCACCATACGTACGTTAAATCCTGATGATTTTGTACGGTTTCCTGAGGTTTCTGAAAACCAGCAGATTACCCTGCCTTCTGAGCTGATTAAAACGATGGTCCGCAAAGTGGGGCGCGCCGTCAGTAAAGATGAAACGCGCGCGGTACTGACAGGAATTTACCTGGCGGCTGAGGGCGACGAAGTAAAAATGGTTGCCACTGATATCTATCGTCTTGCTTTAATAACGCAAAAACTTGAGACAGCCCTTGAAGAGCCCTTTACGGTGCTTGTTCCCGGGCAGGCCTTTGAAGAAGTCGTCAAAATGATCGACGAAGGCCCGGTCACGATAGCGCTCTCTCAAAATCAGATACTCTTCAGCTTTGGGCAGACGCAATTTGTAACGCGCAAAATTGAAGGGAACTACCCTAACTTCTCACAACTACTCCCAAAGGAGTGGGCGGTTCAGGCAACTATCGCGCAGACTGAATTATTTGAGGCAGTCAAACGCGTGTCACTGCTTGCGGTAACTAATGCAGCGGTCAAGTTTTCTATTTCGGTCGAAGACCAGGATCTTACGCTGGCCTCACAGTCACTGGACCTGGGCTCAGCCGTTGAACACGTCATGATAAAAGCAGAGGGAAGCGACCAGGAAATTGCAATTAACTACAGCTTCCTGTTAGATGGTCTCTCGGTTATTGAGAGTGAATTTATTACGATCGAGATCCAGGATTCAATGAAACCCGGGATTATCCGTGCGGCAGAAGAGGACTTCTTATATCTTGTGATGCCTATGCGCATCAACTGAGCGGCAATGCGGATAAATTTTCAGGCTTCAGGGATTATTTGTCATGTCATTTTTGATCGAAAGCCTGGAGCTTGCTCAATTTCGTAGTTATAAGCAGGCAGCGCTGTCATTTGGGCGCGATCTGACAATATTGACCGGGCCAAATGCCAGCGGAAAAACCAACATTGTCGAAGCTCTGCAACTTCTTACGCAGGGCGATTCTTTTCGCACTACAAAGTGGCGCGATCTTATCTTATGGGAAAGCGAGCAGGCCCAGGCAACGCTGTTTGCTACCGATCAGGGGCGCGAGCGCAACGTGCGGCTCTGTGTTGAGGATGGGCGGCGACGCTATCAGGTAAATGATAAGCCGGTCCGCAGCAGCGCTGCGCTTGCTGGCGTGCTGCCCTGCGTGCTGTTTACGCCCGTTGACCTGCGCCTGGTGCGCGACTCGGCCGCGCAGCGTCGTGACGAGCTGGATAATTTAGGCTCCCAGATTGCGGGAGGTTACCTGCGTTTGCGCCAGGAGTATAAGAAAATTGTTCAGCAGCGCAACCGTCTGCTTAAAGATGAGCAGTGGGCCGGCCCGGTATTTGAGGCCTGGACTGAGCGCCTGGTCGAAGTTGGCGTTGCGTTTGCACTGCGACGCCTGGCGCTTTTTGAGCAGCTGCGCCCCGCGCTGATTGCCGCCTACCGGGGTATTGACGCGCAGTGCGCCCTTGAGGTGAACTATGTGGCGGACTGGGCCGGCGGCGCCGACCCTCAGCCAGACACCGAGGCGCTTGCTGCGGCGTTTCACCGCGCGCTGACCGATGAGAGAGAGGTCGAGCGCGCGCGTCACACCACCACGGTCGGCCCGCATCACGATGATATGGTGTTTACGCTGGGCGGGCAGGGCGCGCGCAGCTTTGCCTCCCAGGGACAACAGCGCTCCATTGCGCTGGCCGTAAAGATCGCCGAGATCGACGTCATCACCGCGCTTTGCGGTACGCGCCCGCTGCTTTTGCTTGATGATGTGATGAGCGAGCTTGATGAGAGTCGCCGCGCCGCGTTGACTGACTACGTGGGTACCGTGACCCAGACGGTCATCACCACGGCCAACATCGACTACTTTCGCCCCGAGCTTCTGGCGCGCGCAACCTGCATCGACGTGCGCGACCTGGACAGTGGTGGCGCGTCGGGGTCGTCGCGCCCTGCCGGTGTTGAGCTTGATCAATCTGATCGGTCAGGCAAAGTCTTTGTAGGGCGCGATGACTTGGCGCGCCCTACCTCAAGTGAGGTGGACTGATGACCGACTATGACGACACTGAAGACTTTGCAGCTGACGAAGAGCTGGCCGCCACGCTGGCAACGCCGCCCACCTATAAGACTGACGATTTTGAGTATCAGGAACGGCGCAAATCTGATAAGTCCAGCTATCCTGAGGGTACGGTCCCTCGCCATCAGCGCGGCAAGCTGCTTGCCTTTGACCTGAGTCTGGAGCAGCTGCGTGGTCATATTGATCCCACCGGGGAGAAGCTTGGCCAGATCGAGCGCCTGCGTCATGCCTGGGAAACCGTGGCCGGTCCGAGCATAGCTGCGCACACAAAGAACCTGCATCTGCGGGGCGACAGGCTTATTGTCTGGCTGGATTCAAACCTCTACGCGCAGGAGCTGCCGCTTTTTGCTGACGAGTACCGAGAGGGCCTTGAGCGCGAACTCGGCGGCAAGGTAGTCAAGAAGATCACCTACCGCCTCGACCGCCACCACCGCCGCTAACTGAGGCGCGCCCTGCTGGCGCAGGGTGCGCGCAGACCCGGCAAAAGAGCATTTTCAGCGCTCTGACGAGTGCGGGGACTCAAAACTCCCCTCAGAAGCCGTAACGTTACCTCACAGGGCCCAGAAACCACTCCCCACTGTGGTATAATTAATAGTTCCTACCAGATATAGTAGGTTCACGGTATCAGACTCGCATATCAACCCCTTTGAGAAGGAGCGCTCTGTGGCAAAAAACACGTCGCATTATACTGGCAAAGACATTCAGGTCCTCGAAGGACTTGAGGCGGTGCGCAAGCGCCCCGGTATGTATATAGGAAGCACGGGGCCGATGGGCCTGCATCACCTGGTTTACGAAGTTGTTGATAACTCGGTCGACGAGGCGCTGGGTGGCTACTGCACTGTCATCGACGTGGTGATCGCGCCTGACGGCAGCGTGGCCGTGACCGACAACGGTCGCGGCATTCCGGTCGACAAACATCCCAAGATGAAGAAGCCGACCCTTGAGGTCGTCATGACGATACTTCACGCCGGCGGCAAGTTCGGCGGCGAGGGCTACAAGGTCTCGGGCGGCCTGCACGGCGTGGGCGTCAGCGTGGTCAACGCGCTCTCGACGCGTGTCGAGGTCGAGACCAAGCGCGATGGGAGCATCTGGAAGCAGAGCTACGAGCGCGGCAAGCCCACCGGGCCGGTCACGGCCATCGGCAAGAGCAAGGCCACCGGCACGAAGGTCACGTTCTGGCCCGATCCCGAGATCTTCGAGACGACGCACTTTGACTACGACACACTCGTCACGCACCTGCGCGAGACCGCGTTTCTTAACAAGAACCTCAAGATTACCCTGCGCGACGAGCGCGAGCTGGAGCCCCGGGTCGTCGAGTTCAAGTACGCAGACGGCATCAAGGACTTCGTCAAGTACCTTAACCGCAACCGCGAAAACGTCAACGCCAAGATTATCCACCTCAGCGGCGAGGCCGACGGCGCGTCAGTTGAGGCGGCGCTCCAGTGGAACCAGAGCTACAGCGACTCGACGCTGGCTTTTGCCAACAACATCAATACGACCGAGGGCGGCACGCACCTCGAAGGCTTCAAGAACGCCCTGACCCGCACGATCAACGACTACGCGCGGCGCCAGAACATCCTCAAAGAGAAGGACGACAACCTGTCCGGCGATGACATCCGCGAGGGGCTCTGCGCCGTGCTCTCCGTCAAGCTGACCGACCCGCAGTTCGAGGGGCAGACCAAGACCAAGCTCGGCAACACCTTCATGCGCGGGCTCGTGCAGAACGTGGTCACGCAGGGTCTGGCGGAGTTTCTTGAGGAGAACCCGCGCCCTGCGCGCGCGATCGTGAACAAGGCCGCCCAGGCGAGCAAGGCCCGCGCCGCCGCTCGCAAGGCGCGTGAGGCCACGCGCCGCAAGGGGCTGCTGGAAAGCTCGGCGCTGCCGGGCAAGCTCGCGGACTGCTCGATCGCCGACGCCGCGCTCTCTGAGATCTACCTCGTGGAGGGCGACTCGGCCGGGGGCAGCGCCAAGCAGGCGCGCGACCGTAGCTTCCAGGCGATCTTGCCTCTGCGCGGCAAGATCCTGAATGTCGAACGTGCCGGCCTGACACGCGCGCTCTCCTCCGAGGAGATCCAGGCGATGATCACGGCCATGGGCACGGGCGTGGGCGAGGACTACGACATCACCAAAGCCCGGTACCACAAGTGCATCATCATGACCGATGCCGACGTCGACGGCGCGCACATCCGCATCCTGATCCTGACCTTCTTCTATCGCTTCATGCGCGAGGCGATCGAGCAGGGCTACGTCTATATCGCGCAGCCGCCGCTCTATAAACTGGCGGTGGGGCGCAAGTCGGACTACGCCTACTCCGACGCCGAGCTGCAGGCGCTGATGGCGGA
>WQYT01000066.1 GCA_009781115.1 Coriobacteriia bacterium
GCGCAGGTCAAGGTCAGCCCGACCACGGCGCAGGTCACGTTCAAGAATGGGGATCAGACCATTGGCACGCTGACGTATGCCAAGGGTGATGCCCTTAACACTCAGCTATTGCCCGTGCCGACAGAGGCGGGCAAAGCTTTTGCTGGGTGGTCGCTTAGTGCCGGTGGGGCTGTAATTAATACGAAGACCACTGTTGTATCGGGTGATCTGACGCTTTATGCGCTTTGGGTTGACGGCGGCTCTACGGGCGGGGATCCTTCTGTCAATATGTATGACATCAACTACAACCTTAACGGAGGCCTTCTGCCACCGTTTTCTGCGCTGACCTACGTGAGCGGTACGCCTACGTTATTGCCAACTCCTGTCAGGGAGGGCTATCTGTTCAGGGGTTGGTATGATAACGAGGCCTGTCAGGGGGATGCTGTTGTCATCCTCAGTGATACCAGCATAGGCGACCGTACGTTCTGGGCTTTGTGGGCTCCAGATATTACCGCTTCAATGATCAAGCTACCGGCAACTTCATATGTCTTTACCGGGGCTGCCATTAAGCCTGCTGTAACGGTGGTCAGCGGTGGCGTGACTCTGGTAGCCGGAAAAGACTATACCGTTTCTTATGGGACCAACACGGCGGTCGGTACGGGTTCTGTTACCGTGAGTGCCGTAAATGACCTGATGAATGTTGTGACGGTCAACTTTACGATCGTTCCGGCTACGCCTGCTCTGGCCAGCCTGGCCAACTCTGCTACCGGCCCGCTGCTGAAGTGGAACAAGGCAGCAGGAGCCACTGGCTACTATGTTCTGCGCAAGACCGGAACAGGCGCCTGGGTCAATATCAAGACAATTGCCGCCGCAGCTACAGTCTCTTATACTGACACGACTGCGGTATCTGGTACTACTTATTCTTATAGCGTACAAGCCTACGGAGGAACAAACTCTCTTGCAGGTAGCTATAACACTACCGGCAAGACCATTACCTATGTAGCAACCCCCAAGCTGACCTCTGCCGTAAATGTTACTACTGGCGTTAAATTCACTTGGGGTAAAGTATCAGGGGCCACCGGCTACCTCATCTACCGCAAGACCGGCACCGGTACCTTTGCATTAGTAAAGACGATCACCTCTGCCGCTACGGTCTCCTGGATAGATACCACTGCAAAGTCTGGTACTACCTATACCTATACGGCCTATGCTTACAAGACAACTACCGCAAACAAAAGCGCGTGTAACGCTACCGGCAAAAAGGTTGTCTATGTAGCAACACCAAAGCTGGTAAGCTTGGCTAACTCAAAGTCAGGCCCCGTCTTTAAGTGGGGCAAAGTGACCGGAGCCACCGGATACATCGTTTTACGCAAGACAACTGGCGGTTGGTCCACGATTGCAACCATCAAGTCAGGAAGTACGGTCTTCTACACCGACAAAAAAGCGGTCAAAGGCAAGACTTACTCCTACACGGTGCGCGCCTACAAGACCAGCACAGCAAACGTAAGCGCCTACAACGCCACCGGCAAGAAGATCAAGGTCAAGAAGTGAGAGCCAGATGACTGGATCCTGCGACTTCGCGCAGGATGACGAGGCTGAGTGACAAAAGGGGCCAGGCCCCTTTTGTCACCAACACAGTGCTTAACCCACTATTGTCCGCCATGAGCGAAGCGAAGCAATCCAGGCAGTTAGCGACAGCTTACTATCTGGATTGCCGCGTCGCGCTACGCGCTCCTCGCAAAGACAAAAGGGAGCTGACAAAAATACCCCTAGGGTAATTTTGTCAGCACGGTAGGGCGGCACTTGTGAGGTTTTGTTGCAAGGCGGGGAGGCTCCCGGTAGAATGGAAAGGTTCACTTTCACACAGCCCCGTGATAAGTAACACCCCGATCCTATGGAGGAGTACGTGAAAACTTACTATGCAAAACCCGGCGAGGTCGATCGCGAGTGGTTGCTCATTGACGCGACCGATCTGGTACTTGGCCGCCTGGCGACCCAGGTTGCGATGATTCTGCGCGGCAAGACCAAGCCAACCTACACGCCCAATGTTGACACGGGTGACTTTGTGGTCATCGTCAACGCAGAAAAGATCCGCCTGACGGGTAATAAAGCTGAGCAAAAGGCTTATTTTTCCTACAGTGGATATCCTGGCGGCCTGAAAGAGACCAGCTATAAGACCATGATGGAAAAGCACCCCGAGCGCGTGATCGAAAAAGCAGTGCGCGGCATGCTGCCCAAGGGCACGCTGGGACGTCAGATGGGCAAGAAGCTCCATGTCTATGCTGGACCCGATCATCTGCACGAGGCGCAGAATCCGCGCCCGATCACTTTGGAGGCATAAACGATGGCTGAAGAGAACAAAACCGTGAAGGCCGAAGAAGTCGAGGCTGCGGCTCCCGCTGAAGACGCCAAGAAGGCGCCCGCGAAGAAGGCAGCGGCAAAAAAGCCTGCCGCGAAAAAGCCCGCGGAAGAGAAGGCTGCTCCGAAAAAGCCTGCTGCAAAGAAGCCGACAGAGGAAAAACCCGCGGAGGAAAAACCTGCTGCAAAAACGCCCGCGGAAGAAAAACCCGCTGCCGTTGCTGAAAAGCCCGCAAAAGAAAAGCCCGTTTTGCCTAAGCCGGCTGTGGCCTATCAGGGTACCGGCCGTCGCAAGAACGCCATTGCGCGCGTGCGCGTGTTTGCGGGCACGGGCAAGATCTACTGCAACGGGCAGTATGCTGAGGATTACTTTGGTCGTGATGCTCTCAAGACCTTTGTTGAAGCACCCCTGCGTGCGATCGACGGCGTGGGCAAGTTTGATGTGATAGCGCTCTTGACGGGCGGTGGCCTGTCTGGCCAGGCAGGCGCCTTGCGCCTGGGCATCGCGCGCGCATTGCTTGCAAGCGACGAAGAGCTCCGTGGCGACCTGAAGCGCGCCGGCATGCTCTCGCGCGACCCCCGTATGGTTGAGCGCAAGAAGTACGGGCTGAAGAAGGCTCGCAAGCGCCCTCAGTTCAGCAAACGCTGACGGCGTCTTTCTCCGTCTAAGCCATTCAGAGTGAACCGCATGGGCGCAGGCCCAATGCGGTTCGCTCTTCAAGGCTTACACGAAGAAATCCGCTCGTCAGGTGGGAGCGGGCGCTGGGTGCTTTGGGTGTGAGTGGGTATTGGGCGGTCAGGCAGGAGTGATTGCCGGGTGTTTTGGGCGCGAGTCAGGCGCTGGGTGTTTTGGGTGTGAGTTGCTCGTCTGGTAGGGGCGAGTGTTGGGCGGCTTGGGCGGGGCTTGCTCTCTATTAGAAAACAACTTGTTGGGTTTTCCTGAACTTGGAGGTTCTCATGGGACGTAAGCTTTTTGGAACTGACGGTATTCGTGGGGTGGCTAACGCTGACTTGAGTCCTGAGCTGGCCTATAAGCTGGGCTTTACGATCGGGCGTTTTCTCGCTGACGGGCAGGCCCACCCGCGCTTTGTCATCGGGCGCGATACGCGGCGCAGCGGCACTATGCTCCAGGCGGCCCTGGTGGCGGGCATTACCGCGGCGGGCGGCGACGCGCTGCTTGCCGGTGTGGTACCGACGCCTGCGGTGGCGTTTCTTATCCCGGACCTTAAGGCTAACGGCGGGGTCATGATCACCGCCAGCCACAATCCTCCCGAATATAACGGGCTCAAGGTCTTCTCGCGCGAGGGCTTTAAACTGCCTGATGAGCTTGAAGAGCGCATCGAGGAGGCGCTGGCGAGCGATCCTCCCCTACAGGGGCGTCCAACGGGCACGGGCGTGGGGCGCGAGCATGATATTGCCGATGCCGTCGAGCGCTATCTGGCCCATGATATAGAGCAGGTGCTGGCAAAAACCGGGGCTGGCGCGACCGGCGCAGACCGTCCCTTTGCGGGCCTGCGCATTGCTATCGACTGCGGCCACGGGGCTTCCGGGCAGACGACGCCGGCGGCCTTCGAGCGCCTGGGGGCTGCGGTGGTGGCGCTTAACACGGACTACTCGGGCGATGACATCAATGTCAAGTGTGGATCGACCCATCTTGAGCCGCTGATCGAGCTGGTTTGCAGCGGCGACTTTGATCTGGGCCTTGCCCACGACGGCGACGCCGACCGTCTGCTGGCCGTAGACGAGACCGGCGCAGAGATTGACGGCGACCAGATCATGGCGCTGGTGGCGCGTGATCTTAAGGCGCGCGGAGAGCTTAAGGGCGACACCGTGGTTGCCACGGTCATGAGCAACCTGGGCTTTGTGCGCGCGATGGAGGCCGAGGGTATTGAGGTCCGCCAGGCGCAGGTCGGCGACCGCTACGTGCTGGAATGCATGCTGGCCGAGGGGTTCATTCTGGGGGGCGAGCAGAGCGGGCACATCATCTTTCTTGAACACAATACGACCGGCGACGGACTGCTGTCGGCTTTGATGCTGGCCCAGATCGTCGCGCACGAGCAGGGGCGCGAGCATGAGCCTCGTCCGCTCTCTGAGCTGGTCGGCGCGGTCATGCAGCGCTATCCGCAGGTGATGGTCAATGTCCCGGTCGCCGATAAAACCGCGGTCGCGGATAACGCGGCGGTCAAGGCAGAGGTCGCAGTGATCGAAGCCGAGCTGGGCGAGCGGGGCCGGGTGCTGCTGCGCGCCTCCGGGACCGAGCCGCTGGTGCGGGTCATGGTCGAGGCTGCCGAGGAGGACCAGGCGCGCGCCGCCGTGGACCGCCTGGTCGAGGTCGTCAAGTCCGAGCAGTGCTGAGCAGCAGTTCCTGATGTCGCACCTGCTGCCCGCAGTAACAAGCAACGAGCCATCATGACCATGACTACCTCTCCCTTCACCTTTCAACTGATACCTCTGGGCCACGGGGGAATCGCCCCCTGCGCGTCCTGCGCGCGTGGCGCCGCAGACGCTGCCGGGCAAACGCCGCCTGCCCCGCGCCCGTCCGAAGATATTCTGGCAGACATCAACGCCCTGCCTGCTGCGGCGCACGACGTGGCTTTTGGGGGCTTTGAACCCTTTGATCATCCGGAGCTCCCGCGCCTGATCGCTGCGGCAACTGAGCGCGCGGGCGCACGCCGCCTGCTCTTGCAGACTGACGGCGGAGCGCTCAGCCGTGGCGGCAACGCGGAGGGAGCGGTGCTGGCTGGCGCGCGCGTCTTCGAGATCTTCTATCATGCAGGCGACGATGACGCTGACGATGCCCTGACCGGTCAGCCGGGTCTGGCAGCAGCGCGCCAGGCGGGCGCCTCTGCGCTGCGCCGCGTGGCCGCCGCTTACCCCGAAGCGCACCTGATGGTTTGCGGCGTTGCCGCGCTCTGTCGCCACGGGGGCCGGGGGGCTGCGCTGCCCGCCATCGCTCAGGCAGCAGCGCGTGACGGCCTTGATGCCCTGCGTATCGAGGCCCAGCCAGGCGCTGCTCCCGATGCGACGCAACTGGCAGCCGCCGCAGAGATCCTGATCCCCGCGGGCATCTGGTTGTTCGGGGACGGTTGCGACGAGCTGCCAGCTGGCGCAGCGCCCTACCAGCTTGCGGTGTGTCAGGGGGACGGGTGCGCTGTGAGACAGGGGGACGGTTCTTCTGTCTCATCGAAGGCGTTACTTGCTAGAACGTTGAGGCATGAGACAGAAGAACCGTCCCCCTGTCTCACAGACCCCTGTCTCACAGCGCACCCGTCCCCCTGTGTTCCTGACTCGCCGACGGGGCGCCCCTCATGAGCGCGGCGACAGGCAAGTTTCTGCATGACAGCACCACGGTCGTGCTCGTCAGCCTCGACTGCCCCGGCTACACGAACTACGCGACGGCGCTCCTGCGCGAAAGCCTCAAGGCCGACCCACGCCTGCCGGACCTGCGCCTCGCCACGCTGAGCGTTCCCAGCGGCTATGACCCCTGGTGGCTGGTCTGGCGCCTCGCCAACCTGGCGCCTGCGCCGGACTTCATCTGTTTTTCTGTCTACTGCTGGAACAGCGCGGAACTCACAACCGCGGCGCGCCTGGCCCGCCAGGTGCTGCCCACAGCGCAGATCGTCTTCGGCGGCCCGGAAGCCGGCCCGCAGGCAGAAGCCTGGCTGGCGCGCTACCAGTGGCTTGACGCGGTCGCGCTGGCGGAAGGCGAGCGGGTTCTGCCCGAACTTATCTATTCCTGGGCGCGTGGCGGCGACCCGACGACCATCCCCGGTCTGGCTGCGCGCGACCACGCCGGCGCGCCTGTGCCCGCTACGCCAGCGCCTCCCATCGAGCCGCTCGACACGCTGCCGCAGGCCTACACCGACCAGCATCCGCCCGCAACTGACGGCAGCGCCTATCTGGAGACCTATCGCGGCTGCCCGCACGGTTGCAGCTACTGTTTTGAGGGCAAGGGGCTTAAGCGTATCCGCTCGTTTTCTTACGAGCGCATTGCGGCAGAAGTCAAGCGCGTGGCCACCACGCCCGGCATGACTTCGTTTTCGGTCATCGACGCGGTCTTTAACCTCTCTACCGAGCGCCTTGAGCGCCTGGCCGCAATCTTTGAGCCCTACGCGAAGCGCGGCCTGCGCCTGCACACGATCGAGGTCGATCTGGAGCATATCGACGCGCGCCAGGCCGAACTGCTCGCGCGCTGCGGCGTGGCCAGCGTCGAAAGCGGGCCGCAGACCACCAATCCCCGCGCGCTGGAACTGGCGCATCGCAGCTTTAATCCGGAGCGCTGGGCCCAGGGCCTGCAGGCCTGCCACGATCAGGGCATTACTGTCGAGGCCGACCTCATCATCGGGCTGCCGGGCGACCGCCCCGCAGATGTGCGGGCCTCGCTGGACTTTGTCGCGCACAGCGACGCCGACATCCTGCAGGTCTCGACCCTGCGGGTGTTGCCGGGCACCGACCTCTGGCAGCGGGCAGATGAGCTGAGCCTCCAGTTTGATCATGAGGCGCCTCATGAGGTCATCGCGACGCCCGATATCAGCTACCGTGAGCTCCGGGAGCTGGAGACGTATGGCTTAGCCGTCCAAAAACTCCTGCGCGCACGCTCTTTTTCCGCGTAAGCCGCTCTGGGCGGGCCGCCCGTTTTTCTCTCATCTGCTATAATCATACAGGCTCGCATTTTGTTTTTTAAAGCTCGCATGAGCTTCGCTCTGGAGGAATATAACTCGTCATGCATCTGGCACTGGTAGGCTTAAGTCACAAGACGGCCCCGGTCGATATTCGTGAAAAGGTAACGTTTCCCGCAGACGTCCTGCCGGACGCTCTGGCGGGTCTTGCGGCGCGTGACGGCGTCCTCGAATCTCTCATTGTCAGCACCTGTAATCGTACCGAGTTCTACGCGGTCACGACCGATGAAGCCGATGGCCCGGCGATCCTGGGCGCGTTTATGGCGGACTATCACGGGCTGGCTGCCGACGCGCTGCAACCGTATCTGTATGCGAAGACAGGCGAGGAGGTCGTGCGTCACCTGTTCCGGGTGGCTGCCTCGCTGGACTCGATGGTGCTGGGTGAGGCGCAGATCCTCGGCCAGCTCAAGGACGCCTACGACGCGGCCTTTGAGGCCGGCACGACCAGCCGGATTTTCAACGAGATGTTTCGCCACTCGTTTACGGCGGGCAAGCGCGTGCGCACCGAGACCGCCATTGGCTCTGCCCCGGTCTCTATCAGCTATGCGGCTGTCGAGCTGGCCAAGCAGGTCTTCGAGACCCTTGAGGGCCGCAGCGTGCTGGTGCTGGGCGCCGGCAAGATGAGCGAGCTGACCGCGACGCACCTGGCGGCAAACGGCGTGGCCCGTCTGCTGGTTGCCAACCGCACGATGGCGCGCGCCGAGGCGCTGGCGGCCCAGTTTGAGGTTGGCGCCGCGATCCCCTTTGAGGAGCGCTACGAGCACCTGCGTGATGTTGACATCGTCGTAAGCGCGACTGCGGCTGAGGGCTATGTGCTGACGGGCGCCGCCCTTGAGCCCTACGCGAAGCGCCGCCGCGACCCCTTGTTTTTGATCGACATCGCCGTGCCGCGCGACATCGATCCGGCCTGTGCGGAGTTCCGGCAGGTCTATGCCTATGACGTCGATGCGCTCAACGGCATCGTTGACGCAAATCTGGAACAACGCAAGCGCGAGGCGACGGCGGCAGAAGCCATCGTGGCAGAAGAAATGGAGAACTTCGAGACCTGGCTTGAGTCCATGGAGGTCGTCCCTACCATCACCGAGATGCGCGCCCGGGCTGAAGAGATCCGCACCGAGGAGCTCAAGCGCGCTTACAAGCGGCTGGGCGATGTGAGCGACGCCGACCGCAAAGTCATCGAGAAACTCACCGAATCCATCACGAACAAGATGCTGCATGAGCCGACCAGCCAGCTGCGTAAGGCAGGCGGTGGCAGGCGCGGCGTGGCGGTGCTTGAGACCACTCGCTATCTGTTTGGCCTTGATCGCGAGGGGGCTGCGGGCGACGGCGGCGCGGGCGGCTCCGGTGACGGCGCGGCTGGGCAGGACACCGGGTTTCGGCTGATACGTTCCTTGCTGGGGCGGCGCGCGACCAGCGCGACTCAGCAGACTGATCCGCTTGAGTTAGGAGATAAATCATGAGAGATAAACTGGTGCTGGGAACACGCGGATCGGCGCTGGCGCTGTGGCAGGCCAACTGGGTCAAGGGGCTTTTAGAGGCCGCGTCCGGCCTGCCGGTTGAGATTTGCAAGATCAAGACCACGGGCGACAAGATCACCGACGTCCCGCTGGCCAAGGTGGGGGGCAAAGGGCTTTTTACCAAAGAGATCGAAGTCGAGCTGCTGGACGGTAGGGTCGACCTGGCTGTGCACTCGATGAAGGATGTGCCGACCGATCTGCCTGCTGGCCTGGTGCTTGCCGGGATGCCTGCGCGCGCCGATGCCTGCGACGTGCTGGTGGCCCACGCTGGCGAGGACCTGCTGACGCTGCCTGAGGGTGGGCG
The DNA here is from genome assembly GCA_009781115.1 of Coriobacteriia bacterium. Classification (GTDB taxonomy): domain Bacteria; phylum Actinomycetota; class Coriobacteriia; order WRKU01; family WQUG01; genus WQUG01. Next base: position 8,838 of record WQYT01000066.1, read on the forward strand.
CGTGGGCACAAGCTCGCTGCGACGTATTGCCCAGGTGCGCGCGCTGCGCCCGGATGTCGAGATCGTTGACGTGCGCGGCAACCTTGACACGCGCATGGGCAAGGCTGAGTCTGGCGAAGTTGATCTGGTGATCCTTGCGGCCGCGGGCATCAGGCGTCTGGGCTGGGGGCAGCGCATCACCGCCGAGATCCCGACTTCGCAGATGGTGTCTGCCGTGGGGCAGGGCGCCGTCGGCATCGAGATCCGCGCAGACGATGAGCTGATGGCCGGGCTGTGCGCGCGCGTCAGCGACGCGGACACGCTGGCCTGCGTGCGCGCCGAGCGTGTGGTGATGAACCTGCTTGAGGGTGGCTGCCAGGTGCCGATTGGCGCCTACGCGCGCTTTGTGGCGGATGGCGACGGCGGTGCGCGGCGCATGGTGCTTGATGCATTGGTAGGCTCGGTCGACGGAGCGCGCATCGTGCGCACCCAGGTCGAAGGCGCGCCAGACAGCGGTGAGGAGCTGGGTCAGCGCGCGGTCGAGGAGCTGAAGGCAGCTGGTGCTCTGCCGATACTGAACGAGATCCGCCAGGCCGCAGGCGCCGCCGACCTGCTGTAGCTGACAAAATTACCCCAGGGGTAATTTTGTCATGAGGAACGAAGTGACGAAGCAATCCAGAAACCCGGCAAAGCGCACGCTTGCGGGCAAGCGCATCATCCTGACGCGCGCGGCCGGCAAAAACGAGGCCCTGGCGGCTCGCATCTCGGAGGCGGGCGGACTCCCGTTTATCTTCGCGACCATCGCCTCGGTTCCCGTTGCTGATGACAGCGTTATCCGCGGAGCCCTCACTCAGATTGATCACTACTCGTATATCGTGTTCACTTCAGCTCAGGCAGTCGAGTACTTTGCGCGCTGGCGCACGCCGCTGCCCCAAGACGGTCAGCTGCGTTATGCGGCGGTTGGCTCGGTGACGGCCGATGCCCTGCGCGCGCGTGGCGTGACTGACGTTCTGGTGCCCGATGACTTTCGTGCCGAGGGGCTGATCGCGCTGTTTGCCGACCTTGCGCTCGACCTGAAGAAGTCCGGCGCTCTGCCGCTCCACCGCTCTACCGTGACAGAAGAGGTCAGGCCCCTTTTGGCACAGGCACAGGCAGCCTGTCCTCCGGCGGTGCTCATTCCGCGTGCGCTGGTGGCGCGCGAGACCTTGCCGCAAGCTTTGGAGCAGCTCGGCTTCGAGGTGACCGTGGCGCCTCTCTACGAGACCGTGTTGCCGGAGGTCAGCGCGGATACCCTGGACCTTATCCTGAAGACGGACCCGGAGGGTTACGCACACCTGGCCTGCGACGGCGTGGTGTTTACCTCGCCTTCGACGGTAAACAACTTTGTGACGCTCATCGAGTCTGCGAGCGCCCCGGCAGCGCTCACCGGCGCAGCCGCGCTGCTTGCCGCAGTTGATTGTTACTCGATCGGCTCTCCCACGACAGCCGCGCTGCGCCGCCTCGGCGTGCCAGACGAGCACATCCACCAAGCTGCACAGGCAACCACCGACAGCCTCTTTGACGCACTGTCCACGTGACACACCGGGGAACACAGTGTACCCGACCCCCTGTGTTATAACGCACTCGCTGGCGAGTGTGTCAAGTTATACGTCCCCCTGACACATTTCGGAGGAGCGCATCTACCAGGCGCCCCAGTCCACTGCCGAGAGCCTCTTCGCTACGCTTGTCGGCTACTCCTCGCTCTTAGGGTGACAAAATGGGGACAGTCCCCGTTTTGTCACATCCCTATCCGCGATCACTCCGATACGCGCGCAGGGCGACGGTGGCGGTATCGAGGATAAGCGCAAAGCAGATCAACGCGAAGAAAACCATGTTGGGGTGGAGCAGCGCCCATCTCGCCACATCCGCGCGCCCGTTCTGAATCAGCAGGTTGCTGAAGCCTTGGTTGATGATCCGGTTGTCCAGGAAGATAACCGCGGCGCAAGCAGCGATCAGGATGTTGGCGCCACACGTGACCAGAGCTACGCGCACGGAGTACCGCCCCTCGATGAGCGCGGCAGCTTCCTTTGCAAGCCCCAGCATGAACCACCCGATGATGGCGGGCCAGAGGCTGCGGATGACGGCAGTCACAAACAGAGGGATCCACGCGCCCGCTTCTGACGACCA
>WQYT01000067.1 GCA_009781115.1 Coriobacteriia bacterium
CGGCGACGAGCATGCTCCGGCGGTAAGGCCGCGCGCGGTCATCCTCGGCGCGGGCCCCAACCGCATCGGGCAGGGGATCGAGTTCGACTACTGCTGTGTGCATGCGGCCTATGCGCTGCATGATGCTGATTTCGAGACGGTCATGATCAATTGCAACCCCGAGACGGTCAGCACCGACTACGACACGTCCGATCGGCTCTACTTCGAGCCGCTCACCTATGAGGACGTCAGCGACATTCTGGAGGTCGAAGACCCCGCAGGCGTGCTCGTGACCTTTGGCGGGCAGACGCCGCTCAAACTGGCGCGCCCCTTAGAAGATGACGGCTGGCCGATGCTCGGCACGCGCGCGGAGGCCATCGATCTGGCAGAGGATCGCCAGCGATTCTCCGCTGTGCTCGACGAGCTGGAGGTGGCCTACCCGCCGGCCGGCAGCGCGACCAGTGTTGAAGAAGCGCGCGAGATCGCCCATCGGCTCGGATTCCCCCTCATGGTGCGCCCGAGTTACGTCCTGGGCGGGCGTGGCATGGTCATCGCCTATGACGAGGCCTATCTGGAGTCACATCTGGCCGAGGCTGCGCGGGTCACGCCGGATCATCCGGTGCTGCTCGACCACTTTCTGGAGCAGGCCATCGAGGTCGACTGCGATGTGGTCTGCGACGGGACCGACACCTATATCGGCGGCATCATGGAGCACATCGAGGAGGCTGGCATCCACAGCGGCGACTCGGCGTGTTGCATACCGCACTTCACGTTGCCGGAGGTCACCTTGGCCGAGATGCGCGAGATCGCGCATCGTATGGCGCTGCGCCTGGGTGTCGTGGGGCTTATGAACGTCCAGTTCGCGATCAAGGAATCGACGATCTATGTGCTGGAGGTCAATCCCCGCGCCAGCCGTACGATCCCCTTTGTGAGCAAGGCTACCGGCGTCCAGCTGGCCAAGGTCGCGGCGCGCGTGATGGCGGGCGAGAAGCTGGCCGACCTGGGCCTGCCGCCAGATGATCGACGCCTGGCGCGTTACTGCGTCAAAGAGGCGGTCATGCCCTTCAATCGTTTCCCGGGCGCTGACTCGGTGCTGGGGCCAGAGATGAAGTCCACGGGAGAGGTCATGGGTACGGCGCCCGACTTTCCGCGCGCCTATGCCAAAGCGCAGCTTGCGATCAACTATGAGCTGCCGACCTCAGGCACGGTGTTCCTCTCGGTCTGTGACCGCGACAAGCGAGCGGTCGTTGGCCTGGCGCTCTCCCTGCGCGGCCTCGGCTTTGATATTGTGGCCACGCAGGGGACCGCTCAGGTGTTGGGAGCCGCCGGTATCCCTTCTGAGGTCGTCATGAAGAAGTATGAGGGGCGCCCCAACGTCATCGACCGCATCACCAACGGCGAGATCGCGCTCATCATCAATACGCCCTTTGGCCAGGAGACCCGCAGCGACGGCTACCACATCCGCGCGGCTGCCATCCGTTACCGTATCACCAACGTCACGACGCTTGCCGCTGCGATCCCGATCGTGCAGGCGATCGCCGCGCGCAAGGAGGGTAATTTCGATGTGTGCGCCCTACAAGACTTCGATCTTCCCGTCATTGCGAGGAGCGGCGAAGCCGCGACGCGGCAATCCACTAATCTTGCGAGCGACAGTGAGCACAGGGAGGCGTTACGTGACTAAATTTCTTGAAGAGGCGCGGGTTATTACCAATCGCATGGTGGCGCCGGGCATCTGGTCGATGCGGCTTACGGCGCCGCGTCTGGCAGAGGCGGCGGCGCCGGGTCAGTTCGTCCAGGTCCAGCTCGGCGACAGCGGACATGCGCTGCGCCGCCCGATCTCGATCTACCAGGCCGATACCGGTCGCGGCGAGATCCGCCTGCTCTACCAGACAGTCGGCGTCGGCACGCGTCTGATGGCGACCTGGCAGGCAGATCGGCGCTGCTCGCTTTTGGGCCCGCTCGGTGTAAGCTGGCCGGTACCAGAAGACGCCCACCGCATGTTGCTCATTGGCGGCGGCATCGGGACGGCGCCACTCGCCATGCTGACCCAGCAGCTCAAGACGCGTATTGCCACGCACGTCACGATGATCCAGGCCGCGCAAACTGCAGAGCGCCTGGTTGCGCGCGACTTCTTTGAGCCGCTTGTCGATACCTGGATTTGTGCGACCGATGACGGCAGCGAGGGTGCGCGCGGCCTTATCACCGGGCCGCTTGTGACGCTGCTTGAATCAACGGTGAGGCAAGAGCCAGCGGCAGCGGCAGAACCAGAGCAAGAACCAGAACAGGAACAAGAGCCAGAGCCAGAACAAACTCCAGAGCAAGAGCAAGCCCCAGCCCCAGAGCGATTCGACGTGGCCTATGTCTGCGGGCCGGAGGTCATGCAAATCCCGGTCGCCCAGCTTTGCGCGGATTACGGGCTGCGCTGCTATGTGTCGCTTGAGCGGCGTATGGCCTGCGGCATCGGCGCCTGCCTGGGCTGTGTAGTCAAGACAAAAAGCGGGCTGCAGAAAGTCTGCCAGACCGGACCAATCTTTAATGCGGAGGAGGTGTGTTGGAATGATAACGTTGCCTCCCGAGCTCGCTAAGCGCTATGAAAAAGAGGCTGCTCTTGAGCTGGAGTTTGATGAGGACACGCAGAGCGGGAGGGCCGCCGCGGCTGGCTCATCGGCGCAATCAGGGCCAGCGGCAGAGCAAAAAGCGCCGGAAGCGCCCCCTCTGGAAGTTGACCTGCGGGTCAGAATCGGCTCGCTTACGCTTGCCAATCCAATCACTACGGCTTCAGGCACTTTTGCGGCGGGCCGCGAGTTCAACGACCTGATCGATATCACCCGCTTAGGGGCGCTGACCACCAAGGGCGTCTCTGCGACGGCCTGGAAGGGCAATTCTGGCCGTCGTCTGGCAGAAACAGCGTCGGGGGTGCTTAACTCGATCGGCCTCCAGAACCCCGGCGTCAAGCATTTTATCCGCTATGATCTGCCGTGGCTCCAGGAACACGCGCCGGATCTGCCGGTGATCGTCAATGTGTGCGGCCATCGTATTTCTGACTACACCACGGTGATCGAGCGTCTGGAGGAGGCCGGGGGCGTAGCGGCCTATGAGCTTAACATCAGTTGCCCCAATGTGGACTGCGGCGGCATGGCAATGGGCGTTGACCCGGCGGCTGCCGCAGAGGTGACCACCGCCTGCCGCGCGTTCAGCCTGCGCCCGCTGATCGTTAAGCTCACGCCAAACGTCACCGACATTACCGAGGTCGCGCGCGCCGTTGAGGCGGCGGGCGCAGACGCCGTCAGCCTCATCAACACGATCCTGGGTATGGCGATCGACGCGCGCAGTCGCAAGCTGGTTTTCAAGCGGGGAGTGGCGGGGCTTTCTGGCCCGGCTATCAAGCCCGTGGCGCTGCGCATGGTCTATGAGGTGGCGCACGCAGTCAAGATCCCGATCATCGGCATGGGAGGCGTGGCGACCGGGACCGATGTGGCGGAGTTCATGCTGGCCGGGGCCACCGCCGTGGCGCTGGGCACCGCAAACTTCGACAACCCCTGTGCGACCACCGACGCCCTCGACGAGCTGACGCGCTACTGCCAGGAGCAAGGCGTGGCAAAAGTCACCAAGTTGACCGGCGCCGTCCGCCCCGCCAGCTAGCCCGGACCCGGCAATGGCTCGCATCAATGCGTAGGGCGCGCAGAGGCGGCACTCCGCTTGTTCCGATTAGCAAGGACGCCCAGGCGCCAGCCATGACGGTTCCGGTCGGCACACGCCCTGTAGGGCGCGACGACCCCGGCGCGCCTTGCCCGGACCCGGCAACAACCTGAACCCGAAAGGACAACCACCATGCCCAACCCCAAAGACCAACTGATCGTTGCCCTTGATGGCACGCCCGATGAGGTCGGCGCCTGGGCAGACGCCCTGTGCGGCGTCGTCACCTGGGTCAAGGTGGGCATGACCCTGCACTACGTGCTGGGCGCGCGTATCATCGATGACCTGCACGCGCACGGCTACAAGGTCTTTCTGGACCTGAAGCTCCACGACATCCCGCATCAGGTCGAGGGGGCGGCTTTCGCGCTGGCCGCGCTGGGGGTCGAGATGATGACCGTGCATGCCTGCGGCGGGCTTGACATGATGGCGGCGGCCCTGCGCGGCGCAAACCGGGGCGCAGAGCAGGCGGGCAAGCCGGCGCCAAAGATCCTGGCGGTTACAGTGCTGACGAGCATGGACGCCGCAGCCCTGCGCCAGATCGGCGTGGCCGACGACCCGCAGACCCAGGTTGAGCGTCTGGTGCGCCTGAGCGCACAGGCCTGCGTGGGCGGCATTGTCTGCTCGCCGCTGGAGGCGCCCCTGGCGCGCTCGATACTCGGCGCAGGCGCGACCATCGTGACGCCCGGTGTGCGCCCGGCGGGCTCTGCAACCGGCGATCAGTCCCGCATCGCAACCCCGGCCCGCGCCCTGGAGCTGGGCGCAACCCACCTGGTAGTAGGCCGCCCCATCACCCAGTCCGCAAACCCCGCCGCCGCCGCCCAAGCCATCCTCCAGGAGCTGGCAACACAGGAGCAGGTTTCTTGTCAGGAAGGGGATTAATTTTATGGAAGAACAGTTCTCAGGGCCATCGAGGCCCTTCGACCTGCATAATAAAAGCCGTCAGGCGTCTTTTGTCCCGATGCAGTACTCATCGCTTTCTCCGGAACAATTTGATGCAGAGATCGAAAAAGGGTTCGAGGATTTGCGAGCGGGAAGAGTGGTCTCTTCAGATCAAGTCAGAGCAACTATGCAGGAACGTTATCTTCAATGATATGGGACGTGCGCTATACGGAATGCAACCTGGCAAACATCACTGCGAGGAGCGGCGAAGCCGCGTTTAAAGACCGTCCGCCACGAGGAGCGGCGAAGCCGCGACGCGGCAATCCAGTAATTTGCGAGCGACAGCGAGCGCTGACGACAGCGCGCGCCCCGCGAGCGCTGACGAGAGAAAGGACTACTCACTATGACCAACGATGAGATACTGGCGGCCTTTAAGGACTGTGGCGCGCTGCAACATGGGCACTTCCAGCTGACGAGCGGGCGGCACTCGGACTCCTACATGCAGTGCGCGCGCGTGCTGGAGTCACCGTCGCTCACGACCAGGATGGCGCGCGAGCTGGTCTCCCGCCTGCCACAAGGGGCGCGGGCAGACGTCGTGGCCTCGCCGGCGGTAGGCGGCATTCTCATCGGCTTTGCGGTGGCAGAGGCCCTCGACCTGCCGTTCATCTTCAGCGAGCGCAAGGAAGACCAGATGATCTTCAGGCGCGGGTTCCACGTCGCGCCCGGCGCGAAGGTCTTTGTGGTCGAAGACGTCGTGACCACGGGCGGCAGCGTCCAGGAGGTCACCGGGCTCGTAGAGCAGGCCGGTGGGGAAGTGGCTGGGGTACTCTCTCTGGTTGACCGGGGCGGCAGCAAAAAGTTCGACAAGCCCTTCTATCCGCTGCTTGCGCTGGACATCGCCAGCTGGGCGCCCGAGGACTGCGCGCTCTGCCAGCAGGGCCAGGCGCTTACTTCACCCGGATCGCGCCGCCTGTCAGCCCAGTAATATGCCCGTATTTGCGCGCCGCAAAATAACGCCGTAATATTGCGGCAGGCGTCAGCTGGTGATGTTCTGATTGGCGCCCGCCCGTAGGGCGCGACGACCCGGCGCGCCTTGTTCGGGCAAAAACCCCGTCCCACAACGCACCGCATCCGCACCCGCATCGCACCGTATTTGCGCGCCACAAAACAAAACAGATTACCTTACTGCAGCAAAGTTATGCAGCAAAAGGACAGATTTACCCTGTTTATACAACCCGGCGCCTTCAACTAAAGTATAAAAAATGTTACCAATCTTAAACCATATATGCTATAATATAATTTCGCAGTAGCAGGGAGGGAAACTCTAATGGGACTGCTGCCTTTAAAGGGGGAATGTTGTAACCCACGCGTGAATTTCACCGTGGGTTACGCCTTTTTTTAAAAACTTTTCAGCAATTTTGTAATGTAATACCCCTTTTTCGCGTCCCTGTATATGAATGCAGATTACAATACGCTAAGGGAAACGTTAGAAATCAATTGCATATTACAGGGAGAGATATGACAGCAGACACAACACACACCGAGCGACGCAAGCACAAACCGATCAACGCGCAGGGTCTGATACGGATAGTAAAACGGGCCCAGCACGGCTCGTCCCAGGCGTTTTCAGAACTCTATGAGATCTACTTTGGGCGCGCGTACTACACGGCATGCAAGATCACCCACGACGAAAACGCCTCAGAAGAGATTGTCCAGGAGGTGTTTTTGCGCGTCCTGACAAAGCTGAACGCTCTGCGCGATCCAGCCAACTTTGAGGGCTGGTTCTTCCAGATTGTAAGCACGCAGGCCCAGAGCTGGCTGCGCGAGTACAAGATAAAGCCACAGCCTGATTCGCTTGAGGCCGCAAACGCGCAGGACCCCGAAGCCCTGGCGGCGCTGGATTCAGAATTCCTGCCAGAAGAGGCGCTGAGCACCAAGGAGGACCGGCGCCTGCTGTTGCAGCTGGTCGATGAGCTGCCGGTGGCCCAGCGCACCGCCGTCATCCTGTATTACTTCAATGAGCTTTCCGCGCTGCAGATATCAAAAGCCCTGTCCATCAGCGCGCCAACCGTCAACAAGCGCCTGTTTGACGCGCGCGACTCGCTCAAAGCCAGCTTTGCGCGCAGCGAGCAGCGGGCGGCGCAGGTGGCCTCCTCGACCCAACAGCAACCCCTGGTGCTGACCCGCGCACTGTACGAGGAATACAGCGCAAGCGACGTCAACGCAGCGCGCGATAACACCACCGCCTTGCTGGCGGCCTGCTTGCCGTCGCTTCTGGCAACGCCCGCCTCAAACCAGACGGCAGTTGCCTGCGCGCGTGCGTTTTTAAAGCCGAGCGGCCTTAAGAGTAAGACGGCGCGCCTGCTGACAAACCTGTGGCGCGGCGCCCGGCTGGCGGCGCTGCCCACAAAAGGCGCCGGTGTATTGCTGGCGGCAACGCTCGTTGCGGGCGGCGGCTACGCGGCTTACCGCGGCGTCACCGCTAACAGGAAAATCCCCGCGCAACACCATGCGGTCGCGACTGGAAGCGTCACAGAAGGGCCGTCATCAGTCCGCACACAAAACACGAGAGTGGTAGCTACGGAGGGTCAGCGCGCCAGCTCCGGCGGCACGTCCCCGTCCCAGGAAGCAAGCGTGACGGCTGCGTCTGCAACCAAGCCCACCCCGGCGGCGCCGTCAGCGCCCGCCCGCCCGGTCATCACCATCGCGCGCAGCCTGCTGGTCTATCCGCGCGGCAGCCCGCCACCCACGGCAGCCGAGCTGCTGAAGGCGGCAGGCGCTGCAGCCCACGACGGCGCCGGCGCCCAGCTGCCCGTGCTGGTAGGAGGTCTGGAGCTCATAGACTTCAACGAACCCGGAAGCTCCCACGTAGACCTCTGCGCCACCACCCCAGCAGGCGTAAAAGCCAAAACCCAAATCCTAACCATCCTGGTCCGCTGATGAAAACGATTCTGAAGGATTTTTTTGAATGGAAACAAGGTATTGGGCAACGAGCTGCAACTCATGCGTAGCGCGCGGGGACCCGGCGCGCCTTGCCCGGAGAAAAGGATTTTTTTTGAATGGAGACAGCCCTCAGGGCCATCGAGGCCCTTCGGTCTGTAAGGAACTGGGCAACCCGCCCGGCTAGGCAAAGACCTCGTAGGGCGCGACGACCCGGCGCGCCACCGGAACTGGGCAAACCGCCCGGCTAGGCAAAGACCATGTAGGGCGCGACGACCCGGCGCGCCTCTGTTCGGAGAAACATAGACCCCGGGCCACATAACAAAACCGTAACCAAGCGCATCGGCGCTTACCACAGGGGGAGTCAATCAAGTGGGGCTCTCATAAAAAGGGAGGAAGGATACACGTATGAGAACACGTAAACCATCGTCACGGGACAATGATTTTCCTGTCATTGCGAGGAGCGGCGAAGCCGCGACGCGGCAATCCAGTAATTTGCGAGCGACAGCGAGCGAGGCCACAGGCTACCCGCGGCAATCCAGCAACCTGCGCCGTCGTGCCCTGATGATGGTCCTTTCAGTAGCGATGCTCCTGCAACTGATCGCCCCCATGACAACCCCCAAGACCGCTGCCGCCGCAAACGGCGCCCAGATTACCAAACTGCAACTATGCCCCGGTTCTCCAGATGGCACACCTGTCCAAGACCTCCTCGTAAACCCCAATCCCATCATGGACGTCAATACCGAGTATTACCTGGTCATCGGTGTTGCCAAAGAAAACCCCAGTGATGATTGCTGGGTCAGCATTGACCTTCCCTACTGGATGCAACCTGGCAATATGATAGGGGGAACCGCCTGGAAGACCAATGGAGTTGCTATTACTAATAATTCCACTATCGACAAGGTAGTCTCCTTTGCTGGTAAGTCATACACGGGCACCGGAGCCCCTGGTGTTGGCTCGCCTGCTTCAAACTTAGGAGCAGGCAAAGTAACCTATCACCTGAAAGATTCGCTTGTAGCAGGAGAGTTTTCAATAAGCATGACAGCATCAAATCTGTATTACAATGGTGCCGATAACCAAACCGTAACTACCGAGCAGCTAATCGTAGCCTGCGGAGATATGGCAGGAACAGCAGCAGGAGTTGAAACCGATAGTAAAGCCCTTACTGTTACCAAAACATCAACCGTAGCCGCTAATAAAACAGTCACTTATGGTGGCTCTTTAATAACCATTGCTCCTGGAGAAAGCGGCAAACCATCTATTAGCATCTGCTCATTAGGTGTTAATAATAGTGTTGTCTGGTCCAGTCTTGAATTTGATCTTGATTTGCCGTCAAACTGGCCAGCAGGGGCAACTGTTGATGCGATAAATGCTGCTGGATTTAGTCCAGCCTCGACTAGTGTCAATTTTGATGGAAGCACACATTATGTGTTCAATGTGCCAACGGGCAGTAGAGGATATTCAGTGCAAACAACCCTAACGTTTCCGAATGGATCGTCAAGCGGAACTTATTTTTTCACTGTTAGAAATGTCAAGATAACTACCTATGGTGATGAAAGCAGACACGCTCGAACAGGGTCTGACTCAACGGACATGTTGAAAATCACAGTGAGTACTACTCTTGCGTTCACATTTGCTGGATTAAGTTCCACGCGATATGATTGGTATGGGCAGCGAGGCCTGAAACAAAACAGCTTACTTGGTACTGTGGATCTGAAGGCCGTTGGAGCAGCAACACTCAGCACTGCTAATCTGACTGTTCATGCGGATTTTGCTAACAATGCTATCGTGCGGCTTATCGCAGTGCCAAAGTTTAATAATTATGGGACCGAAATTGCCGTTACAACTTCTGATGGAAACACCTATGATGGGCCTTTGGCTGATGTGGCAACACTCGTAAACGCTGCTGACTATGCCGTTATTCGAAATACAGACATGCCGGGAGTTACTGATGCTGATGTTTCTATCACTTCGGTCAGTTATCAAATAGGCGCCTTAGCCGGAGGAGATACGGCGTCCGCGGCTAGTAATTCAGAACTGTATGCTTCTGCCTCAAACAAATTGTCTCTATGGGGCAGTTTTTTAGATGGCAATAAGACGATAAGCACCTATACGCTTTATGAAACCGAAACCGACCCTGCAGATTCAGAAAATACAACGGTGCAGCAGACGACTACAAGCGCAACTCCTAGTTCAAATTGTGTTTTGTCTGGAATATGCAGCACCGCGACATTCGATACCTATACTGCAGCTGCAGGAGATAGTGTTCATGTTACAGAAAATTATAGTCCGTATAGGAGCTTAGGCACTGGCGTCACTACAGGTTATGATTATAATCCTACTTTCTATTTGTATTTGCCAAAGGACTTCGGCTACGCCAACTATACCATCAACGGAGTTCCTATTACGGGTGCTGATGTAACCGAACAGGCAGACCAAGCGCAGGCAGCCCAAGATGCAGGGATTACCATCTGGAAATTCCAATCACCTCCAGGAACAGAGGCGGGTTTTTATGGCGTTGATGGGACTCAGAAAACAGTTGCGATTGCATTTGACCTCATTGTGAAGAAGTCAGCCTCAGCAGGTAGCTATGATATTGCAAATTTTCAAGCAGTAGGGAATAAAGATCTTGTAATTGGTACTGCAGTGGGAAATAGTCCTAATGTGCAGCTAGACACCTACGGCATCAACGGCGGAAGAGCCCTGCGTGGAATTGCAACCCGTGCCTTCACTGTCCAGGAGCTAAAAGAAGTCACCGCAGATAACTCCATGCGCATCACCGCCGATGGTGGTACTACCTGGAGTGACTGGAATACCTACAATGCCGTAGACCCCAATAACACCCGTGCTTTCATGAACCAGGGCATGAGCGGCGAATATGAAGTACACGTAACCAACCAAACCGGAAGCACCGTTTCAAGCCTGCAAGTCTTTGTTCCTATTCCTAAGAAAGGCGCAGACTTTGGTCCCGCGTTCCAGGATAGTCCTTTTGAATACGATCTGAACTTTACCAACGAGATTGTTCCATCGATGTTTGACGTTACTTATTTAAAGATGAATGACGGGGTCTATTATCCAGTAGGGCAGATACCCCAACCTGGCGACTATACGATAGTCACTGACCCTGCTCAGGCAGACATGATTATGATCACCGATCCTGTTGGCATGGAAGCTGACCTGGCAGAAGACGTGATCTTTCATGTAGACCTCGGCACGCTTAGCCCAGCAGACTACGGCAAAACTAATATTTGGAAAGCCGTGATCCAATACACCATTGACGCTTCTCGGTTCCGCCCCACAGGAGTCCCTCAGGCCGTAGAGATTGCAGGCGGTATTCTGCAAGGGACAGTCTATAGTGACCTTAACGGCAACGGCGTCATGGACGGGCTGGAGTCTGGTCTTGCAGGTGTAACAGTTACCGCTACTGATAACTTC
>WQYT01000068.1 GCA_009781115.1 Coriobacteriia bacterium
AGGAAGTCAACTGTCTACAAATTGTGGACAGTTGAAAATGAAAGCGCAGGATGGCAAAATGCGCTTGACTGATGTTGCCAATTCGGAGCAAATATTACGTATCATCCAATCAATTCCTTCACCTAAGGCCGAGCCGTTCAAACTCTGGCTTGCACAGCTCGGACGGGAGCGGATTGATGAAACGATCGATCCGGAATTGACGATCGATCGGGCGCTTGAGACATATCGACTCAGCCGAGGTGTTATCCAACGTTGGTGACACAAGGTGACAAAAGGGGCCTGACTCCTTTTGTCACCTTGTGACGCACATGCTAAGCTTGTGAGTTGTAATGAATCTCTATTCGTCATATTGTGAGTTGTGTCCGCGCAAGTGTGGAGCGGATCGGGCGGCGGGGCAGCGCGGCGACTGCGGCGCTACCGATCAGCTGAGGGTGGCGCGCGCGGCGCTGCACTTCTGGGAGGAGCCGCCGGTCTCGGGTTGGCGGGGCTCGGGCACGGTCTTTTTCAGCCACTGCCCTCTGCGCTGTGTCTACTGCCAGAACTATGAGATCTCAAGCGGGGGAGCGGGGCAGGCGATCACGACCGAGCGTCTCGCGGAGATATTCCTGGAGCTTCAGGATCAGGGCGCGCACAACATCAACCTGGTGACCGCTACCCAGTATGTACCTGCCGTGGCGGCGGCGCTGCGCCTGGTGAGGCCGGAGTCGCTGCATATTCCGGTCATCTTTAACACCAGCGGGTATGAGCTGCCCTATACCTTGCATCGGCTTGATGGGCTGGTCGACGGTTACCTGTTCGATGTGCGCTACTCCTCACCGGAGTTGGCACGGCGTTACAGTCGGGCGGAGGATTACCCGCAGGTTGCAGTCAAGGCGCTTGAGGCGGCTGTTGAGCAGGTCGGTCCCTATACCGTTGCCAGCCCGGGCAGGCGGCGCGCCGGGTCGGCACGCCCTACGCATGAGTTGGAAATCGATGCCCAGTACCCAGGCACGTCGAGGTCGACGCGCCCTACGCATGAGTTGGAAATCAATGCCAAGTACCCAGGCGCGCCGGGTCGTCGCGCCCTACAAGATACCATCGGCTATAACTCATCAAGCTATCGCCAGAATAGTGGTGCGCAGGATCCAGCCGAGGTAGTCGAGCTCATGACTTCGGGCGTTATCATCCGCCAGTTGCTGCTGCCAGTTCCGGGCGGGCTGGACGACTCGCTCCAAATTCTGCGCAGCACCTTTGCGCGCTATGGCAATACCGTCTGCTACAGCCTCATGAACCAGTACACTCCCATGCCTCAGACGGCGCAACGCTATCCGGAGCTGGCCCGTCCCGTCACGGAGGCAGACTACAGCGCGCTGGTCGACGCGGCGCTTGAACTGGGTGTCACTCACAGCTTCATGCAGGAGGGCGGCGCCGTCTCGGAAAGCTTCATCCCTCCCTTTGATAACACCGGCGTGTAGCAAACGCGTGCAGTAAGCCGCCGCCCGCAAAAGGGCGTTTCTGCGCCTGCTGGTAAGTAACGCCCTCTTTGTGCTACAGTATTTTTTTGGACACCAAGCTGACAAAAGGGGATTGGGCGCCGTTTTTTCACGCGACAGGAGGCGTCGGTTCGTTTGTCGCAAACCACCTGCAGAAGATCACCGCTGCGTGATCGTTAAGGAGAATATCAATGGCTTCACCTCATTTAGCACCCAACTATGCTCCTCTTCCGGTCGTACTTGCGCAAGGGAAGGGCTCCTGGGTCACCGACACCGGCGGTAAGACCTATTTCGATGCGCTGGCGGGCTATTCTGCGCTGAATTTCGGGCATCTGAATAACGAGCTTATTGCCACCGCAAAGCAGCAGCTTGATACGCTGACGCTGACCTCGCGCGCCTTTGACAACAACCTGCTTGACCCCTTTGCCGACGCGCTCTGCGCGCTTGCGCAGACCGAGATGATGCTGCCCATGAACAGCGGCGCTGAGGCGGTCGAGACCGCGCTTAAGGCCATGCGTCGCTGGGGTCATCTGGTCAAGGGGGTGGCGCCGGATGTGGGCACAATCATCGTGGCGGACGGCAACTTCCATGGGCGCACCTCGACGATCATCTCGTTTTCGACCGACCCGGTTGCGCATGACGCCTACGGCCCCTATGCGCCCGGCTTCACGATCGTTCCGTACGGAGACCTGGCAGCCTTTGAGGCGGCGCTTACGCCCGAGACGGTCGGCGTGCTGATTGAGCCCATCCAGGGCGAGGGCGGCGTCATCATCCCACCGGCAGACTACCTGCCCGGTGTCCAGCGTCTGTGCAAAGAGCACGAGGTGCTGCTCACGTTGGACGAGATCCAATCCGGCCTCGGTCGCACGGGCAAGACCTTCGCGCGCGAGCTGACCGGCACGACTCCCGACCTCATGTGCCTGGGCAAGGCGCTGGGCGGCGGCATCATGCCGGTGTCTGCCGTGACCGGGCGCGCCGATGTGCTCAGCCTGTTTACGGCCGGCACCCACGGCTCGACCTTTGGCGGCAACCCGCTGGCCTGCGCCATCGGGCTGAAAGTCTGCGAAATCCTGGAAACCGGCGTCTGGCAGGAGGCGGCCACAGAGCTGGGCAAGGCCTTCAGCGAGCGGCTGCAGAGCTTTGTTGATGAAGGTCTGCTGGTCTCAAAGCGCAGCGTGGGCCTCTGGGCAGGCCTGGACCTTGACCCCCAGTATGGCACGGGTCACGACCTCTGCGTGACGCTTATGGAGCGCGGCGTCCTGGCCAAAGACACTCACGGATCGACGATCCGCCTGGCGCCGCCGCTGACGACCAGCGCAGAAGACCTGGACTGGGCGCTTGATCGCCTTGAAGAAAGCTTGCGCCAGCTGGTTGGCTGACCTGCGTAAGTCTGCGTCTGCGGCGTACCGCACGCGGAGAAACCCTTGCGCAGGGTCGCATCGGCTGCGCCGGTGCGTGGTACTATCAAGTAAGAGCAGAAAAGAACTTATCTGCATGAGACAAGGAGAGCCATCATGTCAGTTGATAAAGGAAAAGTAGAAGCGGTCATCGAGCAGATCCGTCCCCGCCTGCAAATGGATGGAGGAGACATTGCCCTGAAAGAGGTCAACGATGACGGCGAGGTCAAAGTAGAGTTACAGGGCGCCTGCGCAGGGTGCCCCATGTCGCAGTACACCCTGGCCATGCAGGTCGAAAGCGTGCTGAAGGATCAGGTACCCGGCGTCACGCGCATCGTCCCGGTTTAAGCGTCACTGGACGCCGTCTGGCGGCGTTGCAGCAAAACTCACGGGCGGGGTAGCCCGCATCGTCTTGCTGCGCCTTGCCAGACAACGTCGATCGACGCTTAAATAGTTGGCGTCGCCAGACGCCGTCTGGCGGCGTTGCAGCGAGGCTTACGGGCCGCGATGCGAGCCGCGACGGGCCGTTGCCCGCGCGCAATTTGACCGTCAGGCGACTTTCTCTGTTATACTTACTACGCTGCTTCCTTGATGCATTCGGGGGAGTGGTGTGTAAGTAATGGCCCCAACGTAAGAGACCTGTCTGCAAACAACCGTATCGCTGCCACAGGCGCAGCGTTGCATCTATAACTGGTAGGATGACGACGAAAGGGGCCCCAAACAAGAAGGGGTCCGTATGACCGACCAAGAATTTGGTATCACTTTTGAGGAGACTGAACTTTCCCCGGAGGAGATGGAGCAGTTCATCGATACCACTCTTACCAGTTTTGAAGAAGGCGATCTTGTTACCGGCGAGGTGGTCAAGATCGAACATGACGAGGTATTGCTCGACATTGGCTACAAGTCTGAGGGCGTAATTCCTGCCCGGGAGCTTTCCATCCGCAAAGACGCCGACCCGGCTGAGCTCGTATCGCTGGGCGACAAGATCGAGGCGCTGGTCCTGATGAAAGAGGACAAGGAGGGCCGTCTGGTGCTCTCCAAGAAACGCGCCGAATACGAATATGCCTGGAAGCGCATCGAGGACCTCTTTGAGAGTGGCGAGACCGTCGAGGGCGAAGTTATCGAGATCGTCAAGGGCGGCCTGATCGTTGACATCGGCCTGCGCGGATTTTTGCCGGCATCGCTCGTGGACCTGCGCCGGGTCAAGGACCTGCAGTCCTACCTGGGCGAGAAGCTTGACGCACGCATCATCGAGATGGACCGCAATCGCAACAACGTGGTGTTGTCGCGCCGCGTAATCCTTGAAGAGGGCCGCAAGCAGGACCGCAGCGACATCCTCAGCAAGCTGCAGGAGGGCATGATCCTGCCCGGTACCGTGTCTTCGATCGTTGACTTCGGCGCGTTCGTTGACCTGGGCGGCATCGACGGCTTGGTTCACATCAGTGAGCTGTCCTGGAGCCATGTGACGCATCCCTCTGAGGTCGTCAAAGTGGGCGACCCCGTAGAGGTCAAGATTCTTGAAGTAAACGTCAAGCGCGAGCGTATCAGCCTGGGCCTGAAGCAGACGCAGACCGACCCCTGGAAAGAGCTCATCGCGGCCTTCCCGGTTGGCGCGATCGTCGAGGGCAAGGTCACCAAGCTCGTGAGCTTTGGCGTCTTTGTTGACCTGGGTCAGGGGGTCGAGGGGCTCGTGCACATCAGCGAGATGGCGCGTGGCCATGTTGAGACGCCAGATCAGGTAGTTGCCGTAGGCGACACCATCGACGTCAAGGTCATGGAGATTGACGAGCAACGCCGTCGCATCTCGCTCTCGATGCGCGCCGCAGCCGATGAGCTGGGCTACGACATCGAGATCCGCCCGAAGCAGGGTGGCGATGAGGCGCCAAGTGAGGCTACCTCCGATGAAGAAACCCCTGCTGCTGAGGCGTCTGCTGCTGAGGCTCCTGCTGAAGAAAGCGATACCACTGTAGAGGGCGACGCCCCCAGTGAGTCGCCCGTTGAACCTGAGCAGGAAGCCCCTGCCGAGGAGCCTGCCGCTTCAGAAGAGTCCGCAGAAAGCGAGGACTCCTTAGAGAGCGACGCCCCCAGTGAGCCGTCTGTTGAACCTGAGCAGGAAGCTCCCGTTGAGGAGGAGCCTGCCGCTGAGGCCGAGGAAGCTCCCGCAGAGGAGGAGGAGCCTGCCGCCGAATAGCGCAGGCACAAATAACACGCAAGATAAAGGGGCTCCCAGCGAGCCCCTTTTTCATGGGCGACGTGGTTTGTATCTCTGATGTAATCAAAATGTTTCCATTAAAATTAGTTTCCATAGAGTATAATATTATCTAGAAACAATTTACTGGAACAAATATTCTGATGCACTAAGGAGATGAGAACCATGACAGAGACCGGTCTGCAATCCAGGCAGACTAATCAGACGGGCGCCGCAGACGTTTCGGTCCGCGAGCTTGCGGGCAAGATCTTTGAGACGTTGCCAACGCTTGGCCGCATGATGCGTCGCGAGCGGCTTGACGGAAGCGGAGATTTTCAGCGAATCCACATGCTCAAACATCTGATGGGCGGACCGCTTGCGCAGGCAAAGCTTGCGGAGCACCTGCAGATGAACCCGTCGGCGCTCTCTAAACTGATCGATAACCTTGAGCAAAAGGGCTACGTGACGCGGATGGTTGACCCCGAGGATCGCCGGCGCATGGTTATCGGCCTGACCGAAGAAGGGCGAACCATTCAGCATAAGATGCGCATCCAGGCGATGGAGCAGGTTAATCGCTCACTGAAAACTCTGACCCCCGAGGAGCGTGCGACGCTCTCAGAGGCCCTTAACATAGTCACAAAAATGATTAAGAGTAATCAGAAGGAAGGAAGGTAGTTTAATCATATGATAAAACTATTGAAGAAGTATCTTCTCAAACCATATTGGCTCTTTGTTATCGCCATTTTGGTTTTTACCGCCGCGCAGGTGGGCGGCCAGTTGACGCTGCCTAACATTACGTCGAATGTTATCAATGTCGGCATTATGCAAAGGGGTGTCGAGGGTGACGCACAAAACAATCCAACCGTCAAATCTGCTGTCGCAAAGGCAATGACCTCGCACACGAAAGCAACCAATTCAAAGCAGATGAACTACATTCTTAAAGAGGGTGGCCTGATGCTCGGTGTCACCTTACTGATGGCAGTCGGCGCGATATTCGCTGGCCTCTTTTGTTCGAAAGCGACTGCTGCTCTAGCACGCGATCTGCGCGAGAAGGTGTTCACGAAAGTTGAGCATTTCTCACTCAGAGAATTCGATAAATTCAGTACGGCATCGCTGATCGTTCGTTCTACTAACGACGTGCAGCAAGTGCAGCAGATGACTTTCATGCTCTTCCGGCTCGGTCTTCTTGCGCCAATGATGGTGATAGTCGCGTTGATCATGGCGATCAACAAGGGCGGCGAGCTTGCTTTGATCTTTGCGGTGATCATCCCGCTTCTGCTGCTCGTCATGGGCGTTGCGATTGTGTTCGTGATGCCACTGTTCCGTAGCGTTCAGGAAAAGACCGATCGCTTAAATACCGTGGCGCGCGAAGGTTTGACCGGCGTACGCGTTATCCGTGCATTCAACCGTCAGGGCTTCCAGCAAAACCGCTTCAAAACAGCCAACGACACTCTGACGGACACCTTCATGACCGCCATGGGGCGCGTCGTACTCATGTTCCCGATCGTCATGTTCATTGTGAGTATCGCTCAGGTTGCCGCAGTATGGTTCGGTGGTCACATGATTTCAGCCGCTACGCTTAATATCGGCAATATGATGGCGTTCATCCAATACATGATGCAGGTTCTGATGATGCTGATGATGTTCGCGATGATACTTATCATGTATCCACGCGCGGCAGTATCTGCTGAGCGCATCCTGGAAGTCCTGAATACCGAGCCTGTTATCCTTGATCCGAACACAGCGACAAAAGAAAAAGCAGAGAAGGAACTGGCTATTGCGCCGGTATCTCTTGAGTTCAAAGACGTCGCATTCAGCTATGAGGGGGGAGAAGAAGATGCTGTAGAGGGCGTCACCTTCAAGGCTGGCACCGGAACAACGACAGCGATCATCGGCTCGACCGGTTCCGGCAAGTCGACGATCCTGAACCTGGCGGAGCGTCTCTATGACGTTACTGAGGGTCAGATCCTCGTCAATGGAATTGACGTGAAAGACCATACACAGTATGACCTACATGATCGCATCGGTTATATCCCGCAGAAGGCGGTACTTTTCAGCGGAAGCATAGCTGACAACATCCGTTACGGAAAGCCTGATGCTACTGATGAGGAAGTTATCGAAGCACTGAAGACGGCACAAGCTGAGGACTTCATCGAGGAACTTGATGAGGGCATTGAAGCTTATGTGGCTCAAGGAGGAACGAACTTCTCTGGTGGTCAAAAGCAGCGTCTTGCGATTGCGCGCGCTCTCGTGAAGAAACCGGAGATATTCCTGTTCGATGACAGCTTTTCCGCGCTGGACTTACAGACTGATGCGAACCTACGCGCGGCGCTTAAACCCTTGTTGAAGGGGTCACTGGCGGTTATCGTTGCTCAGCGTATCTCTACCATCATGGATGCTGATCAGATCATCGTGCTCGATGAAGGAAAAGTGGTCGGCCTTGGCACCCATAAGGAGCTGCTCGCCAGCAATAATGTTTATCAGGAGATCGCGAAGTCTCAGCTGAGTGAGGAGGAACTTGCTAATGCCTAATGAGAACACAAACCAAGCTCAGCACAAAAAGCCAGTCGGAGCTGTTCAAGCTCAACGCCCACGGCGAGGGCCCGGAGGGGGAGGTATGGTCGGCTCTGGTGAGAAAGCTGCCGACTTCATGGGCACTCTCAAGCGCCTACTTAAGATTCTGAGTAAAAACTACATCACGTTGATCATCATCGCTCTTTTTACCGTTGCGGCAGTAGCCTGCTCTATCTCTGGACCCAAGATCATGGAGAAAGCGATCAATAAGATCCAGGAATACGTTCAGATGCAGACAACGTTTTATCCGATGGCCAAGCAGGTGAACACTCAGCTGAATGATGCTGAAAAGCAATTGTCGGCCCAGGAGCAACAGGCTGCTGCTGCCAAGCCTCAGCTTGACGCAGCGCTGAAAGTTCTCGAAGCTCAGCAGGCACAGATAAATCAATTGCCTGAGCCCCAACGGTCGGCAGCACAGGCTCAGCTTGACGCTAAGATGGCTCCTCTTAAAACGAAAGAAGCAGGTTTGAAAGAGCTTGCTGCTGCTCGGGTAAAGATGGATGAGACCAACAAACAACTCGATATCGTTAAGAACGGAAAAACGGATGCGGAGCGGATCGCTGCCTTGCGTAAGCTGGCTGCTGCGATACCGTCGTCATCAACAGGTGGCGTCGCCGCAAACCAAGCCGCCCAAATCAAAGGCGCGCCAGATGCGCAGATGCTTCTATTCGCCAAGGCGCTGGCTCTTGAGAGTTCGCCCAAGATGGACTTCAATTATATCGGCATGATCTGCCTTGGCTTGGTCGTGCTGTATCTGGGCTATGCGCTTTTCAGTGGCTTCCAACAGCGTATGACCGTGCGTATCACTCAGGAATTAGTACGGCTTCTTCGTCGTCAGGTCTCAGAAAAACTCGACCGTCTGCCGCTGAAGTTCTTTGATGGCCAAACCCATGGCGAGATCCTCTCGAAGCTGACGATCGACATCGATCTGATGAGTACGAACCTCCAGAACGTGATGTCCCAGTCGATGACCTCTGTTCTGATGTTCGTCGGCATCATCATCATGATGTTCACGGTTAACTGGCTGCTCGCGTTGATCTCTTGCATCATCGTTCCTCTGGCTCTACTTATGACCGCCGTTATTGCTCCAAGGGCGCAGCGCTATTTTGGGCGGCAACAGGCGCAGCTTGGTGAGCTTAACGGCCAGATAGAAGAAGATTATGGTGGACACAACATCATAAAAGCCTTCAATCGTGAGCAGATATCTATTGATCGTTTCAAGGGCACGAATGAGATCGTCTATGACAGCGCCTGGAAAGCGCAGTTTCTTGCAAGTGTGCTTTATCCGGTCATAATCTTTGCCGTGAACTTACAATATGTCTTCATAGTGGTTCTGGGTGCGGTGTTCACGCGGCCTACTGCTTACTTCCTGGGTATCAATGTGGGCGGCTTGACCGTCGGCGCACTCTTCGCATTCATCGCGTACTTACAGCAGTTCCAGCAGCCAATGCAGCAGATGGCTCAGATTGCCAACTTGATTCAGTCTTCGATGGCGGCGGCGGAGCGGGTGTTTATCTTGCTGGATGAGGGGGAGGAAGCTCCTGACCCGGTGGAGTCGCCGGTGATCGAGAGCCCGCAGGGCGCGGTCCAGGTGGCTGATATCAACTTCGACTATGATCCAGCGGTGCCGTTGATTCGGGACTGGAACATGATGACGGAGCCCGGCAAGATGGTCGCCATCGTGGGGCCAACGGGCGCCGGCAAGACGACGATCGTCAACCTGCTCATGCGCTTTTACGAAGTCAACTCCGGTACGATCACCGTTGACGGGGTCGATACGTCTGTCATGAAGCGCGCTGATGTACGCAAGATGTTCGGCATGGTGCTCCAGGATACCTGGCTCTATTCCGGGACCATTCGCGAAAACATTGCCTACGGCAAGGATGACGCGACTGAGGAGGAGATCGTGCGCGCCGCCGATACCGCGCTGGCCGATCACTTCATCCGCACTCTGCCGCATGGCTATGACACGGAGATCCAGGAAGATGCGGGCAACTTGTCTTCCGGGCAGCGCCAGCTGCTGACGATCGCGCGCGCCTTCCTCGCCGATGCTCCGATTCTGATCCTGGATGAGGCGACCTCCAGCGTCGATACGCGTACTGAGCAGCTGATCCAGGCAGCCATGGAGCGCCTGATGCACGGGCGCACGAGCTTTGTCATCGCGCACCGGCTCTCGACGATCCGTAATGCGGACCAGATACTGGTGATGAACCACGGACGCATTGTCGAGTCGGGCAATCACGACCAGTTGCTGGCGGCGGACGGCTTTTATGCCGAGCTGTATAACTCGCAGTTCGCCGGTGACGAAGACGCTTAATTAGGTGAAATGGGGTTGTTTCATGGTAGGCTACAGTCAGGCAATATTGTGAGGAGAATACCTGGCTATGATCGACCGACCGCCTCGTAAGAATCCGACGCCTGCCCCCGTGCAGGCGTCGGTCACTGACGCCGACGCCCCGTCGCCAGCGGTGCCCCGGATGACGCTGTTCATCTGTGGCCCGTTTGGCGCGGGCAAGTCAACCGTGACAGAGTTTGTGGCCGCAGAGCTTACGGCGCGCGGCCATGAGGTCTGCACGATCCTGCTTGACGAGATCGGCCATGAGCTCCTGGCGCATAACCAGAAGCTGCGTGACATTTTAGTCGAGTCCTTTGGGGATGAAATCCTGCGCCCTGACGGCCAGATCGACCGCAGCGCGCTTGCGGCTGTGAGCTTTGCAGACGAGGTCTCCCAGATGGCGCTGAACGCCATCACTCACCCTCCCATTCTTACGCGCGCCGTCGAAGAGCTGGCCCGTCATGCCACGGCTGATTTCTGCGTCTTTGAGGCGCCGCTGCCGTTTTCTGTGCTGGAAAGCACGCCGGGCTATGGCTCCGAGTACCTGCGCGAGGCGCGCGACAGCGGCCAGGTCATCGCGGTGATGGCGCCTCTGGACGTGCGTCTGCGGCGTGTGTGCGAGAAAGGCTTTACGGCCGACGACGCCTGTGCGCGCATGGCGGTTCAGCCTGATGAAGACGCCTATCTGGCCTGCGCGGACCTGCGCCTCGACAATAAGGGCGACCTGAGCGCGCTGCGTCAGGCGACCTCAGAGCTCGTGGATACACTATGCCGCTGAAGCGCCATCTGAGCGAGCGGCCTTTCACGGTCGTCGCTCCGTATGAGCCATCCGGCGATCAACCCAAGGCGATAGAAGAGCTTGCTGCGGGCGTGGGCGAGGGTCTGCGCTACCAGACCTTGCTCGGGGTGACCGGCAGCGGGAAGACCTTCACGATGGCCAAGCTCATCGAGG
>WQYT01000069.1 GCA_009781115.1 Coriobacteriia bacterium
CGTGTCGTGAAAGGCATCGAGTTCGTCAACCTGCGTGATGTCGGCGACCCGGCTGAGATGGCAGCGGCCTATGAGGCGGCAGGCGCAGACGAGCTGGTCTTTCTTGACATCACCGCGACCTATGAGGAGCGCCCTACGCGCGTGGATCTGGCGCGGCGCACGCGTCAGGCCTGCACGATCCCCTTTGCGGTGGGAGGCGGCATGAAGTCGGTCGATGAAGTCGCCGCCGTGCTTGACGCCGGAGCTGACAAGGTCTCTTTGGGCAGCGCCGCCGTGCGTGATCCACAGCTCGTCACGGCAGTGAGCAAGCTCTACGGACCGGCGCGCCTGGTAAGCGCGACTGACGTGCGTAAAGTGCCCGGCGCACCGCAAGAGAAGTGGGAAGTGGTCATCAATGGTGGTCGCGAATTCACGGGCATCGATGTCGTGGATTGGGCGCGCAAGGTCGTTGACCTGGGTGCAGGCTCGATACTTCTGACCAGCATGGACTGTGACGGCGTCAAAGACGGCTATGACATCCCCTTGACCCGCGCGGTCGCCGACACGGTCTCAGTGCCCGTGACTGCCAGCGGAGGCGCCGGCAAGGTCGAGGACTTTGTTGAAGCGGTCGTGGATGGTCATGCTGCGGCAGTGCTCGCGGCCAGCGTCTTTCACTTTGGCGAGATCAGCGTCCGCGAGGTCAAGGAGGCGTTGCGGGCGGCAGGACTGGAAGTGAACCTGTGATTCTTGACGACCTGAAGTTCAACGCCGACGGCCTGATCCCGGCGATCGTCCAGGACGTCAGCGACAATGCGGTGCTCATGCTCGCCTGGATGAACCGCGAGTCGCTTCAGCGCACGCTGGAGAGCGGCCAGACGTGGTTCTGGTCGCGCTCGCGCAACCAACTCTGGCACAAGGGTGAAGAGAGCGGCAATGTGCAAGAGGTGCGCGATATCCTCTATGATTGTGATGAGGACGCTCTGCTCATCAAAGTGGAGCAGGGCGGTGACGGGGTCGCCTGCCACACGGGTCAGCGCAGCTGCTTTTATCGCAGCTTGAAAGGAAGCACGCATGACTGACGCATCAACACTGGGCACAACGATCGATGAGCTCTGGGCCGTCATCGAGGGGCGGCGCACCGCAAGCATCGATGACTCCTATACCGCGCGTCTGTTGACGGGCGAGGAGGATCGCCTTCTCAAAAAGGTCGGCGAAGAAGCGACCGAAGTCGTGATGGCGGCCAAGGATGGCGACCATGACCACCTGCGCTACGAGGTGGTCGACCTGCTGTATCACACGCTCGTGACCTGCGCTCGCTACGACCTGAGCGCTGATGAGCTCGCCGCTGAGATCCGGGGGCGCTTCAAGTGAGTCCAGATGCCAGCGCGCCTGCGCGGCGCTACGCCGATTGTCACATGCACACGGTGCTCTGCGGCCATGCTGAACACAGCATTGAGGAGATGGTAGCCACGCTTGAAGCAAGTACGCTGGCAGGCGGAATTGTCACTGAGCATCTGCCCCTGCCCGATGAGGTTGATTCTGACCGCGTGGTGTCGATGTATCCTGGCGAGCTTCCCTCTTATGTCATGGCGCTCCAGATCCTGCGCGAGCGCTCGCCTCTGGCAGAAAACCTGGTCATCGGGGCCGAGGCCGATTGGCGCGATGTTGACCCCGCGTGGACGGCGCGCTCGGTGGCTGATGCGCGCGCCGCGGGCGTTGAGGTTGTGCTGGGCAGCGTACACCTGCTGGGGGACTGGGCTTTTGATGACCCCAACCGGGTCGATCTCTGGGATGACAAAGACATTGACGCGGTCTGGGAGCAGTATTTCACGCAGTGGTGTTGTGCGGCCTCCTCGGGCCTGTTTGATGTGATGTCGCATCCTGATCTGGTGAAGAAGTTCGGGCACCGGCCACGCGACCCGCGACCGTACTATGAGCAGGCTGCCCACGTGGCGGCTGAGGCTGGCGTGCTCTGCGAGGTATCTACCGCCGGCCTGCGCAAGCCCTGTGCTGAGCTGTATCCGGCGCCACAGTTTCTGGCCGAGCTGGCCCAGCAGCAGGTCGGCTTTACCCTGGCCTCTGACGCGCACGACAAAAGCGAAATCGGCGCTGATTTTGACCTTGCTGCCGCAGCGCTGCTTGAAGCCGGCGTCACCTGTCAGGCCTTCCCCAAAGGTGACGGCGTCATCGACTGGCTGCCCCTGTCGCTTTCCTGAGCCTCTGAGCCTCCCGAATAAATCATTGAACAATCAATATCAGCAAAAATGGACTCATCGTCAGGTCAGCCCGTTTTGACCGCCCTGAAGCCTGACTCCCCAACCTTTGAGCTTGTGCCCCAAACGTCCGCCCCAAACGCCCCAAACGGCCCAAACATCCCGGGCAGTTTCTGAAAAATGGTGGCAAATGGCGACCATTTTGCCTATACTGACTATAGTGGGAATGTATCATTTGTCTTGCTGAGCGAGAGCTCGTGAGGGGAAAGCAAATGAGGGCAATTTAAAAGGGGCGAATAGTATGGTTCCGCATGGTTGTATGCAGCTATTGCAGGTAGTAACCACTCATTCATCTACCCTCTTGCACCGGTGCAGAAAAGAGCACGGGGTCAGTGGGGTGGTGCGCTGATGCTTTACGCAATTCACTGGATAGGGCTGCAGCGCCTGCATGCAGTCCTGTGGGTTTCCCGGCTACTTGAGGCGCTGACGGTAGAATCGCTCAGTAGCTTTCTTACGCAGACGCTTGCATTGCTTGTGGCCTGCGCGCTTATTGGGCTGATTCTTACCTGCGTGGGCCTGAAGCTGTATCGGATAGTCAGCTGTCTGGTCGGCGCGGCGATGCTGGGCTATCTGGGTTGGCAGCTCGGCGCGGCGATCAATCCAGTCTCGCTGCTTTCTGCGGCTCTCTGGGCGCTTCTCTTTGCTATTATCGGGGCATTCCTCTTTTACTTCTTGAATGTGATAAGCATGGGCCTGGGCGCTTTTGTTGTGTGCTTTGCGGTGCTCCATCAGTGGACGGGCCTTGCCCTGTGGGTGATTGCGGCGGTGAGCCTGGCGTGCGCGGTACTGTTCTGCGTGCTGCTGATCAAACGCCATTTTCTGCGTACTCCCCTTGAGGGCGGGGTAGTGCTCGGCCTGGTCATGCTCCATTTCTCTGGCTATCTGGAGGCCTTAGGCGTCGCTGTTGTCTGCGCGCTATCTGGCATAATCCTGCAGCGATTTCTGGCGCCTAAGCTTCAGCATAAGAAGCGGTCGAAGATGGATTCCCGCGCAAGCGCGCCGACGCCGCCGACTCAGGAGGCGATGACTGCCGAGGCCCAGGCTGATGCGGAAGAAGCCGAGATCAGGAATTATATCTGCAAGCTCTCGCGGGCGCACGCGGGTCAGTTTAGCCAGGGAACTGTTGTGACCAATATTGAGGAGCTGCGTAAAAAATATCGATCAGACAATTTTGTTGCCTTCAGCGCGGACATCGACTGGGCGTCTGAAGACTGTATCAAAGAGCTGCTCGACTTTTTTGAGATCAATCAGATCCCCCTGACTCTGTTCTGCACTCACCCCTCAAAGCTGCTTTCCGGTCACAGCGCCGATCCGATGATTGAGCTGGGAATACACCCAAACTATTGTTCTGACAGCAGCCAGGGGCGCACCATGGATGAGGTGACGGACTATTGTATGAACCTTGTGCCGGGCGCCCGTTGTGTGCGGGGTCACCGGTGGTTCACCAGCAACGATATGTATGACCGGCTGGTTGCCCGTGGCATACGCTATGATTCCAGCGAGTGCAGCATGCTGGATCTGGTCGAGCCACACATTCATCGCTCCGGGATGCTGCGTCTTCCGGTCTTCCTCGAAGACGGTGGGCTGTTGCAGAGCGGGGCGGAGCCAGATTTTGTGACCTGCGGCAAGAAATACTTTGCAGGAAATGGCTTAAAGGTGATAGATCTGCACCCCATCCATTTTGCAATAAACTCACCTACCCTGGATTACTATCGACAGGTAGCTGACGAGCACTCGCGGGCAGATTATATGGCGATGGGCTGGGAAGAGATCGAGCACCTTTGCTATAAAGGCAAGGGCATGCGGGACTATGTTGCTGAACTTGTTGAATACATAAGGTCTAAACATATACAGGTGGTCACCATGGGGCAGATTTATGACGAGTTAACCTACGAAGATGAAGTGAGGCATGCCGCATGAGGTATCCGGTAGTGGTGTTTGGTGTTAAAGATACCACTAAACGCTTTGTGGAATATCTGAACCAACAAGGCCATCACGTTGATCTGGTTGTGACGATAAGCGAGGCGCTGACACGCGACGCCGTGATAAGCGGTTACAGCTCCATGCATGCGTTACCTGCGGCCAATACCGAGGTGTTTGAGGCGACCTCATATACGCTTGACGACGCGGCGTCCGCAGCTTTTTTCAAGCAGAATACCTTTGGCATCGGCCTATCAATGGGCTGGTCACGGCTCATCCCCAAAGAGGTGCTGGATCGTTTTGACTCTGGCGTGTTTGGCCTGCATGGAAGCTGCGGTTATCTGCCCTTTGGGCAGGGGCGCGCTACTCTTAACTGGTCATTAATACGGGGCGATTGGCGCTATGTGATGCATTTGTTCAAGTTGGATCAGTACCCCGACAGCCCCAACATCTATGCAAAAGAGATGTTTGAGGTTAATGAGTTTGATGATATACGCAGCCTGCAGTACAAGGACCTGATCGTAAGCCAGCGGCTTGTGAGCAGGCTGCTGCGCGATTACGCCGAAGAAAAACCCCTGCTTGTTACCCGCGCGGATAATGACGGCAAGCAGTGGTACCGGGGACGTACGCCGGAAGATGGGCGCATCGACATTGCCGCAAAGACACGAGAGATATACAACCTTATACGAGGTGTGACGCGACCGTTTCCCGGGGCGTTTGCCTTTGTGGAAGGCCAGCGCCTGCTGATCTGGGCGGCGCGTCCCTTTGACCGGATGATGGATTTCTCTGATTACCGGACAGGCGAGATCATCGATATATTTGATGAAAATATTCTTATGCGGACGGTGGATGGGTCTTTACTGATTACGGACTATTACTGTGAGGTGAATCTTAAAGCGGGAAATCTTGTGACTTGACAGTAACTAATTTACTTCTTGAGGGGGTGGTAGTCATAGGCAAACCAAAAGTATTACTCGTGTTTGGAACACGTCCGGATGCAATAAAAATGTGTCCGCTGGTGCTTGAGCTGCAGAAAAGGGATTTTCTGGACATGAGAATCTGCGTGAGCGGGCAGCATGCTCATATGCTGCAACAGGTTTTAGATATTTTTCAGGTCGTGCCAGACTATAACCTTCAGATAATGACCGAGAAGCAGACGCTCTTTGATATTACGACGCGCGCCTTAAATTCTCTGCGTAGCGTCCTGCTTGAATACGCGCCGGATATTGTTCTTGTTCACGGGGATACCACGACGGCCTTCGCGGCAGCTTTGGCAGCGTTTTATCTTAAGATAGACGTGGGCCATGTTGAGGCTGGTTTGCGCACGCACAACATATATTCGCCTTTTCCGGAAGAATACAATCGCCAGGTAATCAGCGTTGTTACAAAATACTTTTTTGCTCCAACGCAGGCGGCTGCCCGCAATCTGCTGGAAGAGGGCCGCCGGGCAGAGAATATATTTGTCACCGGAAACACGGGTATAGACGCGCTCCGCTATACCATTCGCGATGACTATCATGATGAGTTGCTGGATTGGGCGCAGGGAAGTCGCCTTTTGACGATTACGGCGCACCGCAGGGAAAACATCGGGGAGCCCCTGTATCATATGTTGCGCGGAATCCGTCGTATTTTTGATTACTACCCTGATGTCAAGGCGATATATCCCGTACATTTGAATCCGCAAATTCGCCAGGTGGCGGCTGATGTGTTTGGGGATTGTGACAAAATCCGACTGGTGGAGCCTCTTGACGTGGTTGAGTTCCATAACGTCATGGCGCGCAGCTATCTGATTTTAACGGACAGCGGCGGAATCCAGGAAGAAGCGCCCAGTCTGGGCAAGCCGGTGCTGGTGATGCGGGACACCTCAGAGCGCCCCGAAGGCATAGCGGCTGGTACGCTGCGTCTTGTTGGAACAAGCACAGAAGCAATCTATCAGAGCTGTGCGGCGCTCCTGGACGATCCTGAGGAGTATCGCCGCATGAGCGTTGCCATAAATCCCTATGGCGATGGTTATGCGGCGGCACATATTGCAGACGCGCTTGTTAAGTTGACGGCGCCATCTTGATGGAAGTCTTCTGATCGTCTATGAGGGCAGGTAGTTTTGAGAATTTGTCGCGTAGTGTTGTAAAGAAAGGGAGCGACAGTGACGTTTGATTTATCTGATGCAGGGACTCTGATGCGGGTTGACCGTGCTGCTCCTTTCGAATTGCTTGTACGCAGTTCGCCCGATTGGGTGATTATTGTGGACAATGCAACGGGCGAATGGATCTACACAAATAAGGATGCCGGGGCAGTACTGACAGAGCTTTCGATCGAGCCAAAAATTCATGAATGGATTGCTGCGCGACTTCAGGATCAGGAAAAAGTCACGGATCGTGTGCTGAATTTTCGCACGCACAGAGGTGCGCAATCGTTTCTCGTCAACATGATTCCCATAGAGTGGATGGGGCGCGCTACGACGCTCGCAGTGTTTTCTGCTGCGGGGCAGGCGCCAGACCGGCAGTCTCTTGTTGAAGATG
The DNA here is from genome assembly GCA_009781115.1 of Coriobacteriia bacterium. Taxonomy (GTDB): domain Bacteria; phylum Actinomycetota; class Coriobacteriia; order WRKU01; family WQUG01; genus WQUG01. Next base: position 6,692 of record WQYT01000069.1, read on the forward strand.
CCCTCTATAAGGACTGGTTGACTGGGGCGCAGAGCCGTTATTTTGGCATGCTGACAATAGAGCGGTTAATCCGGGACAATGCGGGCTTTGTGCTCTGTTTCATTGATATCGATGACTTGAAGTCGGTCAATGATGAGTACGGCCATGCGGTGGGGGACCGGTGCATAATCAAAATTGCAGAAACGCTGAAGACGTTTTCGTCTACCGCCGTAGTGAGCCGTATAGGAGGAGATGAGTTCCTGATAGTTGATCGCGACGTCTCTCTTGCTTATGCGAAAAAGCGGCTCTTGGTTCTGCTGATTGGTCTCAGGAACTATCGCGATCCGGAAGCTTCCTGCCTGAGCTTCAGCTTCAGTTATGGCGTAGTGGGAAGGAGGCGCGACGACACAGGTTCAGCGACCCGTCTCCTGTCGCTTGCCGATAAGGAGATGTATTTGAACAAGAAACGGGCCCTTTGATGCGAGTGCAACGGCGAGTGCAACGGCGACTTCTGCCCTATGTCTTGATTCTGAGCAGGGAACTTGCTTTAATAAGGTATCGGGCAACTTGGCAGACTGCTTTTCTCTTTATGAGCTTGGCTTTGCCGCTTGTTTTACCAGGAACTCACAGGGTGACATGCAGTGGCGTGCGTGGTGATGAGCGTAGGGGTGGTAATGTGATATGAGGGCAATTACCAAAATAGTAATATATCTTTTAGCAATTGCAATATTTGTGCTGGTAGTGCTGGCGTTCTGGTTTGTTTTTGTCAATTTTCACTACCGCTACGGTTTTAACGGATCGCTATCATATATGCTCCGCATAATGGATTCGTGGCGCCAGGCGGTCGTTGGGTTTTTTGCGCGTCTGTTTCGGCGGCTGTGACCTGAGTCAAGGGTGGATAGTATGCGCTACAGTGTGCTGATAACTTTTATTCTCTATCCCTTCATCGTGAACTTTGTCTCGGTTGTGGCAGGAGTGCTGCTGTTTGTTCTTTTGACGGCATTAAGGAGGCGACGTCGTGATAAAGCTGCTTCATGATATCTTTGCCTTAAATTTCGATATTGTTATTCCTGTGTCAAGTTGTTTGCTGGCCATTGCAGCGGCGATGGTGCTGTTTTTTACCCGGTATCTTTCCTACCGCCACAATAAGTCAAAATATGAAAAGCTGGCAAGGAAAGCCACAAAGCATGCCTGAGTTTTTGTATGTCCTTACCATCATCTGTGTGGTGCTCTCCTATGTCACCATGGGGTTTTATTATTTCTGGGTGTCTTTTCTGGCGTTCTTTCCCGCGGTGCAGCACTGCCAGGAGATCGACTACAGCGAGGATATGGAGATATATTTCTTTGTAGCTATCCCGTGCCTGAATGAAGAGAGCGTCATTGTTGACACCGTAAGAAACATTCTTAAGACCAACATGAAAAACCTGCGTGTGATTGTCATAGATGACGACTCCCAGGATGATACCGTCGCACGATTGATGGCCGCCTACGAAGATATCATATTGCCCCTGGATGACAATGCGCCCCTGGGCAAAGAGTCCCTGAATAAGAAACTCTTTTTGTTGAAGCGGCATCTGCCTGACGCCCAGTTTGGCAAGGGCAAGAGCCTGAACGCGGCTTACGCGCTGGTTAGTAAGATTATCGCCTATGAATCTATCAAACCAGGCAAATGTGTCATGGGAATATTCGATGCGGATAGTTTTGTCAGTCGCAGGACTTTTAAACGAGTCGCTGTGATCATGGATACCGAGCGTGATGTGGGCATGGTGCAGGCGCGCCTGCGTATAGGCACATCTACGCGTGATTACTTTCTGCCGTTGTTCCAGGACCTTGAATTCTTTACCTTCATCAATAAGATGCAGAATTTTCGTGAGTACACCGGTACGGTAAGCGCTGCAGGCAACGGGCAATTTAACCGGGTGTCTGCCATAGACCCGACTGAGCCCTGGACAAAATGTCTGCTTGAAGATTATGATTTCAGCCTGCGCATGTTGCTCAAAGGGTGGCGTACCAGACTCCTGCAGGAAGACTGGGTGTTTCAGCAGGGGGTGTTGACCTACCGCAAGCTTGTGCGTCAACGTTCCCGGTGGTGCCAGGGTGGGCTACAGTGCATTTTCTTTTGGAATGATATCAAGAACTCCCGCTATCTTTCTGCCTGGGGAAAGGTAGAGTCGCTCTTCTTCATGCTGCTTCCGTTTTTCACTCTGCTTGCGGTATTCAGCCAGATAATATCTGCCGGTATCATTGCTTACTATTACTGGCTGAACAAGAGCATCATCATCCCGCTGATGTCGCCATTTTCAACGACGGAGCTGGAAGAGGTGCTCGTCGTGATGTCAATGTTTGTCTTTGTGCCGGGACTGATCTATAGCTGGTTTCATTATCGGGACACCAAAGAAAACTGGCTGGTGTGTCTTTTGACCGGGATATTCTGGCCAATCTACAACCTCATGCAGATACCTGCCGTGCTGAAGGCCGTATGGCGGCAAATGACCAGACAAACCAGCTGGATCAAGACGCAACACCTGGAGGAAAAGAAGTCCCGCAAGCCTGGCTTCTGGCGCAAGCGACAAGCAGAAGCATGAGGCTTCCCCTGCCATTGATATATGAAAGGGTTTGATTTTTCCGGTTTGTCTGAACTTGCTAATCCGCAACTTGCTAATTTGTAAACAAATTTGTTTACATTGTAAATAAGTTAACCTATAATGAATCTGTCAATCGATTATGAGGTGATTTGCAATGGCGCAGACAAGTATCAATATCCGGACAGACGAGAACCTGAAAGTGCAGTTTGATAGCGTATGCAATGAACTGGGGTTGAATCTGTCAGCAGCGATCAATGTCTTTATGCGTGCTGTTGTGCGCGAACGCGAGATACCTTTCAAGATATCTGCGGCTCCTTCATTTATGGTGAATACGAGAGAAGAGCTCCGCGCAAAGATCGACGAAGGTCTTGCCGACATTGAGGCAGGAAGAGTGCGTCCGGCTGAGGAAGTATTCCGCGATCTGGAAGAAAAGTACGGACTATGAGTGAATGGACGGTTGTTCTTTCGGCAAGAGCGGAAAGCGATCTTGAGCAGATCTATGATTATATCGCCGCTGTTCTTCTGGAGCCGGGTACCGCTTCTGCACAGGTATCACGAATTCGGAGCTCAATTCAAAGCCTAAGCAGATTTATGTTAGATAGCTCGTTCATTCCCGAATCCTCCAATTGTATACGCGTTGCGTATACAATCTCGCATCGCATTGAATCTGGTTATTTCATTGTAGCGGATTGCTCTGTTTGTTCTGCTTCTGATAGTTACTCAAAAAGAGTGAGAGATTTAATAGCTTCATAACGCTACGCTCGGCCCAAAATGTTTTGCCCTGTCGGGTTTCAAATCCTATAAGAACACCCGACATGGTGCCGGAGGAGGGATTTGAACCCTCACGCCCTTGCGGACAACGGATTTTGAATCCGTCGCGTCTGCCATTCCGCCACTCCGGCTTGAAGTGAATTGGTGTTTCTCAGTATAACGTATAGCACGGGAACACGACTAGATGGCGCTGGATGGCAGAGACACGGATTGCCTGCGGATTACCCCAGACGAGCGCTTCCTGTTACTTGGCCAGGTAGCCGGTGTGGTAGCAGACGTAGCCAGCCACATCGAGGGCCGCAAGTTTTTTGAAAGACTCTGTGGCGATGGCCATGTCATGGGTCATGCCTGGATTGGCGCCTACGAGCTTGCCCTCGTTGATGTTGGCCGCGTCCCCGCAGACAGCGATGTTCGACTCGCTCAACAAGAGTGAGATATGTCCCGGCGTATGTCCCGGTGTGTGGATGACTGTGATCCCGCCGCAGATCGGCAGCTCCTGGCCGTCGGTGAGCAGTACGTCCACCGGTACGATGAGGTTTGGCATTGCGTCCTTGAGCTGATGGTAAAAAGCCTTCTGAGGCTCGGGCAGCTCGTCGAGATGCGCCTCCATATCCGCGATCTTGATGAGCGGATCTGCGCCCTGGATAGCAGGCGCTTCGATCTCGTGGGCCATGATCTGGGCGCCAGCGTCGCGCAGCAGCCGGGCGCTCCCGATGTGGTCGATATCCTGATGGGTAAGGATCAC
>WQYT01000070.1 GCA_009781115.1 Coriobacteriia bacterium
ATCGGCTACGGCAGCCAGGGCCACGCGCACGCGCTGAACTTGCGCGACAACGGTTGCTCGGTCATTATTGGCCTGTACGAGGGTTCGAAGAGCGCAGAGCGCGCGAAGGAGGCCGGCTTTGAGGTCTTCAACACCGCGGAGGCCACGCAGAAAGCCGACGTCGTCATGATGCTCATTAACGACGAGATCATGGCCGATGTCTATGCCAGCGAGGTCGCCCCCAATCTGAGCGCCGGCATGACGCTCTGCTTTGCCCATGGCTTCAACATCCACTTCAAGCAGATCGTGCCGCCGGCAGACGTCGACGTCATCATGATCGCCCCCAAGGGTCCGGGACACACGGTACGTAGCCAGTTTGTCGAGGGACGCGGCGTGCCTAACCTGATCGCGGTCTACCAGGACGCCTCCGGCCACGCCAAGCAGACGGCGCTTGCCTGGGCATCCGGCATCGGCGGCGGTCGCGCGGGCATCCTTGAGACCACCTTCAAAGAGGAGACCGAGACTGACCTCTTTGGCGAGCAGTGCGTGCTCTGCGGCGGCGTGACCCACCTGATGAAGGCCGGGTTCGAGACCCTGGTCGAGGCGGGCTATCAGCCCGAGAGCGCCTACTTTGAGTGCATTCACGAGATGAAGCTCATCATCGACCTGGTCAACCAAGGCGGACTTTCCTTCATGCGCTACTCGGTCAGCGACACCGCTGAATATGGCGACTACGTGGTGGGCGATCGCATGATCACCGATCAGACTAAGGCAGAGATGAAGGCCGTGTTGGCCGAGATCCAGGATGGCAGCTTTGCCAAGGCCTGGATCGACGAGAACAAGGCCGGACGCCCCTGGTTTAGCTCCAAGCGTCAAAGTGAGCAGACGAGCCAACTTGAGACGGTCGGCAAAGAGCTGCGTGACAAGATGAGCTGGTCCGACAAGAAGGTCGAGCAATAGATCCTTTCCTGTCATTGCGAGGAACAGTGCGAAGCGCTGTGACGCGGCAATCCAGTAAGCCATGGGCAAGCTGTCACAATGGATTGCCGCGCTCGACCTTTGGTCTCGCTCGCAATGACAAAGGAGAGAGCGAACGGTGTTTGCCTGCCGGAAGGCAACGACGGGTGAGCGAGCGGTGTTTGCCTGCCGGAGGGCAACGACGATGCAGGGGCGACCTGCAGTCGCCCGCCAGTACTGATTTAAGGAGACATTGTGCAAAGTAGTGCGGTAACTGAAGGGCTGGGTAATACGCCCAAGCGGGCTTTGCTTAAGGCGATGGGGCTGACTGACGAGGTCATCAAGCGACCCTTGATCGGGATCGTGAACTCCTATAATGAGGTCGTTCCCGGGCATGTGCAGCTTCAGTCGGTGGCGCGCGCGGTTAAAGACGGCGTGCTGGCAGCCGGCGGGACCCCGCTCGAATTCAACACGATTGCGGTCTGCGACGGCATTGCGATGGGGCATGCGGGCATGAAGTATTCGCTCATGTCGCGCGAGAACATCGCCGACAGCGTCGAGTGCATGGCAAACGCCAATCAGTTTGACGCGCTTGTCTTCATCCCTAACTGCGACAAGATCGTGCCGGGCATGCTGATGGCGGCGGCCCGGCTCAATATTCCGGCGATCTTTGTGTCGGGCGGTCCGATGCTTTCGGTGCACGGGCTTGACCTGAACAGCTCGTTTGAGGCCGTCGGGGCTTGCTCTGCCGGACTCATGACAGAAGACGAGCGGATGGTCATCGAGGACTGCTGCTGTCCGTCGGTTGGTAGCTGCTCGGGGATGTTTACGGCCAACTCGATGAACTGCCTGACCGAAGCGCTCGGTCTGGCCTTGCCGGGCAACGGTACCGTACCCGCGGTTTACAGCGAGCGTCTGCGCCTGGCGCGCCGTACGGGCGAGCAGATCATGACCGTTCTGGAGAACAACATTTGTCCCCGCGACATCATGACGCAGGCCGCTTTCCATAATGCGCTCACCGTTGACATGGGCCTGGGCTGCTCGACAAATTCTGTCCTGCATCTGCTGTCCATCGCGCACGAGTGTGGCATCACGATCACACTTGAACATATCAATGAGGTCAGCGCGACTACGCCCAACCTGTGCCGTCTGGCGCCGGCCGGGCCCTATCACGTCCAGGATCTCTATGAGGCAGGCGGCGTCTATGCGGTACTGGCCGAGCTCCTGGATGCTGGTCTGATCGACGGCGCGGCGCACACCGTGCTGGGCGAGGAGATCGCGGCGGTCATCGGCGAGCAGCGTCTGGTCACCGAGCAGCGCCACCGCGCGCTGGGCGGCCTGGATACGCACGACATCATCCGTCCCTACACCGAGCCCTACTCGCCTTACGGCGGCCTGGCGGTGCTCTTTGGCAACTTGGCGCCACGCGGCGCGGTGGTCAAGCAGAGCGCGGTGCGCCCGGAGATGCTCGTCTTCAAGGGCCGCGCGCGTGTCTTTGACAGCGAGGAAGCGGCCGTGGCGGCCATCTTTGCCGGTGATATCGTGGCTGGCGACGTAGTAGTCATTCGCTACGAAGGCCCCTCGGGCGGTCCCGGCATGCGCGAGATGCTCTCGCCCACAAGCGCGATCGTGGGACGCGGACTGGACAGCGACGTGGCGCTCATCACTGACGGTCGGTTCTCGGGCGCGACACGCGGGGCTGCGATCGGGCACATCTCGCCGGAGGCTGCCGCGGGCGGACTTCTGGCCTACGTCTGCGAAGGCGACCAGATCGCGATCGACATCCCGGGACACTCGCTTGAGTTGCTCGTGGCAGACGATGTGATCGAGCAGCGCAAAAAGACGATGACGCTTAAAGAACAGCCCGCGCGGACCGGATACTTGGCGCGCTACGCAAAGAGCGTGACCTCCGCCGACACCGGCGCCGTCCTGGCATAAAGAGGGGCCACGCTCTCGCGCACCTTATGCAATGACTTGAAGCTTGGACGTAGGGCGTACTGCCCCTGGCGCACCACAGAAGCAATGACTTCGAAACCAGATGTAGGGCGTACTGCCCCTGGCGCACCACAGAAGCAATGACTTCGAAACCAGACGTAGGGCGCGACGCCCTCGGCGCGCCTTGTGAGACGGACAATGATTGTGGAATGGGAGTAAAGGTATGGCAAGCAACACAACAGCCCCAGCTGAAGTGACCGGCGCAGCAGAGGTAACCGCGGTTACCGGAACGACTGACGCGGCAGGCGCGGTGGTCTGCCCGGTGCGCATTCGCGACCGTGAATACAGCAGTCTGCTGACGCTTGATAAGGTTTATCAGGCGGCGCACGTTCTGCGCGACGTGGTCCGCACGACCAACGTGATTCCGACGCATAATCTGGCGCCCCAGTGCGACCTGCATCTGAAGGCAGAAAACCTCCAGGTCACAGGCTCGTTTAAGGTGCGCGGCGCGACCTTTAAGATAGCGGGGCTTACCGAGGAGGAGCGCAGCCGTGGCGTGATCGCCTGCTCAGCGGGAAACCACGCCCAGGGCGTGGCGCTTGCCGCGCAAAAGACCGGGACGGCGGCAAAGATCTTTCTGCCGGCGACAGCTCCGCTCTCTAAGGTCGAAGCGACGGAGGCCCTCGGCGCGCAGATCGTGCTGGTCGACGGCGTCTACGACGACGCTTTTGACGCGGCGATCGCCTGCCAGCAGGAGACGGGCGCGGTCTTTATCCATCCCTTCGATGACATCGACGTGATCGCGGGGCAGGGCACGATCGGCCTTGAGCTGATGGAGCAGATCCCCGACATGGACGCGGTGGTCGTACCGGTGGGTGGCGGTGGCCTGATCTCCGGGATCGCCTACGTGGTCAAAAGCCTTAACCCGCAGTGCAAGGTCTACGGGGTGCAGGCGCAGGGGGCCGGGAGCATGACGGCGGCTTTGCAGCATCATGAGCGTAGCGCGCTGTCCCATATCTCGACCTTTGCTGACGGCATCGCGGTCAAATGCCCCGGTGAATACACGTATTCGATCTGTGCTGACTATGTCGATGACATGGTCACGGTCTCTGACGACGAGATCGCGGCGGCCATTCTTGCGCTCATGGAGCAGCAGAAGCTTGTGGCAGAAGGCGCGGGAGCGGTGGCGATCGCGGCGGTCATGTATGACAAATTGCCGCTTGCGGGCAAGAAGGTCTGCGCGGTGATCTCGGGCGGCAACATCGACGTCAATATCCTATCGCGCGTCATTGACCGCGGGCTGCTGATGTCCGGGCGCAGGGGAGACCTGACCTTAGAGCTTCTGGACAAGCCCGGTCAGCTCAAAGAGGTCTCGGCCATCATCTCTGACCTGGGGGCAAATGTGACTAAAGTACTGCATAACCCGGGCGGTGAGAACACCGACATCAATGGCTGCTACCTGAGCCTGTCCCTTGAGACCCGCAATTACGAGCACTTGCGGACCATCGAGAACGCCTTGAAAGCAGCCGGTTACAAATTGACGGATAATAGATAGGAGAACCAAAGCACGAGCGCTCTTTCTTCTTGTCATTGCGAACGAAGGCGAAGCCGGAGTGCGGCAATCCAGCTTTTTGTTGTGAGAGCAGGCGTGTTCGCCTGGCCAGAAGGATTGGTAGGGAGGCACGCGCGCTCACCCGGAAGGATTTTGTAGGGGGCGAACTGTGTTCGCCCGCCAGAGAACGCAGGGGCAAACGTTGTCCGCTGCTCAGGCGTAAGCGATGGGAGCAAAACGGCTATGAAGCAGACGATCTACACAGACGCGGCCCCCGAACCGGTAGGCCCCTATAGTCAGGCGATCAAAGTGGGCGATCTGGTATACCTGTCAGGGCAGGTGCCGCTTGACCCGAAGACGGGACTTTTGGTCGAGGGCGGCATAGAGGAGCAGACCGCGCGGGTCTGCGAGAATGTCAAGGCGGTGCTTGAGGCCGAGGGCCTCTACTTCGACGACGTCATCAAAACCACCTGCTATCTGATCGACATGGATGAGTTCGCCGCCTTCAACGCGGTCTATGCGACGTACTTCCCGGAGGAGTCCGCCCGGGCCTGCGTGGCGGTCGCCGCGCTCCCTAAAGGCGCGCGCGTTGAGGTCGAGACCATCGCCAGCATTCCTGCGCGGCAAGGGTAGGAAGCGCGGGCGCTGACAGCAGATGAAAACCTATGTGCATATCAGCGATTTGCACTTTGGGGCGCACGGCGCGGCGGCCAGGGTACAACAGCTCGAAGAATATCTGCAGGAAGCCGTGCCCTCAGAGGGTGACGCTCCGCAGCACTACACCTTTATTCTTACCGGCGACGCGGTCGACAGTCCCACAAAGGCAAACATCGCCAAGTATCAGGACTTTTCTGCCTGGCTAGAGGAGACGAGCGGTACGACGCCCCTGTTCGTTCTGGGCAATCATGACGTCAATCCGCACGGGCTGGCGTTTTGGCGCAATAACCAAATTCTGGCCGAGTCCGCAGGCAATTACCCCAAGATCGTCAAAGACGATGAAGCAAAAGCGATCTTTTTGCTTTTCGACTCGAACATTGGCGGCCTGCTTGCGCAGGGCAAGATCGGTCGCGAACAGATGGACACCATGGCGGCGCTGCTCAAAAAGTATAAGCGGCTCAAAAGCTATACCTTAGTGGCGGTGCTGCATCACCATCTGGTTCCTGTCGATGAGTCGTCCTCGAAGAACAGCACCTGGTGGCGCCGGCTGATCCCCGATTGGTTGGAGCGGCTTATTCCTGGCTTGCTTGAAGAGACGGTCGAGCTTCGCGACGCGGCCGAATTTATTGACTTCTTAAAGGCGCACAAGGTTGGCTATGTCCTGCATGGGCACAAGCATTTGCAGTTCCTGAAGGAGTACAAGGGTATTCACATCATCGCCTGCGGATCCTCCAGCGCGCGCCCATACCAGGGCGACCCGAGCAAGACTTGCCTGAGCTACAACGTCTTAGGCTTCACGAAAAAGGAGCTGGTCTGCGCCCAATGCGCGGATAATCTGGACGGCGCAGGGCTCCACGTAGTCCGCTCCGTCTGCTTCCCCCGCTAAGGTAAGCCGTAGGCGCAAAGACCTTTCTGCCGGCAAAGATGTGGGGCAAACTGCATCTTTCCTGTAAGCAATGACTGTGTAGGGGCGAACTGTGTTCGCCCGCCCGCTGGTGTCTGGGCCGCAAACTGCATCTTCCTGTAAGCAATGACTGTGTAGGGGCGAACTGTGTTCGCCCGCCCGCCTGGCGCTCTTGCTACTCCCGGAAGTCGAGGGCGGCTTTAAACGCGCGGCTGCTTATAGCGGCACGGAAATCCGCAGGCGCGTGACGCTCGACGGGCGGCAGGCTCACCAGGCCGCGCTCCAGCAGACGCAGCGCCGGAGCAAAGGGGCCGCAGCGCGAACCGCGGATCGTGATTTCGCGCACCACGACCTCGCTCATGTTGATGCGGGCGTCTCCCGCGTAGGTGCTCTTGATGACGAGCGTCCCTTCGCTGCGCGTGAGAGCAAGCGCGGTAGGCAGGGACTCGGGCGTACCCGTGGCGTCGATGACGACCTCGTAGCTGCCGGAAGGCTCCAGAAGTTGTGCGACGGAGAAATCGCGAAAGAGCTCAAGCTTTTCTGCGCTGCGGCCGATGACCGTCAGCGGCGCGCCGGTGAGCGCGACCACCTGGCCGATCATGAGTGCCAGGCGTCCGTCTCCGATGAGTGCAACCGGAGCGTCAGGGTCAAAGTGCACTTGCTCGACGATGCGCAGGGCAGCTGCCAGAGGCTCGGTAAAGACCGCGACTTCCGGGGCCAGGCCGGCGGGCACGCGGTGCAGCAGGCGGGTCTCGTGCTGCAGATAATCAGCAAAAGTACCGTCGTGGCCCTCGATGCCTAAGACGCGACGGGTCTCGCAGTGATGCGGGCGTCCCGTGCGGCAGTACAGGCAGTCCCCGCAGTTGAGGTTGATCTCGCCGACCACGCGCGCGCCCACTAGCGCGGCGTCGCTACTTTGCTCGATGATGCCGACAAACTCGTGGCCCATCACGCCGGTAAAGTCCGGGCGATAACCGCGCAGGATCTCGCGGTCGGTGCTACAGATGGTGGCAAGCTCGATGCGGATCAGGCTTTGGCCTGCCGACAGGTCTGCCACGGGTTGCGGGGCGTCCTCGGTGTAGTGGGCGTCAGTTCCGTCATAGATGACCGCGCGCATGGGTTACTCCTGCGCTTCTGTGTGGGGCGCAGGACTTGCTGCGCCTGCCGGGGGGATGGCTGCACCGACTGAGTCCGTCGAGCTTGTTTCTGACCAGAGCTCTGCTGTTATCAGCTTGAGTGCGCGGGCGAGCAGCTTGTCTAAGTGCTTAGATATCTCCTTGCCCATCTCTTCGACTTCTTCAGTGGACAGATCGGCCTGGCCCGGCATGCCTGCGCCGAAGTTCGTGATGCCGCTTATGCCGACGATGCGCAGTCCTCGATGACGGGCCGCCATGGCCTCGACGGCGGTACTCATGCCGACCACGTCAGCGCCCAGCAGCCGGTAGGCCCGGATCTCTGCAGGGGTCTCGAACTGCGGGCCGGTCGGTTGCAGATAGACGCCCTGTTTCAAAGGTATACCCGTTTCTTCTGCCGCACGCAGCAGGCAGTTGCGCAGTTCCTGATCATAAACTTGCGACTGGTCGGGAAAGCGTACGCCGAACTCCTCGATGTTGGGCCCGATAAGTGGCGAGGGCGCAAAGCTGGTGATCTGATCAGTGATGAGTACAAGGCTTCCAGGGATGAAGTCTGGGTTGACGGCGCCTGCGACGTTGGTCAGCACCACGCTGCGCACGCCCAGCTGAGCCAGCAGCCGGATAGGGAGCACGACGTCGCTCATGGGATAACCCTCGTAGTAGTGGACGCGACCCTGCATGATGGCAACGGGCGTGCCGTCCAGGCTGCCAAACAGAAAGCGGCCCGCGTGTCCGGGAGCCGTACTTACCGGAAGACCGTCGATCTCTGCATAGGGGACGGTGCAGGCGACATCCATGCGATCGGCCACAGAGCCCAGTCCGCTTCCCAGCACGATCGCTATCGGCGCCACCGTGATATCGCCCAAGGCTTCGCGCACCGCCGCCGCGCAGCGCTCAACTTTTGCATAGACAGGATTGGGGGTCTTGTTTTCTGGCACAACATGCTCCTTTACGTCAGGGCTAACGCCCCTATTTTAACATTGCCCCGTACGCTCCTCACGGTTGAGTGGCATCCTGCAACGCCCTCTGCAGGAGCGAACTGCGCCCGCCCGTGCGCCAGCCCAGCAATATCTTCGGGACCAGCCATAGGGGTGAACTGTGTTCGCCCGCCAAGCAGCAACCCCCTCAATCTTGTCATTGCGAGCCGCCAAGCGCTAACCCCCTCAATCTTGTCATTGCGAGCCGCCAAAGGCGGCGCGGCAATCCAGGGACTCCCAGCTCTGTAAAATGTAACAACAAAATACATTGAGAAAAAATTTTCAAAAAAGTTTCTATTACTACTTGCTATACCTAAGTAAACTTTTATGCAGTAACGGGGACTCACATCAACAAATACCCGTATAAATGAGTCAATATCACCCCCCCCCATTACCATGGAAACCAGCCCGAAGAACGGCCCTGAGGCAGACGCCGGTTTCTGATCTTTTCTCTTTTTAACGGAAATCATATAGCCTTGATGTCTACGCCTGTTCTTCAGGCTGTCGGTCACCGGCTCCGGCAAGGCTTACCGCCCCTGCCGCAGTGTAAGGTCCGGGGGGTGTTGCCACCAGAGCCGGGGCGCCATTGGCTGCTAATAGGGACCTGCCAGGCTAAAACCCGCCAAGGCTCTTCGTAATGTGGGTGCAGACACTGGAGCCAGTCCGAGTATTCGGAGTTGACCGACCTACCCAGAAAGGATACACCATGCAGGGATTTGATGTGGTTGTCGGTCTTGATGTCGGCAAAAGCTTTCACCACCTCTACGCCTTGGGCAGCGACGGAAGCGAGCTGGTCAACCAGAGAATTGATCAGAGCGAGCGAGTGCTCACTGAGACCTTTGCCGCGATCAAGGAGTACGGCAGCGTACTTGTTGTCGTTGACCAACCAAACAACATCGGTTCGCTTGCAGTTGCCTGTGCCAGGCGCAGCGGGTGCAGCGTAGCCTACCTGCCGGGACTTGCTATGCGCAGAGCTGCCGGGATATTGCCAGGAGATGCTAAGACCGATGAGCGCGACGCGTTTGTCATCGCCATGACCGCACACTCGATGCCCCAGGCGCTCAGAGCTATGCCTGAGGAGAACACGCTGCGAGCAGATCTTATCGCCTTAGCCTCCTGTGACGATGACGCCCGTTGCGACATGACACGGGAGAGCAACCGTCTGCGCAGTCATCTTGTGGAGACTCATCCGGCCTTCGAGAGAGCCTTGAGCAGTGATGTGACCAGCCCTTTTGCGCTCAAGCTCCTTATGCGCTTCGGTGGCCCTTGGGGAATGCGCAAAGCCGGCACAGGTGCTGTCATGCGCTGGGCTCGGGCTCAGAAGCGCCCGGCGCTCAAGTTACTTGAGCGATTGCTCGCATCCCTTGAAGAGATGGCTGAGACCCCTCCAGGAGCTCATCTGCGCGAAGAGGTTGGCATCCCTGCCTGCACGAGACGTATAGTTGAGCTTACTGCAATCCGACAAGATATTGAGCGCAGGGCTGTACATCTACTCAAAGACTGCCCTACCTTTCAGTTGCTGACTGGAATGCCTGGGGTAGGTACCAAGACTGCCATCGCCTTTATCATCCACGTTGACATTGCCTGCTTTGACAGCGCAAGCAAGCTCGCATCCTATGCTGGCATTGCTCCCAAAACACATCAGTCTGGCACGTCCATTAAAGGGGAGAGCGCGGGACGGTCGGGCAATAAGGCGCTGAAGAATGCACTGTTCCTCTCGGCCTTTGCGTCACTTCGTACAGACTTGCTTTCACGTGAGTATTACGACAAGAAGCGAGCTGAAGGAAAGAAGCACAATGCCGCCGTGATATGCCTGGCGAGGCGGCGCCTAAAGATTATGTTTGCCATTGTGCGCGACCAGAGGCCATATCGCTTGGCAGCATAGGATTAAGGGCAGATAATGACGCACTAAAATCCCCTCTGAAGGGGACAGGATGTTCACGCAACAAATCAGAAGATAGTAGGTGAATCCTCCATTTCAAGAGCATTATTAGCTACCTCAAGAAATGGAGCAAAGAGCCAGAAAAGGACTTGACAAAGTTATAGGGACACCCCCCCTGACCCTGCAAAAAATACTTAACAAAATGAAGTGAAACGCGCTGAACGTCTACTGAATCTTGGCACGCAGATATGCAGGAAAATACTGCATATATAAGATTCACAGGATTGATATTAGTGTTTAATAGTATAATGAGCATAATTATGCATTAATGTTAAGGGAACGAAAAGGTAACGGCAAGGTAACGCAAACTCGGTTGGTCGTTTTTTCAATTGATTTATCATTCGATTGGGGGCATAATTTTTTTGGGAAAATTGTGATGTTATCTGATTGATCCGTAGGGGCGGGGGTCAGACAAATCAAGAGCTAATGAGAACGCAGGATGGTGCGCTGGAGAGGCGTATATATATGTTGCGTTTTTTTACTTATGATTCACCATTGCGCGGAATTGCACAGTTACAATCAGGCAATTTAGCCCAAGGTCTCTTTCCGCTTCATGGCATTGATTCCGCAAGCCAAAATCTAACCCCCCCCCCCCCATTAAAGGGATTTTTTTTCTTCCCTTTACTTTGTTTTTTTTTTTCTCCGGCCCCCAGGGGGGGGGGTTATAAACCCCCCCCTCCTGCCGCTTTTTTTTGGTA
>WQYT01000071.1 GCA_009781115.1 Coriobacteriia bacterium
GATGTAGTGAACAATTACGTGAGCGTTGTGATCCCGGGCTCCACGGTATACCGTGTTCAAAACGCCCCCAGTGGGACGAATCTGTTCAGTGGGCCTTCTGGCATTGCGGTGGACAGCAAAGATAACGTATATGTTGTGGACCAGGCAAGCCCGCAGGGCAACGTGTACAAGCATTCGGGCTGGGTCACGGGAGTTGCCTGGTCCGCGCAGCCGGGTAACGCCAATGCGGGCCGAACCCTTTCCGCCGCGCCCGCGGCGGTGTTAAAGACCGTAGGAGGCGAAACTATAACCGATGCCGGGACTTCGACGGTCTCTGCCGCATTGACCACCGCTAATGGCGCTACGCTGAGCGGCGGAGGATCCAAGGGGTTCACAAACGGCACGGCTGTGTTTGATAACCTGAGTGTGAACAATGCCGGAACATATTCGCTTACCGCTACGGCCAATCTTCAGAGCAGCCAAATCCAAAAATATTATGATGGTCTAAATGTTTATCCTACCGGCCAAGCCCTCTCCTCCTTTAACGTTTCTGCAACCAGCAGCTCATTTACGATTTCAGCACTTCCGACGCTGTCGCTGACGCCGAGTCCCACGACCGTTACGCTTGGCACGGGTACTTCTCCGGTGCTTAAGGCTACGGCGAATTTAGCGGGAGGGGCTGCTCTGACCGGAACGATCACCTTCACGCTGGTCCAGGGTGGAGCGCCAACGCCGATTTATACAGAAACTTTAGCAGTTTCTGGTGCTGGAACCTATACTACTTCTACAGGCTACACGCTTCCAGGCACGGCGGCGGCGGCGGGTACCTACCAGTGGGTCGCAACCTACAGCGGCGACGCGAATAACAGTCCCGTCGCTACGGGCGCAAACGATCCCAGCGCTCAGGTTACCGTGAACGCGGTGCAGGCTGATCTTATGCTGAGCAAATCCGTCAGCGATCCTGTCCCTAACGTGGACGAGGAGATAACGTTTACTGTCACTCTGGCCAACCTCGGTCCGAATGACGCCACCAACGTTACGGTTTCTGATCCCTTGCCCGCCGGGTTGAACCTCATCGGTGCGGACCCATCAGAAGGAACCTATGCTCTAGGTGTGTGGACAGTTGGCACGGTGACGACAGCGGCGCCTCAAACCTTAACCATAAGGGCTCAGGTTGTTTCGCCAGGCCGGGAGACCAACACCGCTATGATCACTCATGTCGATCAGATCGACCCCGATACGATCAATAATACCGCCAGCGCGACTATCACGCCCCAGCAGGCCGATCTTGCGCTGAGCAAAACGGTCGACAATCCTGCCCCCAGCATAGGCGATCCGGTGAAGTATACCATCACTTTGACCAATAAGGGGCCGGATGCTGCTACTAATGTCTTCGTGCAAGACCCTCTGCCTGCCGGGCTGACTTTTGCGAACGCGACGGCGTCTTCGGGATCTTATGACTCAACAACGGGCCTGTGGGCAGTTGGCACCGTGGCGTCCGAGGCGTCTCAGACTTTGAGTATACAAGCCACGGTTGGTAATGCCAGCGCGAAGACCAATACGGCTACGATTACCTCTGCTGACCAATTTGACCCCGATATGAGCAACAATACCGCCAGTGCGAACACCGCGTTACCCCAGGCCGATCTTGAACTGAGCAAAACCGTCGACAATCCTACCCCTAACGTGGGCGATCAGATAACGTTTACCATTACTGCGACCAACCACGGTCCTGGTAGCGCCACGGGTGTTACCGTTTCTGATACCTTGCCCGCCGGGTTGGCCTTTGTTAGCGCAAACCCATCAGAAGGAACCTATGCTGCGGGTGTGTGGACAGTTGGCAAGGTGACGACAGCGGCGCCTCAAACCTTAACCATAGTGGCCCGGGTTACTTCGCCTGCTGCGCAAACCAACACTGCTACGATCTCTGCTGCCGATCAGATCGACCCCGATACGAGCAATAATACCGCCAGCGCGACTATCACGCCCCAGCAGGCCGATCTTGAACTGAAAAAAACCGTTGACAACTCTTTCCCCAATGTGAACGATACGGTGAAGTTTACCATCACGCTGACTAACCATGGCCCGGATACTGCCACCGGTGTTTCCGTACAGGATATGTTGCCGACGGGCCTGACGTTTGTCGGCGTTACGGCATCGCAGGGGTCCTATGATTCGGCCACAGGCAATTGGTCTGTTGGCGCGGTGGCGTTGGGGGCTGATCAAATCTTGACTGTACAAGCCACGGTTGCTTCGTCTGCTGCACAAACCAACACGGCTACGATCTCTGCTGCCGACCAGTATGATCCTGACACGAACAACAATCGGGATAGCGCGACCGTTACGCCCCAGCAGGCCGACCTTACCTTGAGTAAAGTGGTGAGTGATTCCACTCCCTATGTGGACGATACGATAACGTTTACGATCACGCTGGGCAACAAGGGTCCTGATGAGGCTACTCATGTTACGGTAAACGATATCTTGCCCGCCGGGCTGGCCTTTGTCGATGCAATACCGTCACAGGGGTCATATGACGATAGTACTGGTGAGTGGACAGCCGGCACGGTAGTACCCGAAGCTCCTCTGACTTTAACGGTACGAGCCAGAGTTGATTCGACGGGCGATAAGACCAACACAGCTACGATTACTGCTGCTGACCAGTATGACCCTGACATGACCAATAATTCAGCTCAGGTCCTGGTTGTTGTTAATAATCCGTCTTTGGATTTGACACTGTCATCTTTTCCTTCAATAGTCACAGCGGTTGGACAGACTGTCACGTATACGTTTCAGGTTCACAATAGCGGCAATGTAATCATTACCAACCCTACTGTCAACGTGGTATCGTTTTCGGGAACGGGGCCAATCACGGTATATATCCCGCAGACCTCCATCGATCCTGGTGCGGATGCAGCAGGTATCTTCAATTACACAGTGACCCAGGCTGATATCGACGCGGGCCAAATAACGCTTAAGGCGCAGATCCAGGGCACAGCGCCAAACGGTGTTACCGTGAGCAGCTCTACTGTTAACGAACAAGTTGACGCATATCCCACGTGGGGCATATCGCTCAGACCGTCAGGCGCTTATTCGTTCAGTCCGGCTGTGTATGGCTATACAGCGCACCCGTCGCTGAATGTTACCGTGAACAATACCGGCAACCTGTCGGCGGGCACCGGCGCTTTGAGCGTTGCGCTCTCCGGCCCGGGCGCGAGCAACTTTACGCTCTCGACCGATGCGATAACCAGCATTGGGCTGGGTGACACTGGCAGCTTTAGCGTTGAGCCAAAGACCGGTCTTGAGGCGGGGACCTATACCGCCACGGTTACGGTGAGCGGCGCGAACGTGACCTCGCAGAGCTTTGATGTGAGCTTTACCGTTAGACAGAAGTCGCTTGCAGGCGCGACCGTCACGCTTGCGCCGGGCCCGTATGTCTATACCGGCGACCCGCTTACGCCTGCGGTGGTAAGCGTGGTGATAGATGGCATCACGGTTCCGGCCTCAGACTATGACGTGAGCTATGCCAATAACATTAACGCGTCACCGGTCACGGCGCCGTCCCCGCCGCTCGTCACGATCACAGCGAAGTCGACAAGCGTCAACTTCTACGATCAGGCCTCCGTGGCCTTTGCCATTGACAAGGCTCAGGCGCCTTCCATCATCTGGCCGACTCCGGCTGCGGTGACCTATGACCCGGCAAAGACATTGGCTGATGTCGATATTGCCTCTTCTGGTTCCGGCGACGGAACCTTTGCCTGGGCCGACGATACGATCATACCCACGGTGGGCAACAGCGGCTATACGGTCAAGTTTACTCCCCGTGACGCCGATAACTATGACTACTCTGGCGTGGCGTTGTCCGACGTGGTTGCCCTGACTGTCAGCAAGGCAACGCCAGCTTACAGCGCGCCAACGGGACTTGCCGCCACCTACGGTGACACGCTGGCAAGCGTGACTCTGCCCGCAGGCTGGACCTGGGACGGCGGGGCCGGCGCTGGCGCCAGCGCCGTGGGGTCTGTGGGCGCCGTGGGGGCTCAGACCCATCAGGCAACTTTTACCCCGACCGATACTGATAATTACGACACGGTGGCGGGCGTTGACCTGAGCGTAATGGTAGCGCCAAAACCTCTCACGGTCACGGCAGATAATCAAAGCAAGTACTACGGCGAAGCCGACCCGACCTTGACCTGGACGGCCCCCGGGCTTCTGTCTGGCGATACGCTGGCGGGGTCGCTCACCTACGCGGGCACAGACGTGGGGCACTATGACATCGTGCAGGATACCCCCTTCAGCAATCCTGATTACCAGGTCACTTTTACCCAGGGCATCATGACGATCATGCAGACTCCCGCTACGCAAGATGCGATTGACACGATCAATGACCTGCCGGATTCCGTTAAAGACAAGGACGACGCTGACAAAGTGGCCGAGGCAACAAACGCCTATGACGGGCTGACGGACAATGAGCAGGCGCAGGTTCCCCGCGATGTTAAAGACGCGCTGGCGGCGGCGCAGGCCCAGGCGGCGGCCATCAACCATACCGACGGGAAGGCGTCTGTTTCTGGCGATCTGCCCTGGTATGTGCGGCTGGTGGTCACTCCGGTCCCGCGATCCGATTCGCGCTATGGCGCGTTTCGTGATAAGACGTCGGGCAAAAACCTGCGCTACCTCTATGACATCAAGCTGATCAACACGCTGACGGGCGAAACCTATGAGCTGCCTGCCGGCAAAACCGTGACGGTTACTCTTGGGGGCCTGGCGCTTAAGGGCGCCCGTGGCCTTGGCATAGCTCATGAAAAAGAGAGTGGCACAATACAGTATCTTGCTGCGCACGTAAGCGGCAGTACCGTGACCTTTACCGCCTCAAGCTTCAGCCTGTATGGTGTGACAGCGGCCAAGACAGGAGCCCCGCTTGCCATCCCTGCCACGGGCGACGCCCTCTCCCTGGCGCAGCTCTGGATGTGCCTGGCAGCAGGCGCCGCGCTGGTTCTGGCGACGCTTCGCCTCAGGCGGCGCGGGCCGGGTACTGGACAGCGGGAGGCAAAACAGGTAGTATCATAAGTCCGTGTATTTCGCCCTGCGATTTCTGAGGGCCGCACGGCATTCCGCGTCATGCGGGGGTATAGCTCAGCTGGTTAGAGCGCTGGCCTGTCAAGCCAGAGGTCGCGAGTTCAAGTCTCGTTACTCCCGCCATTCTCTCTGTAGGTAGCTGTTAGATTGAAGCTGCCAGCTTGCTGGAATAGATACATAGGGAGCGTGCCGACCCGGCGCGCCTCTGTACGGGACTGCAACGGGCTGCGCAAAGAGTGAGACAGGGGGACGGTTCTCTTGTCTCATTTGTAATAAGACAAGAGAACCGTCCCCCTGTCTCACCCCTGTCTCATACCCGACCCCCTGTGTTTGCGTGAGGCTATTTCTGTTCGCCCGTCCCCCTGGGTTCGTTTGTGGTGTGAACACAGGGGGTCGGGTACATTGTGTTTTGCGGGGGCTATTTCGCGGGCATTTTTCGTGAGGCGCGTCCTCCTGTGTTAATCATGCCAGTGTTTCTTTCTTATGAGGGGGATACTGATATGCTATACTTATGCAATACGAAAGTTAGGATGATATGGACAATCGATTAGTATTTGATGAACACATCACAAGAAAGCACCCAGAGCTTTCCGAAGAAAATATTGCCTATGCATGGGAAAACGCAATCGCTTCCAGGTGGCGAAATCACGATGACTACATCATGATTGGATTTGACAACAAAGGTAGGCTTCTTCAGGTTTGTGCGGTCAGGCTAAAGGGTGGCAACTGGTTTGTTTATCATGCTATGACTCCGCCACAGGATGGCACTTATAAAGAGCTTGGTATAGAAAGGAGAGATTAGTATGGAGTATATAACTGCAAGTGGCAAGACACTAACCGACGAAGATATCCGAAAAATGGATGAAGAGGCAGAGACAGGGAACTGGCATGGTGATGGTCCTGTTGTTATGGGGCGTCCAAAGATGTATGACGAAGACCTTGAGACGGTATCGTTTCGTTTGCCACAATCTCGTATTGCAGCTGTCGAGGCGGTAAGTAAGAGAATCGGCGAAAGTAAATCTGAGTTTTTCCGGCGCGCAATAGATCAGGCGTTACTTGCCGCAGCCGATTAGATATCGCAGGGAACACAGGGGGACGCAAGACAAGGGGACGGTTCTCCTGTCTTATTTGTAATAAGACAGGAGAACCGTCCCCCTGTCTCACAGGAGAACCGTCCCCCTGTCTCACAGGAGAACCGTCCCCCTGTCTCACAGGAGAACCGTCCCCCTGTCTCACAGGAGAACCGTCCCCCTGTCTCACCCCAGGCCCAGGGTTGACAGGATGGTGCGTTGGGACTTGGTCAGGGCAGCGTGGTTGATTTGCGGCGTGCCGTCGCTGCCGTCGGGGGGCGTGATAAAGGGCAGCGTTCTGATTTGCTCCAGCATCTGGCGCCAGTTGACTTTGCGGATGCCGTCGCGGGCTTGCTTCTTGTTGAGCAGCATGCAGCGCAGATAGGTTGCCAGAAAGCAGATGAACAGGCGCCCGTCGCGCAGCGCGCGACTCTGCTGGTCAACGCGTGAAAATACCGAGATCCGCTGCACCTGGGCAAACACATCCTCCAGAAGGTGACGCTTGCGGTAGAGCATGGGGATGAAGTATGTTTCCAGCTCCGGGTCATTTGTGATATAGGCCGACCAGCCCGCGATCTGGAGCACCCGCTCAAGCTCCGCTGCGTCCAGCCCCCGGGCAAAGGCAAGGCGTTCTGCCCGGGCAAAGTCCGTTGAGCTGAAGTAGATGTGCAGGAACAGGTCGATCCCTGCCAGGGTGATCGGGCGACAGGCGCCGTAGGCGTCCTCTTCTGCCAGCCAGTGCGCCGGCTTGCAAAGCCCCTCGCGATAGTCGGCAAAACAGATGCGCGCGCTCTGGTTAAGCTCAGAAGAAAGCGGCGCGACAAAACGCGGCGTCTGTTTGTTGATAAGGGCAAGGTTTTCTGACGTAACAAACTCCCGATTAAAGGTATAGCCGATCTCTTTGCTGCCGAACCTATAGCTGTTCTTCATCACAGAAGAGAGGGAGGTCTGTTTGTGCCCGTTGATGAGCGGGAAGCGGTTGTAGAACAGCGGCATGCCGGTATCCAGGCCAAGAAACATCCAGACATCGGTCCCCGGGTAGCTCGCATTAAAGCAGGCATAGGCGTCCTCATCGCGCTGCTGCGTCCAGCGGGCAAAAAACTCCGTCTGTCGCTCGTAGGTAAGCGAGGTCAAAAGCTTGTGCATCTGCGCCCGGTAGGGGAGCAGGATGCGGTCCAGCGCGCCCCTGAATTCATAGAGCTGCCCCCGGTCATCGACCAGTTGGAGTATGCCCTCGAACGCGGCGCAGGCGGCGCAGGTCAGCAGAAGCTGCGCGTCCTCGCCAAAGGTCTCCTGGAGGCAGACATCCAGGTGGTTGCGCCCGGCCAGTACCTCCAGAAGATAGTTCGGGCCAAAGGCCTGGCCCCGGGCGGCGCGGGGGAGCGGGCGCTGGTGGTCTGCGGGGTCACCAAAGATCTCGAAGTAGCGGGTGTTGGGGAGCAATTTGCCGGTTGCGGGGTCCTCTTTGCCGATCAACACGGTCTCGCTGGTGGGCGCTCCCTTGGCGTTGCGAAAGGCGCGCACGGTGTAGTAGACGTAGCGCGTGTTTTTGGGCCCTTTGCGAAATATGACGTTTTGTTCCGGGAGGTCAACCAGCGCCGGCGTCGCAGGCGCAGACGGCGCTGATGCGCCGGACTCGGCTGGCGCGGCTGGCCCTGGCGCGGCTGGTGCGTCAAGCATTTGTGTGACAGCGGGAAGAGCAGGAGGTTTCATACTGGGTGGACTCCGTTCGTATCTCATCTCTCATACAAATCAATAGTAGCAAGGTTTGAAATTACTTCAGAAATTCTGTATATGATATCACAAATTTCTCACAAGATTCGTTTACTATCATAGTGCGCCACACCCGATTTCATGTGTCTGCGCAAGCGTAAAGGGAAATGCAGGGTGCGGCGCCTTAAGATGCAACAACCGTTAAACCTCTACCGAAAGGGGGTGAAAAAAATGGAGAAAAACAACGGATTATTCCACGATAAGAAAGGAATCCCTATGAAAAAATCTCTCTTACCTTTAGGTATCACACTGATGATGGCCGCATTGCTTGTCTTTGCTTTCAGCGCGAGCGCTGCGGCAAAGTATGCCGGATACGCAACAGACGGCTCAAAAGCGTCTGCTACGGCTCCTGCCTCGGACACGCCAGGCTATCTGTCCTGGGGCGGCGCTGCCGGACTCATGGAGTCAAACGGCGTTGCAGAGGACCTGCGAAGCTCCGCGCATGGCGGTTATCTTACGACGACGAGCAAATGCGCCGTCTGCCACAGCGTTCACCGCGCTACCGGTGGCGCTGCGGTTGGTGAGGTAAACAACCAGTTTCTGACAAACGGCGGCGCAACGTGTGTCCAATGTCATACCACCTGGGGGGCAACCCCGGCCCGCTCTCTCGTTGAATGGGCAAGCCCTACCGATGGCAGTGCGGGTCCGCATAGAAGCAATCGTGTGCCAGGCGGCCTGAATGGAGGCTGTGGCAACTGTCACCGTGGAGGTATCCACGGCGCCGGTAACTCCCGGTACTGGGGCATGAACGCCTTTTTGCTGGGTGGCTCTAATGATGACCTGATTGATGAAGAGCTTCCCCTGCAGATAGAGCGCGCGGCGCAAGGCGGGCGACCGCTGGTAAGCGACGGCACAGCCGGCGATCATACCGATTGGTTTGTTAACGGGGGCACGTATGCGCCCGGTAATGGATCAATGCCGACCGACTTTACCCGCAGTCCTGACCTTGCGATCTTTGCGGCGGCTAAATCACTGTTGACGGGTTATACCTGTGGGCAGTCGGGCTGCCATATCAATTCAGCTCTTGCTAACCTGACCTGGGGGCAGACTTATAGTCGCGCCCAGCTTGGCGGCGCTACGCCCCAGTTTATGACGACGGGTCACAGCAGTGTTCCGGGCGCCAATAACGCAACGGGCTCAGGCTCTGACTCGGCGGGATGCGCCCCCTGTCATGCGGGTACGGTTGCCGGAGGCTATCGCTACATGGGCTATGGCGCCGCGAACTATTACCTGACCGACGGCTCCGATCCCAATCATTCGGCACGCGCTTTTGGCTGCGACCAATGTCATGACATGATCGGTGTGGCGACAAACTCGACGGCGTTTCCGCATGGGAACTGTTCTATCCAGGTCTATCAGTGGGAGGGACCCGCAGGCGCTACGATTGATGAGATTACTCAGACAACCTTAAAAGTACCTTCGGGCAATATCTGGATGTATCGGGGCAACATGGCTGCTATTGAGCAGGGCACGGACACGCCGGCTGCGCCAGGGCTTCCCTGGGACGCTGGTACCTGGGGTCAGACCATCGGGCCTGGCCGCTCGACGAAGATGCTCGACCCGAGTATCACTGTTGTAGCGGGGGCAGTTGGTCCAGGCGCTCAGGGCGGCCCGGGCCAGATCGTCGACGGAGTCTGTATGAAGTGCCACGTTTCCTTTGACGCTGCGTCGGTGACGGCGGCAGCTGCGGCAACCAGCTTACCAGTGAACTACCTGCGCATCAGCGGAGGACATCACGGAGGCTGGGGCATGCATCCTGATTCAGGGAATACGGCCTATGGCGTAAGCCCTGCGCAGATCAATCCCTACAACGGTATGGATAGTGGCGGAACTGACCCACAACCCTCCGGTACCGCAGGCGCGCGTCTGCTGTACCTCTGGAGATAAGCACAGAGTTCTCTCCTTCCAGAGTGCCGCGGGCTGAGATGACGGGCGGTAAAGAGAAGTGGCCGGGCAACCGGCCACTTCTTGCGTGTGGTGGGGGGGCAAGGTTGCGGAGCGCCCGGAAAACAGTCCAGCGGACTGTTTTCAGCGGAGCAAGCGCCAGCCCCGCGCCTCTGCCCGGAGTAGCAATGACTCTGTAGGGCGCGACGATCCGGCGCGCCTCTGCCCGGAGTAGCAATGACTCTGTAGGGCGCGACGACCCGGCGCGCCTCTGCCCGGAGTAGCAATGACTCTGTAGGGCGCGACGACCCGGCGCGCCTCTGCCCGGAGTAGCAATCACCTGAACTCAGAGAGCTGCTTGCGGTATTATCGAAAGTGGCAAAACGAAAGAGGTGCAAGGTGACAGCAGTTCCTGATCTAGGGAAGAAGCTTCGGGCGTATGCCGACCTGATGGTGCGGCGTGGGGTCAACCTGCGTCCAGGGCAGGTGATGATCCTGTCCGCTCCCGTAGAGGCGGCGGGGTTCGCTCACACGGTGATGGAGGCAGCTTGGGCGGCGGGCGCTAAAGATGTGATGGTGCGTTGGGGGGATAACACGGGCGGCGAGCTGCGCCTGCGCCATGCCTCACGTGAGGTACTCAGCGCCATTCCGGCCTGGCTGGCGGCGTCGTACAACGACTATGCCACCGAGGACTGCGTGTTTCTGGCGCTGGATACGGAGTTCCCGCCGCCTTCCGGCCTTGACCCTGAGAAGATGAGCGCCTCGCGCATCGCGCGCATGCAGGCGACCGAGCCCTTTACTGAGGCGCGGATGC
>WQYT01000072.1 GCA_009781115.1 Coriobacteriia bacterium
GACCGACCAGAACATGCCGAAAACAAATCGGAACGGTTTGATCCGCTCGCGGTCTTTAGGGACCGGACGCAGCCGTGAGATGAAGTCGCCCTGGTCGATCCGCACCTGCCAGTGCTCAAAAAGCGCGAAGATGATCGTCAGGATGGCAAAGGCCTGAAACGCTCCCGCCAGCGCGCCTCCGATGGTCTGCCCAAAGAGTGTTCCGGCAAAAATGAGCGGATTGCCGCCCAGCTTTCTGTTGAAGATCGTGGAGAACGCTCCCGAGGCAGCGACCGCCAGTGCCACAACGGGCAAAAGGAAGCGCAGGATCCGCTTGTAGAGGATGAAGTAGCCGCCGCTGATGAGCGCGCCGCCTTCCTCGCCGCTGTACTTTGCTGCGAGTTCTTCGGGCGAGCCGAGCTCGATCAGCACGATGCGGATGTCCTTGTCGGTGGGCGTGACGTCGCCGCAGCGCTCGCTCAGCATGTCCGATATCAGGCCGTCGAGCTCTTGATCGACATCAGCGCGTGTTTTCTCGGGTAAGTAGCGGGTGACGGCGTAGATGTAGCGGGCGATCAAGTCGTTGTCGTTGTTAGTCATGGTCTTTACCTTCCAGGATCGTGTTCAGGTTGTCAGCCGTAGCCTGCCAGTGAGTCTTGAGCACGGACAGAACTTCTTGCCCAAAGGCGGTGGTCTGGTAGTACTTGCGCGGCTTGGCGCCTTCCGTGTTCCAGGCGCTGTCCAGTAGTCCCTGGCCCTCCAGACGCCGCAGCAGGGGGTAGAGGGTGTTGGCCTCGATCGCGATACCGGTGTTCGCGAGCTCGGCGATCAGGCTATAGCCGTAGGTCGGCTCCTGAAGCTTGGCCAGTACGCAGAGGATCAGAGTCCCTCGGCGCAGCTCCAGGATGAAGTCCGATATGATCTTGTCTTTGTCCATGTTTCTCCCTGCTCGTGTTTACTGTTGATTTGATTATATAGTGTGACACACACTATAGCAAGTGGCAATTATCCTGAGGAGAAAACATGTGTCAGGGGGACGTGTGTCAGGGGGACGTATAACTTGACACACTGCTGCGCTCTTGCGAGAGAATTATCTGGCGAGTGTGTCAAGTTATACGTCCCCCTGACACGCTTTTGGGGAGTGGAGACGGGGCGATGCAGTATCCTTTTGTCATTGCGAGGAGCGTAGCGACGCGGCAATCCAGCCGTTGACTATCTGGATTGCTTCGCTTACGCGCGCAATAATGAGACAGGGGGACGGTTCTTGTGTCTTATGCGTGCATGAGACAAGAGAACCGTCCCCCTGTCTCATTCCTCGCAATGACAAGTAGGCGGACGAATGTCTGGTTTTGGGCGCAATTCGCGCTATACTGGAATCACGGATTTATTGCTCAGTCACTCTCGGTTTTCGCTCCTTCTGGAGTGGAACACATGCTTTCCACATCATAATCGCAGCAGGGTTTGCAAACCCCTATAATCTGGTGTACACAATACTATTGTATACGCTATAATAAAGGAGGAAAACGGATGCCACTCAGCCCACGAGAGATAAGAGCAAGACTACGCAAAGAGGGGTGGATAGAAAGAGAACGTGGTAGTCACACAAAGTTTTATAAGGATGGCAAATTGATTTTGGTCCCAAGGCACATCAAGGATCTGAAAGTAGGGACTTATGAATCAATAATAAAAAAAGCAGGATGGAAGTGATCTATCCGGGCGCTGGAGCGAGAGAGTGTTTCTTGAGAGGATGGTAATTTATGCAGTACACCTATGAAGCGATATTCACGGCGGAAGAAGAGGGGGGATATTCGGTTAATTTTCCTGATATTGACGGATGTTGGACCTGCGGCGACGACTATGCGGATGCCATATTTATGGCTGCGGATGCACTGACGTTGGTATTGCGGAGCGCGGAACTCGATGAGGAGTCTATTCCGCCAGCAACATTCAAGCATCCTTTAGGCGAGAGAGACGAAAGAGTCGTGATTAGCGTCATCACGGATGAAGCCCAGGTGTTCATTACGACTGCCTATGCTGCAGAAGTACTTGGTGTCAGTGCTGGCCGTGTCCGTCAGTTGGTGGCGAACGGGCAACTTCCGGCGAAAAAGCGGGGACGTGATTACATGGTCGATTATGCAGCGGTAAAGGAGCGCGTGGCGAATCCGCCCAAGGCAGGTCGTGTGAAGGCTGTCGCACCCGCCCAAGAGGCAAAAGCGGCGTAGTTCCAGCGTGAGATGAGACAGGGGGACGGTTCTTGTGTCTTATGAAACATAAGACACAAGAACCGTCCCCCTGTCTCATCCTGACACACTTTCTGTATGGGGAGGGGAGACGGGGCGATGCAATATTCTACTTGTCATTGCGAGGAGCGTAGCGACGCGGCAATCCAGCCGTTGACTATCTGGATTGCTTCGCTTACGCGCGCAATAATGAGACACAAGAACCGTCCCTCTGTCTTATGCTTACGCGCGCAATAATGAGACACAAGAACCGTCCCCCTGTCTCACCGGTCAAAGGACCGTCCCCCTGTCTCATCTTCAATCCGCGCATTCGTTACGGGGGAAAGCTCGTGCGCTTTGCAAATCATCGGTGTCAATTTGTGTATGTGGTATATATATTTTTTGAGCTTGGGAGTATACTGGGCAAGGCAGTTTTTGTAAAAAACTGGGGATTTGAGGAGACTTTTGATGAGAACATTTCTGTATAAGCGCCTGTTGCCGGTGTTGGTGACCGGGGCAGAGCGTAAGAAAAATGTTTCACGCCGCTGACAGCAGAGTGCGCTGCGCTGAGGCTACAGAAAGAACAACAGGCAAAACCTCGTTGGTTAACGAGCTAAAGAGAAGCTCTGAACTTGAAAAGGACTGGTCCATGAACAAGCATTTTGCAAAACTACTGATTGCCCTGCCGATTATCGCGCTGTGCTTATTGGTGACGCTGCCTGCCACGGCCCCAGCAGCTCCAGCAGCTCCAGCCGCGGCAGCTGCGGCAGCCAACAGTACCTCGCGCGACGGTCTGACCGCCACGGTCACGACCGACAAAGCCAGCTACAAGGCGGGCGAGACCGTAAAAGTGACCATGTCGGTTACCAACACCAACAGCTATGCGGTAAATAACGTCCAACTTAAGCTGACCTTGCCTGCGGGCTTGACGTTGCAATCAGGTCAGACTTCATGTGTGGTAGGGACGCTGGCGCCCGGCGCTCAGCAGAACTTTACCGTGACCGCCACCGCGAACGAGGCAAAAACGCCGGACAAGACCAAGCCCAAAACACCCAGCAAGCCCAAGCCCAAGACCAAGACCAAGACCAAGACCAAAGCGCTTGTCCCTGCACTCTCTCATTTGCCGCTGACAGGTGACAGCCTCCGCTCCAGCTTGTGGAGCATGCTCATCCTGCTGTCAGTGAGCATCCTTATCACGACACTATTGCGTCGCGGCACAAGCAAACATGCCCTCAAGATACTTTCTGTGTTCTTCTGCTGCGCGCTGGCGCTGCTGGTTGTGGGACACGCGCGCCCGGCTCTGGCAGCCACCGAGCAGCGCAGCCTGAGCGCCAACCAGGCTGTAACGATTAACGGCGCCGCAGGAGAGGTCACCTTGACCGTGACCTATGACTATGAGCTGGACGCACTCGCCCAGGCGCCGTTTGCCATCGCAGAGGGCGACCAGGTAAAGACCTATGGCGACGCAGACTTTACGCTTACTGCTACGGGCGGCTCTACCGCAAAGACCGTCGTGTGGGAAAGCAGCGACCCGACCGTTGCCACGGTCACGCCAACCGATGCCACTCACGCCACGGTGACCCTCTTAAACGCCAGCGCAGCCCCGGTCACAATCACCGCAACCATGCCGGGTTCCGTGGGCAACACCGGCGCTGCGCCTGACTACCTCGACGCCACGACAAACATCACGTTGACGGTCAACAAGGCCGTGCTCACCGTTACTGCCGCAGACCAGGCACGCGACTACGGGGCCGATAACCCCGATTTCACCTTTACCTATTCTGGTTGGGCCAACGGCGAAGACGAGAGTGTCCTGACCACGGCGCCCACGGTGAGCTGCGCGGCAACCTCCGCCTCTGACAAAGGCAACTATCCCATTGATTTCAACAACGACGGCGTGGCGGACAACTACACGTTTGACTATGTGTCCGGCACGCTGACTATCAACGCCGTCTCAAGGACCATTGCTGTCGCAGGCGCTCCCGCAACAATCACCTACGGCGACAGCGGATTTACGCTTACGGCCACAGCACTGGGTGCGGGAACAGTAACGTGGAGCAGCTCAAACACCGCCGTTGCCACGGTCGATATTGTTACCGGAGCCGTCACCATCAAGGGCGCGGGCGACGCCGCCATCACCGCCGCCATAACGGCAGACGGCAACTACACGGCGGCCTCGGAGAGCTGCGACATCACGGTCAACAAGGCCATGCTGACCGTCAACGTGGCCTCCCAGTCCAAGTTAATGGGTCAGCCCAACCCCACGCCGCTGACCTATACCGTCGCTGGCTTTGTCCCCGGCGAGAGTGAGGCTGACCTGACCGCTCCAATTACCGTCACTACCACCGCCACGACAAGTTCTGCGGCAGGGACCTATGACATCATCGCGGCTGGCGGCGCAAGCAACAACTACGACTTCACTTACAACAAAGGCACGTTGACGGTTAATAGCTCCTATGGACTCACCTTTGACGCTAACGGGGGGACTAATCCACCGGCCGCCGTTTATGTTAAGGATAGCGGCACGATGGTCGTTAATTTATACGGCATTGTCACCAGTAGCATGACGCCTCCTGCAAGCGGGCAAACCTTTGTTGGCTGGGACACTAAAGCTGACGGTACCGGTACGTTCTACGATCCGACCAACACCGCCACAAACGTTCCCATGACCAGCGATATCACGCTCTATGCCATGTGGTCCGGTGACGGCAGCAGCGACGCCAGTCCCATTCTGGTGTATGACTACGCCACCTTAAACGCGGTGCGTAACGGACTGGACAAATGCTACAAGGTTATAGCCGACATCGACGCGGGCGCCGCGTGGGTACCCATCAGCAGCAGTCCCGCGTTTACCGGTACCTTTGATGGCAACAACAAAACAATCACTTTCGATAATGTTACGTTCAATCAGCAATACGCCGGGTTGTTCGGTTGTATCGGCAGTGGCGGTATGGTGGAAAACCTGAATATTGCGGGCAATATCACAAGTACCGCTTCTCTTAGCTATACTGGCGGCGTAGCAGGCGTTAACTACGGCACGGTGCAAAACTGCGCGGTCTTAGGTGATGTCAATAGCACAAACAGCAACAGTAACAGCGCTGGCGGCGTGGTGGGAAACAACCCCGGCACGGTGCAAAACTGTTACTCCACGGGCAATGTTACAGGTGCCTATAATCAAGTCGGCGGCGTGGTGGGCAGAAGCGATGGCATGGTGCAAAACTGTTACTCCACAGGCGATGTTACGGGTGCCATCTGGGTCGGCGGCGTGGTAGGCAATAGCAATGGCACGGTGCAAAATTGTTATGCACTGGGCAACGTTGAAGGTAGCGACCCAGTCGGCGGCGTGGTAGGCCGTAGTTATGGCACGGTGCAAAACTGTGCGGCGCTAAACGCAAGCGTGACGGCGACGGGCGGCACGAATGCCGGGCGCGTAGTAGGGCAAAACGTCCTCCTCTCCCCGCTTGCCAACAACTACGCCATCGCCATGAGCGGCCTGCCGATGGTCGCCGGTACAGATACCACCACCGACATCGACGGAGCAACGATCTCCACATCACAGGCCACGACACAGGCGTTCTGGTCGCCCGCGGCGCTCTTCGCCTTTGGCGCCGATGACGCCAGCCCCTGGGTCTGGGGAGCCTTCCCGGATTATCCGCTACCCACGCTGTACTGGCAGACAAAAACGCTCACGATTGCCACACAGACTCTTACCTATGACGCCAATGGAGGAGCAGGCGCCCCGGGAGGCGCGGTCGCTCTTGCGTCGGCCGCGGCGTCAGTCACCCTGCCCGGCGCAGGTTCCATGACGCCGCCGCCGGTAGTAGGTGGTGAGACCTTTGTCGGCTGGGGGACCAAGGATGACGGCTCCGGCGACTTTTACGCTCCGGGCGCCAGTTTTACCTTTACCGGAGACACAACGCTGTATGCCCTGTGGTCAGGCAATGGTGGCAGTTATCCTATCTTAGTCTATGACCATGATACCCTGGACGCGGTGCGCAATAGGCTCGGCGCCAATTACAAGGTGGTAGCTGATATCAACGCAGGCAACGCGTGGATACCTATCGGTGCAAACGTCAGCGGAGGCATGTTTTCTGGCACATTTAATGGCAACGGACATACGATCACGCTTACCGGCTTTGGGACGTTGACGGCTGATAGCAGCGGTAATTATGAGGTCGGATTGTTTGGAGTTTCCATTGGACAGATCCAAGATGTATCGATAGCTGGCTCTGTGACGTACACTACAAACACCGCCAGCTATGTGGGCGCCGTAGCGGGTTACCTGCAAGGCGGAACCGTGCAGAATTGCGTAGTGACCGCAAATGTAACGGGAACGGTATCGGTATCTGCGCAGCTTTACGTAGGAGGCATTGCCGGTATGAACGGCGTGGCAACGATCAAAAACTGCTCTAGCACCGGGGATGTGACCGGCACTGGTGGGGGCGCCGCTTATACTGGCGGTATCGTCGGGGGAAATGGCGCCACCGTTACAGCCTGTTATGCTACCGGTTCGGTGCAGACAAATTCAAATACGTCTTACGCCGGCGGCATTGTTGGAGTGGGTTTGGGCGGCGCCATCAGCAACTGTGTCGCTCTGAATTCGTACGTAACGGCAACCAGCACTAATGTATCTTATTGTGGCCGGGTAGTGGGGCGTAGAGTTAGCGGCACGCTCTCTAACAACTACGCCATTGACATATACAGCATAACTCCTACCGACGCTACGGCCACCGGCATCGACGGCGAGACGATCACAGATGAGTCTGTCCTTGATACGCAGGATTTCTACACGGGTACGCTGGGCTGGGCCTTTGGCGCTAACGACGCTAATCCCTGGATGATGGGGTCGGACTATGACTGGGGCCCCTTGCTCTGGTGGCAGACTCCTGCCACCCCGCCGCCTGCGCCGCCCACCTAAGCCGTAGCAAACACACTCTCAACTGCAAACCTGCGCCCCAGCCCAAACCCTGCGGCGCATGAGACAGGGGTACATGAGACAGGGGGACGGTTCTCTTGTCTCATGTTAAATGAGACAAGAGAACCGTCCCCCTGTCTCCCCCTGTCTCATGCGTCCCCCTGTGTTCGCCTGACTGTGTCCCTATAGGTTCGCTTGGTACTTTCGCAGTACCTCGGTGTAGCGCTTGCCGGTGATGCGAGCGTAGAGCTCTCCGATCACGGCGAGGACGCCGATCGCGGCGGTGACGCAACCGATGACGATCCACCAGAGCTTTGCCCAATACGTAGGAAACGGGAAGAACACCAGCACGCAGGCAACCAGTGCTGTTGCAAGCAGCAGCGCGAAAAGGATCAGGCGTGCCGGGAAGCGCCACTTCACCGGCGCGTCGTCGCTAATCAGCAGCCGCCACAGCACCGCGACAACCACTGACAGCGCCACACCTTCAAGCACGAAAATGAACGGCACCGTGAAGTTAAACGACGCGCGCGGAAAGACCACCGCGTACAAATAGCCCGCTACCATGTAGCCGCACATAAAGCCCGCAAATATCATCGCCGCGAGCGTCTTTGCCGCCAGCACCTCACGCATGAACGTTTTCATCTCAGTCCCAACCTTTCTTTCAGCGCCCGCGCGTACTGCCGTGAAACAATCACGCGCTCCTCGTTTTTCATAACAACTTCAAGCCGTCCGGCAATGTCGGGCCACAGCGTTGCGACCTTCGCGATATTGATAATCTGTGACTTTGAGCTGCGAAAGAACAGTGCCTCAGGCAGCAGGCGCTCTATCTCGTAGAGCTTGAGGTGCGTCTCGAAGACCTCACGTTCGGTGTAAATGAAATAACGCTTGTCCACCGTGTCAAAGTAAAACACCTCAAGCGGGTCGATCACGTGGCAGACGCCGTCCCTGACGCCGCTCAGCTTCTCATCTGTGCCCTGCAGGAGGCTAACGATTCGCTGCACGCTCTCGTCATTGCGCGGGCAGTTAATGCTGACCTCAACTTCAGGAAATCCTTCATGTACTGTGATCTTCAAGCGCCTCTCACCTCCTTGCAGCTCCCGGCGCCCTTTCATTATAGAGGCTCCCAGCAGCTCCATTACGCAACTCAGGCGGCTAAAACCGCACGTTAGTGAGTCAGGGGGACGTATAACTTGACACACTGCTGCGCACTTGCACTGAGACAGGGGGACGGTTCTCTTGTCTCATGTTAAATGAGACAAGAGAACCGTCCCCCTGTCTCATCTGGTGAGTGTGTCAAGTTATACGTCCCCCTGACACACGCTAGCTTTGAAAGCGAGTATGCTCCGTGCGCCATTTCTTAAGCTTGATGTTGACCCAGAACGAGTAGATGCCCAGGGTAATGATCGAGAGCAGCAGCCACTTGATCCACTGGCCAACCAGCCCGGCGGCGGTGCCGGTAAACTCAAGCCGACGCCCCTCGACGACCGTGTGTTTTGTCTCCCAGCGGTAGAGCATCGTACATGCCCAGGGGTAGCAGATGCCCAGCGTGAAAACGGTAACCAGATAACCAAGAATCTTATAGCCAATCAGTTGGGCCAGTCCTCCGTCAAAATATGATCCCTCAATGCGCATCGCAGCGCCTCCTTGTCTCAGAATTCAGTACTACCGGGAACTTCCAGTATAAGCCACTGTCCTCCACGCCAGTTTTCAGATACTGATAAATGTCTGATTCTTTTAGCTGGGCCGTTTTATAATGAGGAGGTACGGAGCCGGGTCCTGGCCTTATGAGCGGTGGGAGGTAGTCTGATGAAAGGCAAAGCTTTCTTGCCTTTCTTGCTCGGGCTCATTGGCTACAGTGCCGGACGCCTCTCGGTCAGTTCGCGTAACGCGGGATGTACTTGTCCACCATGAAGCTCGTGTCCTGCGTGCGGTCGGCGCGTTTGCTGGCGTCCGTCAAGCCGAAGTATGCGGTCAGGCTCCCCGCCTCATCATTCCAGGCGCTATCGACGATCAGCCACCGGCCACCCAGATCGACTTTGTTCCAGGCATGGCCCGCCCCAGCCGACTTGACCACCCCGGTCACATACACACAGGGGAGCCCCGCCCGGTCTGCCAGAGCTTTGAACGCCATCGCGTAGGAGGCGCATACGCCCTTGCCTTTCAGCAGGACGCCTGTCGCGTTCTGGGCATACGCGAAGCGGTTGTAGTAGCTCGTGGCCGCCTCGACACCCCCGTTTCCGCTCTTCTGATACTTGGCCGACGCATTGACAGCAGCTTGGTCATAGGACGCGTGGCCTATCAGCCAGGCGTTGATCGCGCGCGCCTTGGCCTCGTTGCTCATCCCACCGGTGATGATCTGGGCATCGACCGCCTGGACTTTCTCCCAAAGCTGGGTCCGCAGCGCGTCACAGTCCTTGATCTGGTAGAACGTCGAGATATAGACGAGCGTCTTTCCGTTACGCACCGCTACCTCCGGATACAACTTGTCGTAAAGGACATACGGGTTCTGGGCCACAGCTTCTTCAAGCGCGTCCTCAAGGGCAGCCTCATCGGCGCCCTTCAGGTACGCGCTGGCATCCAGATAGTCGTTGCCCGCCATCAGGTTGCTCGCCAGGAACTTCACGAGTTCGGTGGAGCCGTTGACGGGATAGGGCACCTGAGCCATCGCCGCCTTTGGGAGCGGCTCCACGTAGGTACTCCAGTCGATGCTGCCCTTAGGATAAGCATAGGGAGCAGGACGATCGGCGAGGTTCGCCCCAACAAGCGCTGTGCTCCCATCCGCCATCGTCATTACGCGAGCAGCCTCGGCAGCTGGTTTACCTGCGGCTTCGAGCTGCTGCTGAGCACAGTACGCAGGACGAAGAGTCAGCCGCGAGAGAAGCGAGTCGATCGACGTGAACACCAACGGACTTCGACTATCCGCGTTGAATGCAACAACAGCAACAGAGAACCGCGCGTTGTTTTTCTGGCTGAACTGCTTGATGTTGAGCTGATAAAGGTTGACCCCGTCATTGTTTTCAACAACAAGACGATCCGCCGCGATCTCATCTTCCGAGACCGCGAACGCTCCTTTGAGCATGAGGTTCCGGGTCTGTTGGTTTGCAAGCTCCCTGAGCTTTTCGATCGAAGTCGAGCCACCTGCAATCGCTCCAAAACTCACATAAAGGCTGTTAGTGCCAGGGTCACCGATGCTGTCTGTGCTGTCATCGGGAGTGCTCTGCTTAATGACATGATCAACTGAGTTTGTATCAACAGATGTTCCCGTTGGCGTACCAAGAATGCTGAACTGTGGCTTTGCAGCGCGCCGTGCCACAGAACCAGTCTGCGCATAGCTGGGTGGTTGTTCCCAGGCTCCCGCCTTTTCCAGCACGACCTGATAGTGGCTCGCCCCTTTGACCGGATCCCAAGTGATGTGCAGGTTTCCCTCGGAGGTCACGGTTGCGCGCACCGCCGTAGGCGCTTCAAGCGGAGTC
>WQYT01000073.1 GCA_009781115.1 Coriobacteriia bacterium
GAAAACCGCCACAGATCCCATGTTTTGGCTATGAAAAGACCTTCTAAACGACAGCTCCAGCCTGCTCAGAGGGCTTTAGAGGAGGGTTTTGTATGTGTTCAATCTGCTGGGGAATTTAGGTTATAAGAAGACGTTTGGGCCGGACTATGATGTCCGACCCTCTTGCTATGCTTTAAATATCAAGCAGCACGTACAGAGGAGCACTCATGGCACGCACCGTCCCCAGTTCGTATCAACAGCAGGCAAGCCGCGCGTTTGGCCAGCTGGTCCGCGGCATCAATGACGCGCAACTGCGGGCGCTTATGCGCGCGGTCTTTTACCGCGCGGGTCGCTATCAGGCGTTCTGTCAGGCTCCTCTGGCTGCGACGGGCGCCGATGCATGCGCTGGCAGCGCGATCCGGCACGCGATACGCTCTGGCAGGCTTCTGCGCGCGGTTGCCGGCAGTTTTGCGCCGCAGACGCGCGACCTGATGCTGGCGGCGACCCTGCTTATGGGAGTGGGCGCGATCGAAGCCTTTGAGGCGCAGGGGAGTCCGCGCCTGACACCGCGCGGGCGGCTGTATCCGGTGGCGGTACTCTCGACGCTGATCGTCCACGACGTGCGCTGCACGATTGATCGCAACAAGCGTGAGGCTTTGGAGGGGCTCATCCTGCGGGCGGCCGCCTTTGCGGGGGAGCCCGGTGTGCCAGCGCCTGAGGAGCTTGGGGCAGGCGAGTTTTTGCAGCACGAGGGCCGTGTGGTGGCGCTTTGCGTGCAGCTCGATCGTTTTGCAGAGACCGCACAGCCAGCTTCGCTTGCGGTAAGATGGTCACAGCCAACATCAGAGCGCCGCAGCGCGCAGAGAGGCACTGCGACGCTGCGGCAGCAACCAGCTCCGCATCTGACGTTGGTTGGTCAACGGCGAAAGGAAGATGATGACAACACGATTGAACCCCGGCTTGCCGCAGGCTGAGATAGGGATCTTTGGCGGGAGCGGTTTTTACGAGCTGCTTGAGGACGCGACTGAATACAAAATATGGACGCCGTATGGCGAGCCGTCAGATACCGTGGCGGTTGGTGAGCTGGGTGGGCGCAGTGTCGCCTTCATGGCGCGCCATGGCAAGAACCACACCATCGCGCCGCACGAGGTGAACTATCGCGCCAATCTCTGGGCCTTCTCTGAGCTGGGCGTGACTCGCGTCATCGGGCCGTCTGCCTGCGGAAGCCTTGCGCCTGAGGTGGCGCCGGGTGACTTTGTAGTGGTCGATCAGTTTGTTGACCGCACAACCGGGCGCGCCGATACCTTCGCGGAGGGCGGCAAGATATACCATGTGTCTGCCGCTGACCCCTACTGCCCCCAGCTGCGCCAGCTGGCAATTGAAAGCTGCCACCGGCTGGGCATCACGGTGCATGAAACCGGCACGGTTGTAGTTATCCAGGGCCCGCGTTTCTCGACGCGCGCGGAATCGCAGTGGTTTGCGGCCCAGGGTTGGACAGTCATCAACATGACGCAGTATCCCGAGGGCTACCTCGCCCGCGAACTTGAAATGTGCTACGTCAACGTGGCGCTTATTACCGATTACGACGCGGGCGCGGGCGCTGATGACGCGGTCACTAACGTAAACGTCATGGAGGTGTTTGCGCAAAACATCGACAAGCTCAAAGCGCTCATCAATGATATGGTGCCAACTATCCCCGCTGAGCGCCACTGTCTATGCAAGGATGCCTTAGCAAGCGCAGCGATGTAATGCCACTCATCCGGCTTGGTTGTGCAAGATCGTGATATTTGTAGTACACTGGGTAGCCGTGCCGGGTATTTGCGTGATATGCTTAGCCCGGTATCGGGAAAATGATGGACGGGCGCCAAAGCGCTGCCATCGGGACTATGGAGGTTGTTGATGTTTGGTTTAGGCCCCGGAGAAACCGTAATCATAATAATCCTTATTGTCGTGTTGTTCGTGATCTTCGGCCCAAAGCAGCTTCCAAAGCTGGGCAAGATGTTTGGCAAGACAATGAAGTCGGTGCGTACCGGTCTTGATGAGATGAACGCAGAGATGAAAACTGAGAGCACCTCAAAGCCTGCAGCAGCAGATGAGGTTGTGGTGCCTGCTGATCCTGCATCCGTCCCGCTGGTCTGCGCAAAGTGCGGCACAACCGCCGAGCCTGGGACAAAGTTTTGCCCTGAATGCGGCACGGAACTCAAGGTGCCTGAACCAGTTGCGGCTGCTCCCTCGGCCTGCCCCAAATGCGGTACGATCGTAGCCCCCGGAACAAAGTTTTGTCCGGAGTGCGGCGGAAAGATATAACACGCGCTTTCAAGTTGATTAATGGGTGGTCGGCGCTTTTGTGCTGGCCGCTCATTTTTTCAAGATGACAAAATTACCCCAGGGGTAGTTTTGTCGGGGTAGTTTTGTCATGGAATGGAAACGCGTTTTGGAGGAAATTTGAAGCGGCGCGGTATATGGTACCATAGGCCCTTGTATCTGCCGCAGGAAAGCTTGCGTATGGCGAAAATACGCTGCTGATAAAGGAGACAAAATAAATGGCTGAAGGAATCGTACTTACGCTCGAGGGCAAGAAAAAACTTGAAGCTGAGCTCGATACACTCATTAATGTAAAGCGCGCTGAGGTAAGCGAGCGCATCAAACAGGCAAAAGGTTTTGGAGACCTGAGCGAGAACTCCGAATATGATGACGCAAAAAATGAGCAGGGCTTCATGGAGACCCGCATCGCGGAAATTCAGATGATCCTTGATCATGCTGAGATAGTGGCGACACCGCGCAAAGCGACCAAGGTCGCAGTGGGAACGACGGTAACCTTAAAGCCCAAGGGCCGGGGCGCTGAAGTCGATTATCACATTGTAGGCTCGGCCGAGGCCGACCCTACTCGTCTGGCTATCAGTAATGAATCCCCGGTGGGCGCCGCGCTTATCGGGCACAAAAAAGGCGATGTCATTGAGGTAAAAACGCCGCGTGGCGCCAAGACCTTCGAGATCATCAATATTGCCCCGCTGGCTTTGCGCTGATCGATTGGAGTGAACATCCATGGACCACGATCGTGACCTGGATACAAGTTCGACTACCTCGGGCGCGCCTGTCCCTGTCTCTGAGGATGACCCGATTGCGGTGCGTCGTGGAAAGCTGAACGATCTGGCGGCGGCAGGAATCCCTGCGTATGCGACCGGACAGCGTCCTGAAACAGATACCGCCGCGCTGAAAGAGCGCTACGCGGTGCTCGCGGAAGGAGCGTCTTCCGGCGAAGAGACGAGCGTTGCCGGCCGCGTGATAGCAATCCGGCGTCAGGGCAAGATTGCCTTCTGGGTGCTGCGCGACGGGGCGGGCGAAATCCAGCTGTTTCTGCGGCAAAATGTCTTAGGCGAGCAAGCCTATGAGTTTGCAAAGACCCTCGACGTGGGGGACTGGGTTTATGCGCGCGGCGAAGTGCTGCGCACTAAGACTGGTGAGCTCTCGCTGTCCCCGGCAGAGCTCGTGTTGCTGGCAAAGTCACTGCGTCCGCTCCCGGAGAAGTTCCACGGCCTGACTGATACTGACGCGCGCTATCGCCAGCGCTATGTAGACCTCATTGCCAATCCCGAGGTGCGCCGCACGTTTGAGACCCGCTTTCGTGTTATTGCCCAGATGCGTCGTTTCATGGATGAGCGCGGATTTTTTGAGGTCGAGACGCCCGTCCTGCATTCAGTCCCCGGTGGCGCGGTGGCGCGGCCATTTGTCACGCACCATAACACCCTTGACATCGACCTGTACCTGCGTATCGCGCCTGAGCTGCACCTCAAGCGCCTGCTGGTGGGCGGCTTTGAGCGCGTCTATGAGATCGGGCGCTGTTTTCGCAACGAGGGCATGGACACACGTCACAACCCCGAGTTTACGACTATCGAGGTCTACGAGGCCTTTGGCAACATGGAATCGATGATGGACCTGACCGAAGCGCTGATCCGTGAGGTGACGCGCGCGGTCCTGGGGCGCACCGACATCACGTATCAGGGTACGGATCTGCAACTGGGCGCACCGTTTGCGCGTAAGACGCTGGCAGAGCTTGTGAGTGCGGCGCTGCGCGCGGAGGTCTCTGCACACAGCTCAGCAGAGGAGCTGCGGGCGCTGGCAGGGGCCCATGGCGTGGCCACAGATCCCGCCTGGAGCGCGGCAAAGCTCTTTATGGAGCTCTTTGACGAGCTGATCGAGCCGACGCTGATCCAGCCGACTTTTGCCTACGAATACCCTGCTGAGGTCTCGCCGCTTTCACGGCGCAACGACGCTGACCCGGAGCTGACCGATCGCTTTGAGCTGTTTATTGCCGGGCGCGAGCTGGCTAACGCGTTTTCTGAGCTGACTGATCCCATTGACCAGCGGGCGCGCTTTGAGGAGCAGGCGCGCGCCAAGAGCGCGGGCGACGACGAAGCCATGAGCGTTGACGAAGACTACCTGCGCGCGCAGGAGTACGGCATGCCGCCCGCCGGAGGGATGGGGCTGGGCATCGATCGCCTGGTCATGCTGCTGACAGACAGCGCGAGTATACGCGACGTCTTATTGTTCCCAACCATGAGAGACGCGTAACCTTTCCGCCTAAGTCGCTCAGTCTTCCTTCATTCCTTTTGGGGTCTGATACTCCGCAGCTTTGCTGCGTTGATTGTCATTCTGCGTACTGCGACTGCGCGCAGTACAGGCTCCATCGCAGAATCCAGGTCCTGCCTGAGTTGATACCCCGCAGCTTGCTGCGGGGAGGTTCATTTTTCTCCGTAGGTTACGGATTGGAAACCAAGGGCTACGCATAAATGTGCTCTTTGTGATATCATAATGGTGGATTTTTGTGCGTTATAGGCTGCGTCTGCACAACTAACCGTGGGGAAACCGAGGGGCAAGGGGGAACGTGGGAAATGTGAAGAGGCAGGGGAGGGATTTATGTGTTGGCAAAACGCATGAGTTTTGGGAGCAACAAGATGAGTACGGGGCGAAGATGCGAAGTGTGAATATGGGACTTGAGAAAACGGTACAAGCTCACACAGATCATCTTCCGGTAACCGTAACGGGAGCTGCTCCCACTCGCGTTGGTTGTGGTGCTGTCACACCATAAATCTATCAATGGCATTTATAGATTTTCTGCGAAGAGCTTTGTCATGGTCGGCGGCTGTTTTCTGCACGGCGTATAATAAAAAGATAAACGTAGTATGCGGGCGAGGCGCCCGAAAGAGGTACAGGACATGTTTGACAGATTTACCGACAACGCGCGCAAAGTGATCAGCAATGCCAAGGATGAGGCTCGGGAGCTGGGGCAACACTTTGTAGGGACCGAGCACTTACTGCTCGGCCTTATCGACGAGCCCAATGAAGTCATCACTGAGGTCTTTGAGGAGCTCAGCATTGATCCGACTGAAGTGCGGACAGAAGTCAGCCGCACGATCGGCCAGGACTCAACGACGCCACCCGAGGCCATCACCTTTACTCCCCAGGCAAAAAACGTATTGGAGCTTTCGTTGCGTGAGGCCATGCGTTTTGGGCATGCCTACGTGGGGCCGGAGCATATTTTGCTGGGGCTGATCGACGAGGGCAACAGTGTGGCTGCCCAGATCCTCATGAAGATGGGGGCCAATCTGGAGCAGGTGCGCGCCACGATGATCCAGGTGCTTTCGACCGCGCGCGTGGGCGAGGCGGCTGGCGCGGGCGCGCGGTCGATGTCGATGCTTGATGAGTTTGGGCGCAACCTGACGCGCGACGCCATTGACGGCAAGCTTGACCCGGTCATCGGGCGCAAGCGCGAGATCGAGCGGGTCGTCCAGATCCTCTCACGTCGCATGAAGAACAACCCGGCCCTTATTGGCGAGCCGGGCGTGGGCAAGACCGCCATCGTCGAGGGCCTCGCGCAGATGATTGCGGCAGACCTCGTGCCCGAGACTTTGCGTGGCAAGCAGCTCTACATGCTCGATATCTCCGGCCTGGTGGCGGGCAGCAAGTATCGCGGCGAGTTTGAGGAGCGCATGAAACGCGTCATCGAGGAGATTCGCAAGCGCGGTGACGTCATCATCTTTATCGACGAGATCCATACGCTGGTGGGCAGCGGCTCGGCCGAGGGCTCGATCGACGGCGCAAACATCCTGAAGCCATCGCTGGCGCGTGGTGAGTTCCAGACCATTGGCGCGACTACGATCGACGAGTACCGCAAGTACATCGAGAAGGACCCGGCCCTTGAGCGCCGCTTCCAGCAGGTGCAGGTGGCCGAGCCGACCAATGCTGAGACCCTGCAGATTCTGAAGGGCGTGCGTGACCGCTATGAGGACTTCCACTGCGTGAAGTTCAGCGACGAGGCCCTGGCAAGCGCTGTGACCCTGGCAGACCGCTACATCAGCGATCGCTTCATGCCGGACAAGGCCATCGACTTAATCGATGAGGCGGGCGCCAAGCTTAGAATCGCGCGCGCGACCGTCAGCCCCGAGATCCGCGCGCTTGACACCGAGATCAAGACCCTGCAGGCCGACAAAGAAAACGCGATTATCGCCGGCGAATACGAGAAGGCCAGTAAGCTGCGCGACAAGGAGCACAAGACCTCTGAGAAGCGCAAGGAGCTGGTGGCGGCCTGGAAGAAAGCCGACGAGGACAAGCCCGCCGTGGTCACGCCCTCAGAGATTGCCGAGGTGCTCAGCGTCTGGACCGGCATCCCGGTCACGGACCTGACAGCCGAGGAATCCGCGCGCCTGATGAACCTGGAAGAGGAGCTGCACAAGCGCGTGGTCGGCCAGGACAAGGCGATCGAGACGCTGGCGCGCACGATCCGTCGCTCGCGTGCCGGGCTGAAAGATCCGCGCCGTCCAGCCGGGTCGTTTATCTTCTTAGGCCCGTCAGGTGTGGGCAAGACCGAGACGGCCAAGGTGCTTGCACGTACCGTCTACGGCAGCGAGAACGCGCTGATCAGCCTGGACATGAGCGAGTACATGGAAAAGCACACCGTCTCGCGCCTGGTGGGCTCGCCCCCGGGCTATGTGGGCTACGATGAAGGGGGGCAGCTGACCGAGCGGGTCCGCCGGCGTCCCTACAGCGTCATCCTGTTTGACGAGATCGAGAAGGCACACCCCGACGTCTTTAACGTCTTGTTGCAGATCCTTGAAGAGGGACGCCTGACCGACGCGCAGGGCCGCGCGGTCGACTTCCGCAACACGATACTGATCATGACGAGCAACGTGGGCGCCCGCAACATCACCAAGGGCACCAGCCTCGGCTTTACTTTTGAGAAGGATGAGTTTTCTGCTGACGCGGTTAAAAGCAAGGTCGAAGGGGAGCTTAAGGAGCTCTTCCGGCCTGAGTTCCTGAACCGCCTCGACGAGGTCATCATCTTTGACGCGCTGACCCGGGATCAGATTGGCCAGATTGTTGACATCCTGATCCGCAACACGCAGGAGCAGTTGGCCCTGCACGGCCTGATGCTTGAGCTGAGCGATCCGGCGCGCGAGTTCCTGGCAGACCACGGCTTTGACCCGGCCTCCGGCGCCCGTCCGCTGCGTCGCGCGATCCAGCGCTACGTTGACGACGTGCTGAGCGAGGACATCTTGCGCGAGAAGTGGGCGAAGGGCGATGTGCTGCGCGCCGTAGTTGTTGGTGCTGGTGGCGACGGCGACGATGGCGGGGAGCGCGCGCTGGCCTTCGAGAAGGTCGAAGGCGCGGCTGGCATCGAGCCGGTCATGACCGAAGAAGTGGAGGGCAGCTTCGAGTTCCACGCCCCTGCTGCCGTTCTGGCTGCAGCCGGCGGACGCCGTGGAGGCGGCGGCTCCGAAGCGATGTAGCTGGCAATGAACACAGGGGGTCGGGTACACTGTGTTCGTGTGCAGCATGTCGCGTGTGCTATACTGGTTTTACCGTAAATACAAGGAGGAGCCATGGCTGGTACCGCTATTGTCAATGCAAAAGTTGATAGCTACTTAAAAGAGCGGGTTGACGCGATTCTCAGGCGTGAAAGCAGAAGTGCGTCAGAAGTGATAAAAGCAACCTGGGAAGAAATCGCCCGGACGGGAGATATTCCACAAGGCCTGCGCGAACACACAGAAGCCGAAAAACAGAAGCTCCGCGAAGAGAAGCTCCGGGTGCTGGAAAGCGCAATCTGTCACTCCGGCGCGCACCCCGAAGATGCCAACAGGGATGCACGCGAAATAATGACCGACATCCTTCTTGAGCGGTATGGCTATGTCTAAAATATTGCTTGATACCAATGTGCTTCTTGACTGGTTTGATGATTCGCGAGACGAACATGAAAATGTGCAGACGCTATTGCGCAATTGTATTGCAGGCGATGACGAACTGTATGTTGCTGCAACAAGCTGTAAAGATGTGTACTACGTACTGTCTCGCATCTATAGTGAACCCATGGCGCGCGATTGCATCCAGAGTATTTTTATTGCGATGGAATTGCTTCCGGTTGATAATCGAACAGCGTATGCGGGTTTTCGCTGCAATGAGCCAGATTTTGAAGATGGCACCATTCGTGCTTGTGCTGAGCTAAATCACATGGATTATCTGGTTACGCGTGATGCGGATGCTTTTAAAGACGCTCAGGTCAAAGTTCTCTCACCAACAGAAATGCTGGCGGAAGCATGAAAACTACAGCGATTATAGCGGCGGGCGGGGTTGGCGCGCGTCTGGGGATTGCGGGCGGCAAGCAGCTGTTGGAGGTCTGCGGCAGGCCGGTTGCGGCCTGGGCAGCCAGCGCAGTTGCGGCTGCGCGCGGCACAGGCGAACTCGTGATTGTCTGCGATCCTGAGCGCCTGAAAGACTACGAGGCGGCGCTTCGCAGCGCGCTTGCCACAGACA
This sequence comes from Coriobacteriia bacterium, assembly GCA_009781115.1. Classification (GTDB taxonomy): domain Bacteria; phylum Actinomycetota; class Coriobacteriia; order WRKU01; family WQUG01; genus WQUG01. Next base: position 8,788 of record WQYT01000073.1, read on the forward strand.
AGCCGCTGCGCTTTGTGGGCGGCGGGGCGACCCGGACCGCCTCGATAGCAGCCGGACTTGCGGCGGTATCTGCTGACGTTGAGGTGGTGCTCATCCATGATGGCGCTCGCCCGCTTGTCACCCCGGACGTGGTTGATGCCGCGCTTGCGGCGCTTGTGGCGGCTGACGCCGACATCGCCGGTGTCGTGGTGGGCCATCCAGCAAGCGATACGCTCAAAACTGCTGGATTGCCGCGGTCGGTCTGCGACCTCCCTCGCAATGACAAGGGAGCAAGCCAGTCTCAGGTTCGCGACTCCACTCACGATGGTAATGAAGCTTGTCATTGCGAGGAGCCCAGCAAGGGAGCACGCCAGCCTTTTGGCGAACAGGCGACAGCCTTGCCGCTTATCACTGGCACGCTGGATCGCTCGGTGGTCTGGCAGGTGCAGACGCCGCAGGTGTTTCGGGCGGCGGCCCTGCGTGACGCCTACGGGCAGGCGGTGGCTGCGGGTCATGAGGCAACCGATGACGCGGGCTTGCTGGAGGCTGCGGGCTACGGCGTCGTGCTCTTCTGTGGTCCGCATGATAACATCAAGATAACGGTGGAAGAAGACGTCAGGCTGGCGGAGGCCTTGCTGCGCGCCCGACTGGCCGACAGGGACGGCAACCTCGCCGCCCTGCGTGAGCGTATCGATCAGGGCGCGGCAAAAGCCGGGCAGGAAGGATGAGAGTAAGCTCATGCGGATCGGACTGGGATATGACGTGCACGCGCTGGCGGAGGGCCGCAAGCTCATTTTGGGTGGCGTGGAGGTCGAGTATGAGCGTGGCCTGGAGGGGCACTCTGACGCCGATGTGCTGACCCATGCGGTGGCTGACGCCGTGTTAGGCGCGCTGCGCGCCGGAGACCTCGGAAAGCATTTTCCCGACACGGATGAGCAGTACCGGGGCGCCGATTCACTCGCGTTGCTTGGGCAGGTCGCCGCGATGGCGCGCGCGCAGGGCTGGGAGGTCGTCGATGTTGACACGGTGATCATCGCGCAGCAGCCCAAGCTGGCGCCCTATCGCGAGCAGATGCAGCTCAACGTAAGCGCGGCGCTTGGGATAGCGCCAGATGCGGTGGGCGTCAAGGCGACCACGACCGAGTGGCTCGGCTTTGAGGGCCGCGGTGAGGGCATCGCCGCCCAGGCCGTCGCGTTGCTGGAGATGCGTTCAAGCGCCGTCTGACTTTGTTCCTGCGAAACTCACGGGCCTGAGCCTAAGCCCGCATCGTTTCACAGCGCCGCGTCAGACAACGTTTGCTCCGCATCTCGCTAACCAGGGATTACACGGTAGAATAGTAACCACTATGTTCACACACATTCGCGAAGATATTGCTGCGGTTAAGCAGCGCGACCCGGCGTGCACGGGCGCTCTCTCGGCGCTGCTGCACTACCCGGGCCTGCAGGCGCTGTGGATGCACCGCTTCGATCACTGGCTCTGGCGCCACCACCTGCACTTTTGCGCGCGAACGCTCTCCCAATGGACGCGCTTTTTCACGGGCGTCGAGATACATCCCGGCGCCACCATCGGGCGTAAGGTCTTCATTGATCATGGCATGGGGATTGTGATCGGCGAGACAACGATCGTTGGAGATGAGGTGACCCTTTATCAGGGCGTGACGCTCGGTGGTACGGGCAAGGAAACCGGCAAGCGCCATCCGACGCTGGAGGAGGGAGTCGTCGTCGGC
>WQYT01000074.1 GCA_009781115.1 Coriobacteriia bacterium
CGTGGGGCTGACAGTTGCTATCGCGCTTTTATCACTTGACCAAGTCAAGCCTTTACCCACTGTTGCATAGCTGGGAGTGATAGTAGGCGTCAGTGGCAGGGTCTGCCCCGGATAGATCGTGGCACTTGTGGGAGCAAGAGATACCTGAGACGCATAGACTTCTACCTGGCTGCAAAGTACATAGCCACCCTTTGCCGGATCGCTATCTAAAAAGGTAAAGCCATCGGGCAAAAAGACCCGGTAGTAGTCTCCTGCTCTACCATCTACTACTAACGTCTGGTTCAAAGACACGTTTGCGCGAAGCTGTGCTCCTGGCCTTGCTCCCCAGAGCACTTGAGCAGAACTTGTCTTGATATATCCATTCGCATCGACTCCCTTTTTTCTACCGTGAAGGTAAAAGAAGCGCTTACGTGCTCGCCTGTAGTGGTATCAATGGTAAGCGTCATTATTGAGGCGCCCTCTGAAAGCGCTGTAAAGACGGGAGCTTCTGCGCTGCCTGTAACTGAGGCAACCGACGGAATGCTACTTGACCAGGATGCGTATTGCACGCTGTATCCGCTACTGAGCTGATAGCTCACGTTGGACTGACTGCCGCCAAGATAACTAAAGAGATATTGGAAACCCCCCGGATAGTTCGGGTGTGTCAGATCAAGAGTAGGACCTGCAGCTAGAGCAGATGTGGGAAGAAAGATTGAAAGAGCAAAAAGAAAAACAAGGAAAAGTGCCGCCAGGCGATGCGGCGAAGAGAGGGGATGTTTGAGGGGGTCGTTCACTTCAGGATGAGGAGGCGGGCTTTCTCTGTGAGGTAAGCACCCCTCCCTTTCAGGTTTTTGCAGAGTCGCATCTGTTTTCATAAGCGTCTCTCCTTCCAAAGACAGTCCCCTAAAAACACTACTGGGCTTATGGCCCTCTTCCCCATCTATATTGTGAACCTGTCAGAATGAAAGAGCAAGTGTTTGTGCTAGTTAATAATTCAGCACCATTATTTAAGTACGCACGTTGTTCTTTGCCTCATTTGTGCATCATGTTTTCTATGCAGCAAGAAGCTCTTTGCGTGGTCTGCCGGATTTGCGAGCGGATCGCCGCAGAGCTTCAACATCGGAGCGACTATGCAGGTAGTCCCGGCCCTGTTTGTAAGCCGCTATTTTGCCCGACGAGCGCAGCTGGGCGACACGTTGTTTGTTGACGCCGAGCAGTTTCATTACATCTGCGGTGGTCAGCTCGCCGTCAGCCAGTGGAACGACATCGACCGATACGATCACATAAATATCGTCAGGGCGCACTTCAATATCAAGATCAGGCACTGGTGGCACTTCTTCATCATGCAAGTAGTCATAGAAGTAGGTCTCAAGAGCATCAGAAGCCATATACAGCGCGTCATCAAGATCATTGCCCTGTGTCACCAGATCAAGCTGCGAAAACTCCACCACAAAGCCATACTCATTTTGATAGATGCGTGCCGCATAGTTCATTCGTTCTTTCATTATCGCTCCTGTTCTAGATGATCTAGTTATTATAGACTATAGTCTAGTATTTAGCCAAATGACTCCGGACGACCTAATATGTCTCGCTGGATTCTGCGACTTCGCGCAGAATGACCGGAAGGAACGGCTTATCAATTCCTGCGGCTACGCGCACAATTACAAGAAGATGGTTTGTCAACTCAAGCAGACGTCACGCTTTACACAGAGTCGTAACTCGCAGACAGAAACAGCGGCAAACACCCTGCAGGGGTGTTTGCCGTGAGCGCCAGCGGCGCGAGATTATATAAAATTTAGGCGCCCCATAGGGTGCTCAAATTCCTGACGTTCGGCAAAAAATTATATCGTTAGCTGGATTGCCGCGCGCGCTACGCTTGCTCGCAATGACAAACTGGAGGATTAGCGCTGGATGGGTTTGCCCTGGAGGCGATCGCGACCGCGCTGGACGGCGGTGAGCATCTTGCCCAGGTTGACTTCGAGGTTGGCCATCATCTCATCGGCGTAGTCTTCTGCGCCCAGACGGATCTCGCGCTCATTGGCGCGGGCGTCATCCATGATCTCTGCCGCGCGGGTCTCTGCCTGACGCACGATCTCAGTATCGGCAACCAAGCCGCGCGCGCGCTCCTGCGCCTCTTCCAGGATGCGGTTCGCCTCGCGCTCCGCCTCCTCGGTCATCTCCTGACGCTGCTTCACGATCCAGCGCGCCTGCTTCAGGTCTTCAGGGTACTGACTGCGTATTTCATCGATGATGTCAAAGATTGCATCAGGATCGACCATTTTATTGCTGCCCAGAGGAACCGACTTAGCGCTGTCGATAACCTCCTCGATACGATCGATGAGCTGCAAGATATCCATGTGTCACACCTTTCAAATACGATAGTTCGTGTTTCGTAGATCCTCCCACCAGATGCCTACAGAAACAGAAGTGTATAGTATCATACGGCAAATCATCGGGGGATATCTTAAAGTGTCAGGTAATTTTTAGAAACCGTTACGGAGGGCTTCTTCGACGCACGGGGGCACCAGGCCCGTTACCGGCCCGCCCAACACCGCAATTTCTTTGACGGCAGACGAACTCAGATACATGAATTCGGGCGCCGCCATGATAAACAGCGTCTCAACATCACTGTTCATTCGCCCGTTGAGCGCCGCCATCTGGAACTCATGTTCAAAGTCGGTCATCGCGCGCAGGCCTTTGACGATGACGTCGCCTTTCTGCGCCTTAACAAAGTCAATGAGCAGTATGTCGAAGGAAACCACGCGGACATGCGAAAGGTGCGCCGTCGCTTGCTGGATAAGTTCAACCCGCTGCCGGGGGGAAAAGAGCGGGCCTGTCCCGTGCTTTTGCTTTGAGGCCGCAACACCAACGACCACCTCATCAAACAGATGGGTCGCGCGCTGGATGATATCGAGGTGCCCCGACGTGATCGGGTCAAATGTGCCGGGCACAATAGCGGTCGTCATAGTTTGCCTCAACTTTCCTTACGTTTACTGGTGACAAACACCCCCGGTGATAAACACCCCTGGGGTGTTTATCACCGGGAGCTTGTCACTCGGATAGCAGAGCGCTGCTCAGATAGGTCTTTCCGTAACGCTTTTCGTGGACCTCATCATAGCACGCGGACCAGACTGGCGAGGTGCGGCGCTGATGCTCATAGACAACAGAGCATCCGGCCCGGATTACGCCCTCGGCGCGAAAGGCCTCCAGCAGGCGCATCACTTCTTCTGCCGGCGTCCGGTACGGCGGGTCAAGCAGGACCAGGTCGAAGGGGTCCGCAGAACTCAGGCGCGCCGACAGCACAAAGGTGTTGCCCACCCGCAGCGTTGCGCGCTCTGCGGCGCCACAGTGCTCGATGTTGGCGCGCAAAATGGCCGCAGCAGTGCGGTCGCTTTCGATAAACAGGCAGTGCGCCGCGCCGCGCGAGAGCGCCTCCAGGCCAAGCGCGCCCGTGCCGGCAAAGGCATCCAGCACGCGCAGCCCCTCAAGGCTGCCCCGCTGCGCGGTCAAATGAGAGAAGAGCGCCTCGCGGACCCGGTCGGCTGTGGGGCGCGTGCCTGCGCTGTCAGCAGGGCCTTGCAGGTTTCTGCCCTTGAAGTCGCCGGCGATGATGCGCATGGCGTCAGTTCACCGGCCCTTCTGCGGCCACTTCTGCCTCAAGGGCAGTGATGCGCAGCTGGAGCAAGGACTCAGCGGGCGCAAAGGGCGCGCCGGTGGCAAAGGGCTCAACGTCTGCGCGGACCGCCGCAATCAGGTCGCGATCGGCCAGCACCTCCCCTATCGCAAAGCGCGCAAGACCACTCTGACGGCTGCCCAACAGCTCGCCTGCGCCGCGCATCTCCAGATCAAGTTCTGCCAAACGGAAGCCGTCGTCAATATCTGCAAGCGCGCCCAGGCGCTGACGCGCCTGGGCGGTGGCGTGGCGGGCCACCAGCCAGACCTGCCCGGCAATCGCGCCGCGCCCGACCCGTCCGCGCAGCTGGTGTAGCTGCGCCAGACCAAAGCGATCAGCGTCAAGCACGATCATGACCGTGGCCCCGGGCACATCGACGCCCACCTCGATGACCGTCGTGGCAACCAGGACCTGGATCTCTCCGGCACGGAAGCGCGCCATCGTCGCCTCTTTGTCCGCCGGGCGCATCTTGCCCGTCAGAATCTCAACAGAAAGCCCCTCGAATTCCTCAGCTTTGAGGTGAGCGGCCTCCTCCTCGACTGAACGCGCGTCTAAGGCTTCTGACTCCTCGACCAGCGCGCAGACCACGTAGGCCTGCTGGCCTGCCGCCGCCGCACGGCGCACCGCGTCGTAGGCCTCGCCCAGCCTGGTCGCGTCGATCAACTGGGTGCTTACCCCCGCGCCCTTGATCGGGCGGGTGCGCAGATACGATATCTCCAGATCGCCATAGGCAAGCAGCGCCAAAGTGCGCGGGATGGGCGTGGCGGTCATGATCAGGACGTCGGGGGCCTGGGCCTTTTTCTGCAGGCCCTGGCGTTGCTCGACCCCAAAGCGGTGCTGCTCGTCGATGACTACCAGCGACAGCCGCTTAAAGCTGATGTCTTCTTCCAGGAGCGCGTGCGTCCCGAACGCGACAGTGACGGCTCCGCCTGCCAGGCCTTGCTTGATGCGCGCGCGCTCAGCCGGCGTCGTCGAGCTGGTGAGGAGCTCCCAGGATATCGACAGCGCGTCAAGCTGCGGCCCCAGCTTGTGCGCATACTGCTGCGCGAGCACCTCTGTCGGCGCCATCATCGCGGCCTGCGTACCCGTATCAGCGGCGGCGACCAGCGCAAAAGCCGCCACCAGGGTCTTGCCCGTGCCCACATCGCCCAGCAGCAGGCGGTTCATGGCCGCGGGGGCCGCCATGTCGCGCAAGATCTCGGCCACCGCATCAGACTGGTCAGCGGTCAGCGTCACGGGAAGCTCCGCGCGCATCTGCGCAAGCAGCGAGCCGCCGGTTACATGGCAGGTCCCCTCGCCTGCGTGGCGCGCCTGCCAGCCCCGCCGGGCCATCAACAGCTGGAAGTCAAAGAACTCCCCATAGGCCAGGCGACGGCGCGCTTCTTCTGCCTGCGCAAGGCTGTCCGGAAAGTGCAGCTGGCGCAAAGCACGGCTATAGCCCATGAGCCCACGCGCCTCAAGCAACGCCTGGGGCAGGTACTCAGGCACGTCGGCAAAGTCATCGAGGGCCGCCGCAATGATACGCCGCAGCCAGCCAACAGACAGCCCCTCGGTCGTTGGATGCACCGGCAGAATGCGGCCCAGGTGCGCGGGCCCCTCGCCCTCTGTCAGCTTCTCGTAAAAGGGCTGCACGATCCGATTGAGGCCGTATTCAAGCTTGACGCTGCCCGCAAAGGCCACGGTATCGCCCGGCTGGAAAGTCTTCTTGACCCAGCGCTGGTTAAACCAGACGCCCAAAAGCGTACCCGTGCCGTCAACCAGCGTGACCTCGGTCACCAGCAGCTTTGGGCGCGGACGGCGCTCCCTGACCTCATGGACCTGACCGATGACCGTGGCCTCGCCCAGGCGGACTTCTGCAAGCGTCGAGATATGGGTCATATCCAGGTAGCGCAGGGGCCGGTGATAAAAAAGCTGCCCGATGCGGGTGATGCCGAGCTTCTCAAGCTGGGCCGCACGCTCCGCGTTGACAAAACGGGCAACGGCAACCGGCGCCCCCCAGGCCTGCAGGCGCGCCGCCGGATGAGCGCTGCTCACCGTTTTACCCGATCCAGATGAGGCGGCCATGGTCACAGTCCCACAAGTCGACCCGAGCCGTTAGGGCAACGGCGGGCGACGATAGGTAAACACGCCCACCGTCCCGGGACCGCAGTAGATCCCGACGACAATACCCACCTGAAACGATCCATCGTAGTCGGCTTTAAAGCCCGCTTTTGCCAGGGCCTCATTGGCCGAGGCCTCCCGCTCAGGCTTGCTGGTGATGGCAACAGCATAGCGCCACCCGTCGCCCGGGGTGTCTTCAAGGGCGCGCTTGGCGAGCTCGCCCAGGGCTTTCTGGGTCCCCCGGCACTTCTTGTAGGCGTCGATGCTGCCGTCCTCAAAAACGCGCAGCACGGGTTTGATCTTAAGCGCGGTCGCCAGGATCTGCGCCGACTTACCCGCGCGCCCGCCGCGCACCAGATACTCAAGGCTGTCAACCAGAAAGTCAATATGCATCGAGTTGCGCACCGCCGTCGTATAGGCAATGATTTCATCGAAAGAAAGCCCCGCGTCACGGGCGTCTGCCGCAGCAAGCGTAATCACCGCGATCCCCCGGGTGACCGCGCGCGAGTCGATGACCTCAGTCGGGATCGGGGACTTCTCTGCCGCCTGACAGGCACAGTCATAGGTGCCGGACAGGCCCGAGGACATGGCCACTACCAGGATGTGCGTCGCGCCGCCTGCGGCAGCCTGCTGATAGCTTTCCAGGAACTGCGCGGGAGAAGGCATCCAGGTCTTGGGAAGCACGTCAACGTCATCGAGCACGGAGTCCCAGAAGTCCTTTGCCGTAAAGCTTGAGGAGTCCGTCTGCGTGCCATCGCCAAGAATGATGCCTATCGGCACCAGGATGATGTTGCGGCGTCCGGCCTCTCCTACACTGATGTCGCCGCAGCCATCGGTGATGATCGCGATACGTTCTTTTGTTGCCCCAGTCGCCATCGTTGGTTTCCTTATCTCGCGTTGTTACGTTGCTACGTTTGTCCCGTGCATAGGCACGCTGTTGCACTGCTGTGCGCGCGCCCTTACCTGCCGCCAGCAACCGCGCGGCGCTCTTGCGCTGCCGCGCTGCCGCGTGCTACTCCACCGCCATGATCAGCGGATAGAGCGGCTGTCCGCCCTCCTGCACGTCGCACTCAAGTTCCGGGTGCTTTTCTGCCAGCAGCGCCTGGAGTCGCTCCAGATCAGCCGCGCTGAGGTCTGCGCCCGCAAGCAGGGTGACGGTGTCGAAGTCATCAAGCGGCAGGGTTTCAATCAGATCGCAGGCAACCTGCGGGATGCTCGTGCCTTTGGCGCGAATATCCTTGGACCCGATGATGCCGATGATGTCGCCTTCGCAGATGTCGCCAACCGGCGATTTGGCGTCCTTGATGGCCGTGGTGACTTCTGCGGTCGTGACCGCGCCGGCCGCCTCGCTCATCTCCGACTGGAGCGTATCCAGGTCCATGCCCGCGTCAAAGGCGAGCAGCGCGGAGAAGGCCTCGGGGATCGAGGTCGTCGGGACCACGGCAGTCGGCTCCTCTATCAGGGTCGCCGCCGTATTGGCCGCCATCACGATGTTGCTGTTATTGGGCAGCAGGAGGTAGGACTGCGCCGGGACCGAACGGGCGGCTTCAACAAAGTCCTGCGTGGAGGGGTTCATCGTCTGCCCGCCGGATACCAGCACGTCAACGCCCAGCGACTTCAGGATCTTGCCCGTGCCCTCGCCGACAGAGACGGCGATGACCGCGACCTTCTTCTTTGCCCGGGGCGCTGCGGCGGAAGGCGCCGCCTCGTGGCCACGCTCGGCCTGCTGGCGGCGCATGTTATGGATATGGACTTCGGCGATCTCGCCAAGCTTCAGCACATAGGCCAGAACCTTTGAGGGGTCATCGGTATGCACGTGAATCTTGTACTGGCCATAGTCGCCAACCACCAGCTCGGATCCGCCCTGGGTCGCAATGAAGTCGTGGACCGCCTCGCGGTCAATGCCCTCGCCAAACAGCAAAAACTCCGTGCAGTAGAGATACTCGTCATCATCCCAGTCATCGACCGGGTTGACCGTAAGCACGCCCTGTGGCACAAAGGCGGGCGCTTCTGCCTGCTCTTTGCCCAACAAGATATTGGTCACGGCGTCAAAGATAATCGCGACGCCAAAGCCCCCGGAGTCCACGACGCCGGCCTCTTTGAGCACGGGCAGCAGATCAGGGGTGCGCTGGACCGAAACATGCGCGGCAACCGAGACGCTTTGCAGCGCGTCGTCAAAAGACTGGCGCTCATCGGCAGCGCGGCGCGCGGCCGCGGCCATGTCCGCGATCACGGTCAGCATCGTGCCCTCGACCGGCTTGCGCACGGCCTGGTAGGCCACGGTTGTGGCATGCTCCAGCGCTTTGGCCAGGCGCTCAGCGCCCGGCTCGCCCTGCGAAGCGACGGTACCCTCGCACACGCCGCGAATGATCTGGGACAAGATGACGCCCGAGTTGCCCCGCGCACCCATCAGCGAGCCATGCGTGGCTGCCTTTGCGATCTCTTCGAGCGGGGCGTCTGCCGGCAGCGCCAGGACCTCGCTTACCACCGAATCAAAGGTCAGGCTCATATTGGTGCCGGTGTCGCCATCAGGCACCGGAAACACGTTGAGCTTGTTGACTTCTTCATGACGGGACTTGAGCGTCGCCGCAGCACCTGCGATGACCTCCCGTGGAGATACCTGAGCGGTCATGGGCGCCTTCACCGAACCTTTACATCGAGGACATGGACGTCAACACGCCCCACCGTTACCGAAGCCTGAGACGTCAACACATAGCGCACGCGCTCCGCCAGGTTCTTGCTGACTTCAGCAAGATTGGTCCCGTATTCGATAATGACATACAGGTCAACATCGACAATGGCCGTGGCGTCATCCAGCTCGATTGTGGTGATACGCACGCCGCGACGCAGCTTATGCGCGGGCAGCAATTGGACGACACCCTCGACTAAGGTGGGCGCGGCCATGCCGACCACTCCATAGACCTCAAGGGCACAGTAACCCGACAAATCGGCCAGGACATCGTTTGATATCTGAATCAAACCAGGTATGCTTTCAGGCATAATCTGCTCTCTTTCGACGTTTAGCGCGCGTACAGAAGTTAAGCTGTTATTATAGTGCAAGTTGTTGCTGCTTGTCAGCAGTCCGGTGCTGTGATAGCATGATTAGTTGCGACTGAAAGGTCGCCTGAACAACTATTTGCGGTCTATCGAGGAGTTATCATGTCACAGGTTTGCGCGCTCTGCGGAAAGCATCCCACAGCGGGACGCAACATCAGCCACTCGCACCGGGTCACCAACCGGACCTTTAAACCCAATATCCAGAAAGTCACCGCCCGCTATGAGGGCAAAGTGCAAAAAATCAACGTCTGCACCAAATGCCTGAAAGCGGACAAGGTGGAGCGCGTCTACTAAGCTACGGCGCTGCCTCGCGCCCTCTGGCGACATTTGAGAGCGAAACGCCCGGCCATACTGGTCGGGCGTTTTTTATGCGAATTGCCCGCAGGTGAATCGCCCCGCCTCCGGTACTGGGCAACGAGTTCGAGCTCATGCGTAGCGCGCGGGGACCCGGCGCGCCTAATGCTGTCCAATAAAGAGAGCGACGCCTGCTTCGACGGCAACCCGAGGACAGCCCCCTTGCGGCTCATTCGATATCCCCCAGGTGCTGAGCGGCTCAAGTTTTGCGGAGTCGAGCGGCCAGCGGGCGTTACTCACCGTCACGACCGCCGGCTCCAGGGCAACGACTCCGAAGGCCTTCACGAGCTCGGCACACTGATAGGTCTGCCCGGCAAACACGGGCGTGACGAACTGCCGGGCGTCACGCACAACCGTCTGCAATGCCGGATGGCGCAGCAGCGAGCCGAAGACGCCGAGCTGCTGGTCGAGCCGGCCACCCACAGCGCCGATCACCGTGGCAGCGTTCATACCCCGCCGCTCACACACTTCCAGCGCCAGGTCTAAGTCCGTGTAATCCTTATCCGGGGACACCAGCTGGAATTCAGTCCCCCGCTCGCGCGCCCAGGCGCGGTCATCTTCTGTAGACGAGTCTCCGTCACCGAGCCAGAGGCAGGGCACCACTCCGCGCGCCCGGAACCACGCCAGTCCCCCATCGACGGCAACACTCAGATCGTACTCAGTGAAATCTACGGCGTCTGCACCACTCGCCAGCGTACAGACCAGCAAGGCGCGTATCGAGCGTTCCTCAGTCATGGGCGTTCGCCTGGCTCTGGTGGCGCTGTGACAACAGCGGCAGGATCACCGGAGCCGCAAGCGCAAGGATGACCCCACAGATAAAGCCTGATGGCAACAGATAGCTCAAGTTATAGGTCGCTGAATAGAGCGCGACGCTCTGCCCTTTGGGCGCGTTGCTCGCAAAAAAGATAACGCCCGAGACGAAGTGCGGGATGAAGCGGCACGATACTCCCAGCAGGGTCGCGATGAACGCGAATGC
>WQYT01000075.1 GCA_009781115.1 Coriobacteriia bacterium
CGGGTTATTTTTTGGGGTAGATAGGAGCGGAGAAAGCGGTAGGGCGATTTTGATTTGGGGAGGAGGCCGTAGGATCGCCCGACAAAGCGAGCGTCTCGAAAATTGACGGAACGTTAATTTTAGCGAGCGACTCGGGAAGCCGGAGGCCGACCTGGGGCCCCAAATCAAAATCGCCCTACCGCTTTCTCCGCGGTGTTGCAGGATAGATGAGCACCGACAGGTGCGAGTTTTTTAAAAATTGAATGCCGTCAGGTGTTCAATTTTCTGTAGTTTGTTGCCAGCCCGGGCGCCCTAGGCAGACTTCTCCAGGTAGTGGAGGGCGGCAAAACCTGCGGCGGCGCCTGCTCCTGCTGCGGTTACTACTTGCTTCAAGGAGCCGTCGGTGACGTCTCCGGCAGCAAACAAGCCCGGCAGGTCTGTCGCGCCGTCTGAATCAGCATAGATATAGCCACGCTCATCAGTGGCGACCAGGTCACGGGCTACCAGCGCAGAGATTGGCGCGGTCCCCACGAACTCGAAAACGCCTGCGACTTCCAACACGCGCTCGCTGTCATCGGCGACGTTTCTCAGGCGCAGCCCGCTCACCTTGCCGCTGTCCTTATCACCGATGATCTCGGTCGACACATAGCCAAGCACCAGCTCAACTGTAGCAGCACTCCGAATCCGCTCGACAATGACCTGGGCCGCGCGGAATTCCTGACGGCGATGCACCAGGTAAACCCGGCTTGCGAACTTTGTCAGGAAGATCGCCTCCTCAAGAGCCGCGTCGCCACCGCCGATGACCGCCACGACCTTGTCGCGGTAAAACGCGCCGTCGCAGGTCGCGCACCAGGACACGCCCCGGCCCGTATAGGCGTCCTCGCCGGGAATCCCCAGCTTGACTGGCACGGCTCCGGTTGCTACGATCACCGCGCGCGCAAAGAAAGGCGTTGCGGGATCGGTTGTTTCAAGCAGGAAGCCGCCGCCTGCGGGCGCCAAAATCGGGACCTCTTCCTCGCTTTCCTGTTGGCTGGATTGCCGCGCTTCGCCTTCGGCTCCGCTCGCAATAACAAGGAAAGGCGCCAGCGGCTCGCCCCCGTCAACGGGGCGGATCGCCGTGACCTCAGTGAACAGCGCGATCTCTGCGCCCTGGGCGCTCGCCTGCGCCGCCATGCGCTCGCCCAGCTCCGCGCCAGAGATGCCATCCGGAAAGGCCGGGTAGTTCTCGACGCAGTCGGTCGTGATAATCTGGCCGCCGGCGGCCTGGCGTTCAAAGATCACCGTACGCGCGCCGCCGCGGGCGCCGTACAGGCCAGCCGTAAGCCCCGCGGGGCCACCGCCGATCACCGCGATGTCGATCATTTGTAGTGCCATTGGTCATGCTCCTTCGCGAATGCGGGTCATTTTGTGGCGGTCGTGCTTGTCTCTTCGCTTTGTTGGCGCGAGGTGATCGACTGCAACATTTGTGTCGCCTGATCATGGATGGTTTTGTTTGCCGTATTATCCTTGGTCAGCTCGACAACTTTTTCCATCTGCTTCTTTGCTGAGTCGAGGTCGTTTCGTCCAAACGCATAGAAGATGCCCAGGTTATAGTTCGCTTTGAGGTGGTTGGGATTAAGCTCCAGAACCTTGCCGATCACCTGGATAGCCATATCGGTATTGCCGCTGTAGTAATACAGCGCCGCCATATCGCTTTGAGCGTCGGCGGCTGTGGGGAAATGCGCCAGGTACTTGGTGAAGTACGTGATGCCATTTCTGGCGTCGGTCATCATGGCGGCGCTGTCGTTGTTGGCCTGGTCAAGGTTTGTGCGATCGTAGTAAAAGTTTGCCAGCGTCAGCAGAGCGTCAGTGTTGTTCGGGTCGTTTTGCAAGGTAACCAGCGCGTCATAAGCGCCCTGCTGATTTGAGGTCAAGAGGTTGCGAAAGTCGGTCGAGACCGTCGCGGCGCGCGCGCGAAACAGCCCCCCCTGCGTAATCCCGATCACGGTCACGGCCGCAAAAAGCGCGACGGCAATCGCTAAGATCAACAGCGGGACCCGGTAGCGCTGAAACGGCCGGATGATGTAGCGCTTGCCAAAGCTGATGTCATCGCCTTTGCCAAACTGGCTGACCTCCAGGCCAGCCGTCTGGGCTTTAAGCAGCATGTTCAGGTCGTTGGTCAGAAGCGTCAGCGAAGCTGGCCCCTCCAGCTCATCGTTTAAGAGCCAGGCGGTAGCCAGTATCTTGTCGTCAGGGGTCTTGGTCGAAAACCCATCCGGCAGTGATTGGTTGTTGTACTCAAACGGCGCCACTCTCAGGGTGCCGCCCTCGGGCAGGCTGATGCCATCAACCAGAGAATTCCCGTCGGCCAGCTCGAAAATCAGGCGAGTGACCTCGCGCCCCCTGAACCGCAGGTCCGGGTCCGAGTGATTGGTCTTAAGCTTGTCAAGCTCTGAGAGGACCGTCTCCGGGATGACAACCTCGGCGTCAGGATAGGCAAAGAGCGCCTGAGGATCGGTCAGTAAGACGTTGGTATCGAAAACGATTACTTCGTTGCGGTTTGCGTCAACGGGCACGAGCCCCACCTTCCTGTTCCTTCTTTGCGTGGCGCCAGATATAAAAGACCAGCACCGCACCAACCATAACCACTATAACAACGATGCCGATGATATCGAGATATGAGCCAGAAATCGCGACACTATCTTCACAGATTGCATACTCCCCCGCCATCAAACGCACCTTCAGATTACTGGAGCTTACCGTATACAGCGTGACTTTGGGGCTAAAAAGAACTTCAGCGCCCTCTACCGTAAGAGTCGGGCTCCTGGACGGTTCAACCTTCATGCGGTTGTCCCTGCCGGAAAACTCAAGGTGGACCTGCATCTGCGTGGCGCTGCTGCTTGCAACTGTGATGGGCGCCTCCCCAGAATTTCCCGCAAGCGTCACCGGTCGGGTTTTCAGGCTCAGGGGAGCAAAGGCCTTTTTGACTATCCTGAGGGTACCCTGCGTATAGCTCTCGGCGCCAGAAGCAGCGCCCCCGTCAGGATAAGGCCCAAAAGCATTTTCCGCAATCAGCGAGAGCTGAGTGGCGCTTTTTGCACTCTGATCCTTTGCGTCAACCGCGCCGGTCAGACCGCGCGCCGCCACCCGCGCTTTATATACCACGGCAAAATCAGGGCGCTCTGTTTCGAAGGGCTGCTGCGACGTCCCCGGATGATCAGTGACGCTTTGCGCAGCGCCTGCATCGGGCGCCTGGAACTTGATCCAGGCGCAGCCCTGCAGCGCCTCTATACGATCAAGCAGCGCCGTGGCCGCCGATTGATTGACCGGAAGCCCGACCACCGCCACCGTTGCGCGTGTTTTTCCGCGCTGGGTAAAGAGGTTTGCCTGCGCGGCGACCACCGTACTGGTCTCCAGAGACTGTGAGACCGTGTTATAGCCCGCTGGCAGTACCTGGGTGACCCCCAGAGGGGCCAGGAGCTTCTGGGCGTCCATGACGCTCTTATCCCCAAAAGGCGCGGTAATCGGCGCTGGCTTGGCGTCCAAAATAGTATTCAGCGTCGTCGCCCCCTGCCGGTACTGAGCCGTCACGTCAGCCGTGAGCTGATAGCGCAGGAGCGCGCCGACATCCGGGTCGCTGTAGCCCTGCCAGGCAAGCTGCAGGCGCCCGGTCGCAAGGGCCTCGCGCAAACTATCCAATGACTGTGCGATGGCGCTGGCAGACGGGCTTTCTGCAGACAGCTCGACAACGCTGCCGCTGCTGTTGACATACTGGCAGCCATCTGCAATATCAGCCAGCTCCTTTATCAACAGCGGCGAGGGGGCCAGGGTCAGCTGGGACATCGGATGCGTAAGGATCCAGCGCGACAGGCGGCTGATTTCATCGGCGCGCAGGCGCGCGGTCCCGGTCGTCGGATCACTGGCGTAAACCCCGCTTGTACGCTGCAGCGCAGGCGCGCCAATGCGCAGCACCACCGTCGCCGGGGCCGGTGCGCCAGCCGGATCATAGACGAACAGATGACTGGCAAACTGCTGCGTATAGATGCGTTCTGGCGAGCTTGTTTTAACCGTGCACTTCACCGCATAATCGCCCGGCGGCAACGCCAGGCTGCTCACGTCCTGACTGAAGGTATATGAGTAGGCCCCCGAGGCGTCTGGTCGATCTGTTGGCGCCGGCCCGCGCGTGATGGCGGTGGCGGTGGTGTTGGTGTTGGTGTTGGTGTTGGTGGCAAAGTTCCAGTACTTTGAGCGCAGGAAGATGTTTTTGCCCTGCAGGTCAAACAGCTCCAGCCGGGCGCTGATACTATCGGCGCCCTCTGCCGGACGTATCCGCACGGTATAGCTGAACGTGCCCGTCGCCGTCACACTTGCCTGATCGGCGTCCAGGGTGGCGATGGTGGTCTTTGGGGCTGGGGCTGGGGCTGGCTCCTGGGCTGACGCTGGGGCTGGGGCTGGCGCTGACGCTGACGCCGCGGATTGCCCCGCCGTCGCTCCCGGCGTCGCTCCCGTCGCGCCCCGGGCAGGAGGAGTCGCGCCAGCAGATGCTGCCGGCAGGCAGAGCAGGGCGCACAGGGCGCCCGTGATGATTATGGTGAAATAACGGCTTCGCATAAATCCTGCTGTTGTATGTTACAGTACAGTTAATCATTATCGCACAGAGCACCCCACCCCCTCTGACGGGAATGCTCAGGAAGGACAAGATGTGAAGATACTTGTTACCGGTGGCGCCGGTTTTATTGGATCTGCCCTGATCCATCAGCTCATTTCGCTTGAGGGCGAGGTGCTGGTCGTCGATGATCTTTCGACCGGTTTCCTTGAAAATGTGCACCCCGCCTGCGGCTTTCGTAAGATGAGTATCTGCGAGGCGGGGTTTGGCGAGATTGCTGCGCAATTCTCGCCTGATGTCATCGTGCATCTGGCCGCCCAGTCATCGGTGACGCGCTCGCTGGCAGACCCTGCGGCTAACGATCGGGTCAATCTTGATGGGACGCGCGCGGTGGCCCAGGCGGCCATCGACAGCGGTGCGGTGCGCGTCGTCTTTGCCAGCAGCGCGGCGGTCTACGGAAACCCCGCCGAGATCCCGCTGACCGAGGCCTCGGCCAAAGACCCACAGAACCCCTACGGCGCAAGCAAGCTTGCCGGAGAGGCAATCCTGGCCGAGATGCTGGGCGCAGCGGGCATCGACTACGTCTTTGGGCGCTTTGCCAATGTCTACGGCCCCCGCCAGAGCGCGCTCGGTGAGGCGGGAGTGGTCGCGGCGATCTGTTCGCGCATTGCCGCCGGGGACGCGCCCATCATCAACGGCGACGGCACCCAGACCCGCGACTTTGTCTACGTGGGCGACGTGGTGTCTGCCCTGACGCTGCTTATTGGACATGACCTGAGGTTTGCAAGCATCCCGGGCGCCGATGGCCCGGCGTTTAACATCAGCACCGGGCAGGGCGCCGACCTGTGCGAGCTGCTCACCACCCTGCGCCAGATCACGGGCTTTCACGGGCGCGAGGAGCACGGGGAGCCACCCGCAGACGAAGTACACACAAGCATCCTTTCTGCCGAGAAAGCCGCCGATATCTTAGAGTGGGCCCCTGAAGTCGAGCTGGCAGACGGCCTGCAAGCCGCCTGGAACTGGTTCAAGGAGCAATCGCCACGGATCTGATCTGTCGCTATAACCAGGAGATCAGCGCACTGGACCAGTCAATCCGCACAGTAGCCACCGCCCGCCTCACCGCCGCCGCGGCTGAGATCGCAAAGTGCGAGACTGCCGGGTTTGAAAGCGCGTGCTTTGAGACCGCGGAACATGATGGTGCGGAGCTTAAGAATACCGGGCTTGAGGGCGCAGGATTTGAAGGTGCGGGAGTTAAGGATGCAGGATTTAACCTAAGCCTTGAGGCGGTCGCCCACCAGTACTACGCGACCGTACTTGCCGTCACAGGCCGCGAGCGCAGCAGTTTAAGCGCCGCCGAACGCGAGGCCCTGACCAAGGCGCTGAGCGCCCTGAATCACCGCCCCCCCGAGATAGCTCTCCTCTGCGTGCCAGATATCCTGGCGCCAGCCGTAACGGCTATGCCTGACACTCGCCCTGTAGGCTGCGGAGCGCCCGGAAAACAGCCCAGTGAGCTGTTTTCAGCGGAGCAGGGGCCGGCCCCCCGCGACGACCCAGCGCGCCACCGCCCGCAACCGCAACCCCCTGAACCCATCCTGGCCGCCTACGCCCAGGCGCTTAACGCCGAGTCAATCGTCGTGCTTGAAGGCGACCTGCTACCAGCACCACCCCAAATCACCGGATTCCAACTCGCTATCTGCGACGACTTCTTCGGCTCACTTGACGACCAAAACAAAAAACGCACCGCCTGGATACAACTCCAGCCCGCCCGCAAGCCAACCTGCACCGACTGATTCTTCAAGACCTTTTGACAGTTTATGGCTAATCTTATACCATGATTATGTACTATGAAGTTTTTCGTAACGAAATTTTTCGTAACGAATATTTTCGTAATGTTTTGCTGCCAACTATCAGAAACTTTTACCCACTGCCACCCCTACTACACTCAACAGCTGGGATATTATTGCTACGATTATCTGGAGAGCAACCCCTATCATAAACAGATGTTATCTGAGGTAATCCAGCACATTATTGAACTACACGACAACGACTACGATCGCCTCTGGAATACCTTGAACAAAACAGATAAACGCGTGTTGGTGGCGCTGGCCACTGATCGTGGCGTGCAAGATATCGAGCTACCTACCAGCACAGTCTACAGCAGCTTGAAACGTCTTGCGGTTCAGGGTTATCTCATAAAAAACGAGACCTACCTCTTTGACGATCCCTTTTTTAAAGAGTGGATTACCGGCAAAAGAAGCTTCTGAAGGTTTCACGACCCTTTAATGAGCCTAAACACAAACCCCGCGCCACTTAGGAACAGCTCGCCCAAGACATGTCAAATCGCCCGCCACAAGGAGCGCAGCGCCACGGCAATCCGTTTCTCCTCCCGCCCGCCACGAGGAGCGAAGCGCCACGGCAATCCATTTCTCCTCCCGTCATTGCGAGGAATGGCGCGCAAGCGCCATGACGTGGCAATCCAGTAATTTGCGAGCGTCAGCGAGCCCCCCCGTCGCAACCCCCCCGTAGCTTGAAAGCATAAAGCAGAGTCCCTCGCCACTCTGGAACAGCCCGGCCAAGACAACGAACACGAGCTGCTCCAAAGCAACGAGGGACCCTGAGAATTCAGGTGGCTCTGCCCACGAAGGGGGAAAAAGTGAGCAGAGCCACGGTCGCAGGTGAAACACTCAGTAGCAACTACTGAATGATTCCGGTATTACCAGTACCGAAGTGTGGTTCGACTTTTTGATAGTCTTAGGGTGCATAAGTGATTACATTGCCGGCTAGGTGGTAGCCAGGGTCAGTGAAGGTCCTTCCAGCTGCGCCAGTAATGGTTATGTTGCCATTGTATTGGAATCGGAAGCCCGGGCCGCTAGCTAAAAGAACTGGTGTGTTGGTTATATCTATATTTGAGACTTGCATGGGCGCTGTTGCGGTTCCATAGAGCCAACATAGTGCTAGATTAGGACAATTGCTGACATCAATAGAGGTTAAGTTCGTACAGCCTTGAAACTGCAAATTAGACAATACTGGAAAGTCACTGAAGTCAGCTGTTTGTAGGCGTAAATTGTCTGCAAGAACAACAGTTCCCAATGCTTTACACTTTTGTAAACCGATAATATCAGTATTGGGCCCACCAGATATTATTGTGTCCAATTGAGCAAGATTGCTCACATCAAATACTGGAAGTTTATTATTGTTACTTACTGTCAACTGAGTCAGATTCGTATTTTTTGAGAGATCAAGCGAGGTCACATTAGTGTTATTAACTAGCAAATATTGCAGTTGTGGGTTATTGGTTGTATTAACGACATTGATATTTCCTGCAACAACTAACGTTGTCAACTGCGGATTTTGATCAGGCCTCACAGTAGAAACTTGAGTGTAGCCTACTTGCAGGGTGGTCAGATTAGGAAACAGCTCTATACCTTCCAAAGAGACAACTTGAGCAATTTTAGGATCGGACGAAACACCAGAATTTGCGACTAAGTAAATTGAAGTAACTGCATTCAGTTCAGTCGGAGATAGTTTGCCATCGCCGCCAGCAGGATCGGTATCGATAGAATCGCAATGTATTTGATAATTTGAGAAAAAGCCATTGCCGGCATTTCCTGAAACATATCCACCTTGCTGCGTTAACAGCGCTAATAGATTAGGATCAGGGAAGTTCAGCGCATTAAGCAGAGTATATCCGTTGTTCGCATCAACAGTTTTCGCAAAGCCATTTCCGTTCACCGTAGCAACTGTACCAGTTGGAAGCTCACCGTCCGGCGGATTAGCATCAGTCATACGATCCCCCAGCGCCTCAAGAGAAGAAGCTTCACGAGCAAGCTGTTCAATAAGCGCAGGGTCAGGACTACCTTTGGCAATCTCAGCATTAAGAGCGTCTTGAGCAAGCTGTGCTGCCTGATAGACCTGCTTGGCATTGTTAAGGCCTAAAGCGGTAATGTCATCAGTAGGCACAGGATCTACGCTGAGCGCCGCCTTTAACGCTGCAATCTGTGCGTCAGTAAGTCCGTCGCCTGTAACCTTCGCTTCTTTTTCAGGAAGACTGGGACCGATCTTTGCAGGCTTAAGAGCATCGTCTGCTATCCAGCTTTTTGCTTCAGGAGAAATTCCTGTTGGGTCGTCATAAAACTTATAGACTTCAGTTGCATTGGCGGCTTGCATACATACGTCTATGGCGTAATAGGAGTTATCATCAGGACTTACGCCTGTCTTTGGCAATACCTTATCCAACAGAAGGTTAGTAGCGGTATTGGGCATAAGCTTCTGGCTCCAGTAGGCATAACCGTCACTGTCAAGTATCCAGCCTACATAGCATGCTTTAACGTTATCAGACTGAGCGCTGAACCAAGCCATAGTAACCATTGGGATAGAGTTAGCAGGCTCAGTATACTGCAGAGCATTACCATTACCAGAAAGCCCTTTGATGCCATCAGATGGAGACGGCACATCTCCTGCACTGTAACCGAGTGCGGCATAGTCAACGTCATCAATCTCTGATGTTCCCGGTAGATAGAGCTTTTGAGCGCCGGTGAGATACCAATCATAGTACTGAGAAGTTGGTAGGTTCCACTTTGACTGAAGTCCTGTGCTATCTGGTAGTGGAGTCCAGAGATGTTTTTGATACGTAGACTTATTTTTTACCGCTACAGCAGGAGTTTGAGATGTATTTCCTAATACTACTTTGTTACCTACTTGGAGGTACTCATAGAAAACTACTCTGACATAAAGCGGAGTGTTACCGGTGTTTTCTACGTACACGTCTTTGTTCTTGCCCGGGGTAAAGTCATCATGAAGCAATACATCAGGCTCGGGATGATTATGAAAGATGTTCGTGAATGCCTGGGTAAAGTCAGTCCAGGCAAAAGCGCCTCCGAGTAGTAAGGCAGCTATCAGTACCGCAGCTGCCGTTGCTGCTACTTTTTTCTTGGTACTCATCTTTCGATGAGGAACATGTGTTCTTGGCATTTCTTTCTCCTTTCGGATGGATTTGTTAAGAGTTGTTGTTAGTTATCAGATACGTACTTCATGGAGGAGAAGCGCGACAAGGAGATCCACGACAGCTTCTGTAAGACAAGACACCTGATGTCTTAAGAAGCGCAAGGTGAAAGAGATAAGTGTTGTGAAAGTTTTTACTGACGCTATCTATTGCAGAAAAGCATTTGCAAACATTAGATAGTTTGACCAAATAGCCACTTTGGTCTGAAAATATATCACGAGTATTTTGCGTAGCCGAAAAATATTTGCAATCTGCAAGATATCTGGCTACGAAATAATAGTTAAGGAGCCCCCCCCCCCTACATTTTTGCGAACAGAAGCACTACCTGACCAGACAGTCATTCGTTGTTGCTTCTGACTGCAAGACAGAACTACTCCTGAAAGCTTACTTTGTAAGCTCGCAAAACTATAGTTTGATTGATTTATTGCGTCACACCTCCCTCCTATTGTCTTAGCTGATTACCTGCGCTTACGCTACGCAGGTTAAACGCACACTAAGA
>WQYT01000076.1 GCA_009781115.1 Coriobacteriia bacterium
GCATTGAGTAGGAGGAGATAACATGGCTACTATCAAAGAACTCACCTATCTGCCCGAGCGCCTGAGCGGCGGGCATCGCCTGTGTGGCGGTTGTGGCGCGTCGATCGCGGTGCGCCAGGTACTGTTGGGAGCGGGTGAAGCTGAGGTCGTATCCTCAGTGGCGACCGGCTGCCTGGAAGTATCGTCGACGATCTTTCCCTATGGCGCCTGGGAAGGCTCGGTCATCCATAACGCGTTCGAGAACTCGGCGGCCACGATCAGTGGTGTCGAGTCGGCGTTCAAGTCGCTGAAACGCCAGGGCAAGATCGATCCGGAGCGCGAGCTGAAGTTCGTGGCCTTCGGCGGCGACGGCGGCACCTATGACATCGGTTTTCAGTCGCTGTCCGGCGCGACCGAGCGTGGCCACAACTTCGTGTATGTGTGCTACGACAACGGCGCCTACATGAACACGGGTATCCAGCGTTCCAGCGCGACGCCGCTGCACGCCTGGGCGACGACCTCTGAGGTCGGCGCGGCGCAGGCGGGCAAGATCCAACGCCGCAAGGATCTGACGAGCATCATGGCCGACCACCACATCCCGTATGTGGCGCAGGCGTCCGTTGGCTACTGGAACGACGTGGTCAAGAAGGCGACCAAGGCGTTCGCGGCCGAGGGTCCGGCGTTCCTGAACATCATGGCGCCCTGCCCCCGTGGCTGGCGCAGCGACGCCGCAAAGACCACCGAGCTCGCGCGCCTGTCGGTCGATACCGGCTTCTGGCCCAGCTTCGAAGTGGAAAATGGCCAGTGGCGCATGACCATGCCGGCAAAGACCCGCAATGGTTTGACGCCGGTGGTCGAGTTCCTCAAGCCCCAGGGTCGCTTCAAGCACCTCTTCAAGCCGGGCAACGAAGCCCTGCTGGAGGAGATCCAGCGCGACGTGGATGAGTATTACGCGTATTTGCAAAAACGCTGTTCCGAGTAACAACAACATATGGCACCACAAAGAGAGCCTGCTGACATCGGCAGGCTCTCTTTATTATGCCCCAAGCGCAGTGACCGGAAAGACATAAACCCCCTCAGGAGTCTTACGGACGTATCCGGTTTTTCCCACCAACACAGCCATAAATGCCGGTTCAGGATTTTGCGCCAAAGGATTCGCGCGTACTTTGTCCCGCAGGCGCATCAGGTTGCGGACGCCCTTGTCAACTTTATCGTCACTTAATTTGATTTCGATAGCTGCCCATCTACCATCGCGCAGCTCAATAATCGCGTCAACTTCCAGGCCGTCAGAATCGCGGTAGTAACGCACGGGATCAGGCAGCGCCAGATCAAGCGCCGACGCATATACGCGAAGATCGCGCAAACAGAGCTCCTCAAAAAGCCTCCCGAAAAGCTGCATGTCATTCAATAGTCTTGCGGGCGACTGCCCCAGTAACGCTGCCGGCAACGACGGATCAACAAAACTGAACTGTGGATTTGTCCGGACACGCGAGACTGCCCGCACTGGTGCCGCCCAACCGCCATGCTCCTCGATCAGGAAGCGGTCCTTCAGGTAATTGAGATGCTGGTTGATGACGGTCTCACTGCGTGGAGCATCCGGGCGCGTGACAAGCGCCCCGGCAACATCGGCCGCAAGGGTGGTTTTTGAGACGGGCGCGCCGGTGTTTCGCGCAAGCGAACGCAGCACGGCACGCAGCACGTACTCATTGAGCTTTTTCGCAGTTGCTGACGATACAAAGGTGTCAAGGTATTGCTGGGGAATCAGCGGCTGATACTGAGGCTCCCGGCTCAGGGCGGCGGGCCATCCGCCGTGGCATACCAGCTCCGCCAGGCGTACGAGGTCTGTGGTCGTGGCCCCTGTCCGGAGCTCACCCTCAAAAAGCCCGGCGAGCGAAACGGAGCCGTCAGATTCCCCTGCCTCCAGAAGGCTGAACGGCCTGAGCGTCATGCGCGCTATCCTGCCCGTACCGCTATGCGTGACGGAGTCTTTAGCGGGGGTGGAAGATCCGGTGAGGATATACTGTCCGGGGCGGTTGCCCGCCTCGTCGATCGCCCTGCGCGTCGCGTCCCAGAGCGAAGGGACTTCCTGCCATTCGTCAAGGATGCGTGGCTGGTCGCCCGTAAGGGTGAGAGCGGGATCGGTACGGGCGACTTCCTGCTCTCTTTCGTTATCAAGGTGCGCTACGCTCATGCCCTGGGCCAAAGCGGCCCAGGTTTTCCCGCACCACATGGTGCCAATGATCTCGACGGCGCCAAACGCCTTCAGGGTGTCTGCGATGTGCCCGTCAAGCAAACGAGGTCTATAGCTTTCAGGTTTAAGGGTCATGTTCTGCTCCAAATCCGCGTGATAAGAGTAGTCTACCAGAAATAGAGGATTTTCGCTACGGGAAATAGAGGATAAACGCTAAAAACACTACGCGAAATAGAGGATTTGTGCTACGTGAAATAGAGGATACTTTAGAATGGACAGCAAATTTGCTGTATATCGTGGTTATGGGCCTTCTCAGCTTGCTCGCCAAGCGTGAGGTGTTTCCGGGCACCCGCTCTTTCTTGCTACAATAATTCATCATGTCTCTTATTGTTATGAAATTTGGTGGAACTTCGGTTGCCACGCCGCAGCATATGCGGCGGGTGGCTGAGCGGCTGATTGCGCGCCATGAAGCGGGCGATCAGGTTGTTGCCGTGGTCTCTGCCATGGGCAAGGTCACCGATGAGCTGGTGGACCTGGCTCATCAACTCACGCCGCATCCGGCGGAGCGTGAGATGGACATGCTGCTGACTACGGGCGAGCAGGTCTCGATCGCGCTTCTTGCGATGGCCGTGCAGGCAAGCGGCGCAGACGCGATCTCGTTTACGGGCGCGCAGGTCGGCATCATGACCAGCTCAACGTTTAGCAAGGCGCAGATCCTTGCCATCGACGCGGCCTGTGTGCGCGAGGCGCTTGATGAGGGCAAGATCGTCATCGTGGCGGGCTTTCAGGGCCGCACCCCCGACGGGCAGATCACCACGCTGGGCCGCGGGGGCAGCGATACGACAGCGGTGGCGCTTGCCGCGGGGCTCACCGCCGATCTCTGCGAGATCTATACCGACGTTGCGGGCGTCTATACGGCAGACCCCCGGATCGTGCCCCGCGCGCGCAAGATCGACGTGATTGGTTACGAGGAGATGCTTGAGATGGCCAGCAGCGGCGCGGGCGTGCTTTCGATGCGCTCGGTCGAGGCCGCGCGCAACCACGGTGTGATCATCCACTGCCGCAGCTCGTTTGACTACGAGCCCGGCACGATCGTAAAGGAGCAGGACGTGAGTATGGAGCAGGCCATCGTGTCCGGTGTGACCTTTGATACTTCTGAGGTCAAATTCACGATCCGCGGCGTACCCGACCAGGCCGGCGTGGCCGCCCAGGTCTTTTCGAAGCTGGCGGATCACGACATCAACATCGATATGATCATCCAGAATATCTCCGAAGACGGCGCGACCGACATCAGTTTCACGGCCCCGACAGGAGAGCTGGACGCGGCCAAACAAGCGGTGCGCGAGGCCGTCGAAGTGATTGGCGCGCGGACCTGGATTGTCGATGAGGACATAGCAAAGATTTCGATCGTTGGCGCGGGCATGAAGACCCAGCCGCGCGTTTCTGCGCGCATGTTTTCTGCGCTGGCGGCAGCAGGCATCAACATCGACCTGATCAGCACTTCGCCGATCCGCCTGAGCTGCGTGGTCGCCCAGGACCAACTGGAAGACGCCGTGCGTGCGCTGCATACCGAGTTCGGCCTGGATGGCCCTGCCTGCTGCCAGTGAGCTATACTGACAATAAGCACAAAACAGTGGGGACAAACACCCCTGGGGTATTTGTCACCATCCTTGGAAAGTAGGCGCATAATGTCTTCCTCGTATCTCCCGTATCTGTCCGCTCAGTGGGATAAGCCGATGCCGGACAGGCCGGTTGTTGCGGTGTGCGGTGCGACCGGCGCGGTGGGACGCGAGATGCTGCTCTGTCTGGAGCAGCGCAACTTCCCGGCAGCCGAACTTCGCGCGCTGGCGTCATCGCGCAGCGTGGGCAAGCAGCTGCCCTACGGCGGCCCGGGCGCGCCCGCCTCTGGCCAGCTGACCGTAGAGGAGCTTACGGCGGAAAGCTTTGCCGGGGTCGATATCGCGCTGTTCTCCGCGGGCGCCGCTATCAGCCAAAAGTTCGCCCAGGCTGCCACGGAGGCGGGGTGCGTCATCGTCGATAACTCCAGCGCCTTCCGGATGCAGGACAATGTCCCGCTTGTGGTGCCCGAAGTCAATCCGGAGGATGCCTTCCAGCATCAGGGTGTGATTGCCAATCCCAACTGCTCGACGATCCAGATGGTGGTCGCGCTTGCCCCGCTCCACGAGCTCTGCCCGCTGTCGCGCGTGGTGGTCAGCACCTACCAGTCGTCTTCTGGCGCTGGCGCCAAGGGCATGACCGAGCTTGAGGAGCAGACCCGCGCGCTCCAGGCAGGCGAGAGCTATCCTCCCCGTGCCTTTGCGCATCAGATCGCCTTTAACTGCATCCCGCAGATCGACGTGTTTCTTGACGGTGGCTCGACCAAAGAGGAATGGAAGATGGTCGTCGAGACCAAGAAGATCCTTCATGCGCCTGAGGTCGCCGTGCAGGCGACCTGCGTGCGCGTGCCGGTGCTGCGTTGCCACAGCGAGGCGGTTATGGTTGAGTTTGACGCCAGCCCCGAGAGGCCCGCGCCAACGCTTGACGCGTGCCGCGCGGCGCTGGCGGCCTACCCGGGTATCATCATCTGCGATGATCCGGCCACGCAGCGCTATCCGATGCCCGCCGAGCTGACCGGGACCGACAAAGTCTATGTGGGCCGCCTGCGTGTCGATGATACGGTACCTGCCGGGATAGCGCTGTGGGTCGTGGCCGATCAGCTGCGCAAGGGCGCCGCGCTTAACACCGTACAGATCGCCGAGCTGCTGCTGTAGTGAGGCGGACTCGGGCAAAAGGGCACAGTCTCTCTGTCACTTGCTGCGCTCGGACGGGAGGTGCAGTCCCCGTTTTGTCCTCAGATGCGCCGGGCGATGCCAGCCCGGGGTCAGTCCCGGACGCGCCGGGCGACACCGGCCCTGGGTCAGCCCCGGGGCGACGCAGTCGGGGGATTGTTACCGCGGGGGTTATTGCCGCGCTGTATGCGGCGGTCACGCTGCTGGCCAACCAATTGCTCGGCGTCCTTTCCTGGGGGCCGGTGCAGCTGCGCGCCTCAGAAGCGTTTACGATCCTGCCGCTTTTCACGCCGGCAGCCGTCCCGGGCCTCGGCGTTGGCTGCGCCCTGGCTAACCTGCTGAACATGGGCCTGACGGGCGCCGGTCCGCTCGCGTTGCTCGACGTGATCTTTGGGACGCTTGCCACGGTGGCAGGCGCGCTCTGGACCCGGCGCCTGCGCCGTCGCCCGCTGCTGGCGCTGGCAGGGCCGGTGCTGGCAAACGCGGTCATCGTGGCAGCCTACCTGCCGGTCATGCTCAAAAGCTTGGGCGTCCAGGGCTACTATACGCTCCCGCTGACGCACGTCAGCCTGGCGCAGAGCTGGCCGCTCATGTACCTCTTTGGTTTTGTGGGCATTGCCGCAGGCGAGGCCCTGGTGGTTTACGGGCTCGGCTATCCGCTTTTCTTACTGCTTCGACGCCTTGATATTGTGCGGAGTGTCGATGATAAGGGCCATTCCTGATAAAATAGACAGGCGAAGTCAGTGGTAGCCCCGGGCTGCAGCGCAGGTTTTGTATCTGACGGATGCGGCCCCGTTTTTTATACGGGATAGTTGTGAGTACTGGAGGCAGGGAGAAGATGCATGGCAGCAAGTAGTCCCTTGATCATTGTTTCTACCTTTTGGGGTAAGCAGCAGAGTCGGCGCGGTAATGAAAACTCGAAGAACAAGCGGGATCGTCAGGTGATGTCTGCTGACGCGCAGGCCTTCTACGAGCACCCAACAAGCATAGACGATCCGCATCCGCCCCTCTCGCGCCTGCTTGAGTCGCTGACCCATCTGCGCGATCCCTTCAGCGTGGCGCTGATCGTCAATACCAATGATAAAAGTGTCGAGGTCCGCGCCGATGAGCGCGTGCGCGAGATCGCGCGACAGTTCCCAAAGCTTGACACCTTTGTGTTCGGGCCGACGGAGATGGGCTCGCTTACCCGCCGCCTTGAACAGCTTGAGATGCTTGAGATGACCGCGGCGCTCAGCATGCGCAGCTATGGCGCTACGCGCAACCTGGGCCTGCTGGTCGCAAGCATCAAGGGGCGCGACAAGGTGATCTTTCTGGATGATGACTGCGTCGTAGACGACCCGGGCTTTCTGGAGAAAGCGCTCTTTGGGCTGGGTGACGCGATACATACGGGCGGGCACCTGCTGGGCAAGACGGGTCTTGCCATGAACGCAAAGGGCCGCTATCTGACCGAGGAGGACAGCCGCGCCACTGACCGGTTCTGGCACTGGGACCAGTCACGCAATCGCGGCATCAGCGAGCTTCTGACGCCCCCGCGCCTGACGCCGGCAAAGCTGGCCTTTGGCGGCTGTCTGGCGCTGCACGGCGGGCTGTTTGCCCGCGTGAGTTTTGACCCCTGGATCACGCGCGGCGAAGATACTGACTACGTGATTAACGCGCGGCTTTTTGGCGCGCAGCTGTTTGCAGATGACCAGTGGAGCGTGATGCATGTTCCGGGCGAGGGTGTCAGCCAGCCGCTGCGCTTCAGGCAGGATGTTTTTGGCTACATCTATGAGCACCGTAAGCTCGAATTCACTAAATCTCAGGTCGATCTGACGCAGGTGACCGCCGCGCAACTCGCCCCCTATCCGGGTGATTTCATTGACGGCTCGGCGGGGATGCGCGCGCGTATTACTGCGCTGTTGCGCGCTATCCGGGGACCGGAGCGCGGGGTCTACTGGCAGGCGACCTTGCACGTGGTTGGCGATGCGACGCGCTATGCCTGCGCGCACTGCGCCGACTACTTTGCGTTCCAGCGTAAGTGGCCAACGATGGTCGAGCGCTTGTGGCGCGATGTGGCGCTCAGGTCACTGTTCAGTGGCGAGCGCACGGTTGACCGTTCGGCTTTGACAGGATCGTTTAAGGCGATCGAAACGGGGGTAGGGGGAGCGCTATGATCCGTGCACTGGTGATCGACGATGAGATGCCCGCTCGCAGCGAGCTCTGCTTTCTTCTGGAAGACTTCAATGATGTCAAGGTGGTGGGTGAGGCCGACAACGTGCGCGACGCCGTCGCCCTGATCAAGCAGATTCCGACCGACGTGGTCTTTTTGGACATCAACATGCCCGGCGTCAGTGGGATCCAGCTGGCGGAGGGCTTAAAAACTCATCCTGCGCCGCCCGCGATCGTGTTCGTGACGGCCTATACTCAGTATGCCGTCAAGGCCTTCGAGCTGAGCGCTCTGGATTATCTGGTCAAGCCAGTCGAGACCAAGCGTCTGGCGCAGGCGCTTGAAAAAGTGCGTCAGCGCATGAGGGCCGACAAGGCAGCCGCCGCGCCGGCTCCTCAAAATGAGCCCGTCACAACAAATCGTCTGATGGTCGACCGGGCGGGCAAAAAGCAGTTTCTCACGATTTCTGACGTTCTTTTTGCGATGGCAAAAGATGACTATACCTACCTGTTCACGGCTGAGGATCGCTTCATTTCGAGCACGTCACTTGCCCGGATCGAGGCACAGCTTGAAGGGCAGGGGTTCTTCCGTGCGCACCGGCGCTATCTGATCAACCTGCATAAAGTTGATACGCTCGAATCACAACCGGGAGGAACTTTGACCCTGACGCTCGTGGGCAATTCCGAGACGATTCCCGTGTCGCGTCGCCGGGCTGCCTCGCTGAAGACCGCACTGCGTAGTTTGTGAGCTTATGGGTGATTTAACGGGATGGAAACATGCGGCCACCGACGCGCCTGATGTGATCACGCGCCTGCAGGAGCTGCGCCAGCGCGTGCCCTTTGAGCTGCGTGAGATCATCATCCTGGGCATGGGGGGCAGCGCGCTTGCCGCCTATGTGCTGAAAACTCTGTTCAGCAATGAGCCTCAGCAGTGCGTAGGGGTTGCGAAGCGCCCGGAGAAGGCTCCGGTGGAGCCTTCTCAGCGGAGCAAGGGCGAGCTGGGCGAGCCCCCCGACGCTGCCGCTTGCGCCCCGCTTGCTGAGCCTGAGAACGGATCTTGCCCGGACATGAAAATCCGGGTGGTCGATACCACCGATCCTGCGTATGTGAAACGGGTCTTAGATGAGATGGACACCGCGGGCCTGCTTCTGATCGTGGCGAGCAAATCGGGCACGACGCTGGAGCCTAATGTGTTATACCGCGCCTTTCAGCAGCGCCTGACCGAGGGTCTGGGCTCCGCCGCGCTGGCTGCCCGGCACTGTGTTGCCGTGACCGACCCCGGCACCACGCTTGAAGCGCTGGCGCGCGAAGAGGACTGGCTTGCGGTGGTCTCGACGCCGGTCGATATAGGCGGGCGTTACTCGGCGCTGACGGCTTTTGGTCTGGCGTCGCTTGTGCTTGCCGGAGCCGATGTGGGGCCGCTGATCAAGTGTGCCCAGGAGGCCGAGGCGCGGGCATGGGAGCGCGAACGGGAGCGGGAGCAGACGCAGACGCAGACGCGGGCAGAAGACGCCGACCTGGCGGACTTTTTGACCAGCAGTGCCGAGGCGGGCCGCGATGTGCTGTTGCTGGTGCTGGCGCCCCGGTTTGTTGCGGTGGGGCGCTGGCTTGAGCAGCTCATCGCAGAATCATTGGGCAAGGACGGGCGCGGGCTGATCCCGATTGTTACGACGCCTGAGCGTGCCGAGAAGCTGTTGCTCTTCAGTCCCCGGGCGCAGGCGGTGGTCTCGGTTGCTCTGATTGGAGAGGAGGCCTGCGACGACGCTGCTGCCCTGACGCGCCTGCGCGAGACAGCCCGGACGCTGGGCGTTCCGGCCTTTGACTACCCCTTCTGCGAGCCCGCTGACCTTGGCGCCCTGTTTGTTGACTGGGAGTTTGCTGTTGCGGCCTGTGGAGAGCGTCTGGGCGTCAATCCTTTTGATCAGCCTGACGTGGCGGCCAGCAAGGAAGCGACCAGCCGCATTCTGCAGGAGAGGGGCCCGGAGCGCCAGCACGAGGATCTGCCGGTGCATTCGTTGACGGAGCTGGCTGCGATCGCGGGTGGTCCTGATGCGCACTATCTGGCGCTGTTGGCCTGGATGCCATATTCAAAAGTTAATGATGAACTTTTGCAGCGACAGGCACGCGAGTTGGAGCGCCAGCACGGCCTGCCGGTTGCGATCTGCTATGGCCCGCGTTACTTGCACTCGACAGGGCAGGGCTACAAGGGCGGACCCCCAACAGGACTGTTCTTGTTTACAGGCGATAACGAGGAGGGCGCCGACGTGCTGGTTCCCTCATATGGTTTCACGCTCGCCCAACTATGCGCCGCAGAACGCCAGGGCGACATCGAAGCCCTCTGCGCCAAAGGCCGCCTCGTCTTCATCACCTGACCCCCCGAGACCTGGCAACGAGTTCCAACTCATGTGTAGTCTGTTCGGAGCAGCATAGTCCTCCACCGATTGTGTTTTCTTGTGATTGCTTTGTTGCTTCACGTGCTTTAGGTAGTACGCAGGGAAATTTTGCTATACTAAGAAGTGAGGATATGGCTTGCGCCAGCGCAACATCTGCCTCAGATTACGTTAAACGTCACCCTTGGTTTTGTTGAGGTTGAGGGTGACGTTTGCTGTACAAGATCCTCACTAAGTACAGCAGGTCAACTCCAAATTGACAGAGTAGCCACAGGCAAAAGCCTATGAACTGAAAATCAATCTTCATTGCCACCTCCCTTCACATTCGAAAACGGACCGGAAATCCTCCTCTCTCAAGA